>CAZXUA010000005.1:0-60963 GCA_964643755.1 uncultured Desulfatiglans sp. | reverse complement strand
CGCACATTATACCAGGACTCGTGCTATGCAACTTCTTAACCGGAAATTACTGAATAGAGTTGTCATCCATAAAACCATGTGAGCCATTCATTTGTACTCTAACAAAAAAATTTTTTGGGTTTTCTAAAAATTTAGTGTCTCCTTCGGTCGAATATTTATTTGACATAATATATACATGCAAAGTTTCATATGTATCAGTCATGAAGAATTTTGCAAGTGGTTTTCTTTTGAATAGAAGCATAATCTTTATGGCATCTTCTTTCATTAGGATTAAACCTTTTTCGAATGGGATTTCTTATGCGATATTTTTAGGCCACATTTGTAATTCGTACTTTGCTTTGTTTGCACAACCCATGAAAAGAATAATGGTAAAAACTAATGCTAATTTTTCATTTTATTATTCACCTCCTGCGAATTCTATTCCTCTCGTTTTACCACAATTTAAAAGGGCGCTAACCTTTACAAACATAGATCAATTCTCTCATTGTGACATTAATAACTCAGAACCAGATAACCTTATTTCTTCAATTATCCTATGCAGCTCTTCAGCCAGATACAGGGGAAGAGATAGTAATGTGTAGGTTACCGGGGCGCTGCCACTATTCAAACGAACAGAATGTTTAATGTTAAAAATATCCGGGGGATTTAAATCAAACCGGACACATATGGGTGCCTGCTTGGTCAGGGCAAATTGCTGAAGAGATTTTAACGCACCGCTTTTTCCGGCTTTAACCTCAACCGGGATTATCAGGTTACCGCTAGTAATAACATAATCGACCTCTGCATTGGTGGTTTTTGCTTCCCGAAGCCAATAGTTCAATACTGGAGGTTCAAATGGTTTTATCAAATGCTGTCCAACAAACTGCTCTGCAAGCTTGCCTTCATTAACAAGGGCGTTTTCTTCCAGTGCCTGCAAATAAGTCCAGTCAATCCCTGTAAGATAAGCTGCCATTCCCACATCCATGAATAGCAGTTTATAGATTTTCTCATTGATATCAGCCATCAAAGGAATACCGGAGCAGTGGCTGTGAAAGACCTGATGGCATATGCGCGCCTTCACCAAAAGGTCGATGACCGCTTTGACATCCCTTGATATCTCTTCTCTGGAGATATTGCTGTATTTAACCTTTTGCCCTATGATTCTAGGGATCTGCCTGAATACCTTCTGTAATAAAACCAGATCTTTTTTCTTGGCGTATTTTGAAAAATCATCCTGATAGGTGTCTGCAATAGATCTGTGGACGGCAGTAACATCTGCCAAATGGCCCTTTTGTGAATATGCATGCACTGCTTCCGGCATGCCACCTACAAACAGATACTCGCGCTGTCGTTTAAGCAATTTTTTGTGTGCAGATTCAGCCATTTTTTGATTAATATTAAACCCGGAGCAGTAAGGCGCTATACTGGGATCAACCACATTAAGAAATTCACTGAATTGAACCGGCCCCAGGTGATAATATTCAATTCGACCAACCGGCATGGAAAAGGTATGTTCAGACAGGGCGAATTCAAGCAAAGAACCAGCGCATATAACAGCTAATGAGGGTTTGTCTTCATAAAAATACCTGAGCGCCTGGATGGCATGTGGAGTTGCCTGGATCTCATCTAAAAATAATATAGAATCAGGAGCGAGGATATTTTTACCGGTCAAAGCATCCAGTTCACTGATAATAATATCCATATCCAGTGACTTGAATATTTTATCAAGATAAAGATACCGTTCCAGATTGATCTCATTTAATACCAGATTATGGTTTATGGCAAATTGGCGCACCAGCGTGGATTTGCCGACCTGTCTCGCGCCTCTTATGACAAGCGGCTTCCTTCCAATTTTCCCATACCATGTTTCCAGATGTTTTTCTGCGGATCTTGGGATAATGTCCATAACAAACCCCTTTTTTAGACAAGAATGTACTATAAATAGGGTTATATTGTCAAGCAAATCTCTATTTATCTTGAATTGAAGTATCGATATGACTCAGGTTTCAAACCATTTTGAAATATTCAAACAAGCCGGTTAACTGCTCAGGATAATTGCCATTTACAACCCACAGGCCGGTTTCATGAGGCTGTCCGGGATTCGGTTTTTTCTCTTTATTTGTCATTCCCGCGCAGGCGGGAATCCAAGTAATAGCCTGATTTTTAGATTCCCGCCTTGGCGGGAATGACAAAAGGGAGTTGTCCTCTGATCGCATTTTATTTTCTTTAATTATTGTATAGAACATCGAGTCAACTATATTTGTATCTTTTAACCTTTCCATGTCAACGGGGGTTCTATAATCCCTGTCTTGACTTCTTTCTTTCAGTAAATCAATACTTTTTACTAATATGAGCTTTTCAGCACCAAGGTATCCTGTTATCCATGCTGCAATTGAATCTGAAGTTACATCCCAGGAATGGGGAAGAGGGTCTAATGTTGTGATCAGATGATATGGGAGAAGTACCACGGGGTTCAGCTTATCCAAATATTTCTTTGCCTCATCGATATTTTCAACTGGGACACTTTCGGGAATCATTGATGATAAAAAATAACCATACTGATTCATGGCAAGGATGGCCATCCAGTGGGCGGTATCCTGATCGATTTTATATTTTTCTGATAAAATCCTTACTTCATCTGCAAAGGTGCCACCACCCGGTATTATAATAATCCTGTGTCTCTTGCCTATGTCTCCAAGCCTCCTGCATAACTTGGCAAGATTATTTCCCTCAAGAAGACTCCCCCCTATCTTGATGACTGTTTCTGTCATACTATTTGTTCCTGATAAAAAGGTTTAGCAAATAGGTCACGGCAAAGGCTGGTAAACAGTTCATGTCTCCCTCTGATTTCCAATGAATGATATTCTTGATACCGGCATATCTAGCAGCCCTTTCCGCAAGAAAGGCACCTGTTCCGGTAACAACGGCAGATGTTCCTACCGGGAGTCCTGACATGGCAAGCACATTTGATATTGCCTTCGTAATCTGCTCTGTCTGTTTTTTAGCAAGGTATCGGGCTATATCATCTATCTCCATTTTTGAAAGCATCTCAGTATCTGCGCATACAAGCCTTGCAAGCCTTTCCCTTGCATCATCAATTGTCGTCTCCCTTTTATCGGGCGTGGGGCAGGTATATGCATCAGCATTGATATCACCAAGTATAAGATAAACATCAGCCATTATAGTAAAATATTCGGCAGCAACAGGGCACTCTCTTCCTTTTATCGGGACAGATCTCACAATCGTGTTGGGGTTTGTTCTCAGGACTCCGGAGTATACAAGCTCGCTATTGATGAGGCGGCCCATGTCTGTCATTCCCTTACATATAACCTGCCCATCCCTTATAGGGATAATATCGGTTGTTGTGCTTCCTGCATCAATGAGTATGCAGTTTTTATGAAGATTTGCTATATGGCTTGCGCTCGCAAGCCAGTTGGATGCCGCACACATAAGCGGATCTTTTTCTGCCTCCTTTAGATTGTAAAAACCTCCATCCAGGTTGAATATAAAAATCTGAGAGTCTTGAAATGACTTTTTAAATGCATCAAGTATAAAATGGATACCTTCTCTTTTTGTACGAAATGCGTCCGAAAGCTCGGCTGTTATGGTAACTGCATGGAGTACTTCTGCTCCCATATTAAAATAATTCCATGCCTTTATAAGTTCTCCTGCCAGCTCATCAGGGTTGTGCCATATCTCAAAGGGTACACTAACAGAATTTATTACCCTGGCTCTGTCTCCCAGGCACTCTGTCCGAACAGCCTTAATATTTACCCCGCCAATGTCCCAGCCGTTTATAATTGAAACAGGTTTCATTAATAATACAGTTCCCCGCTAATGGTTATAAATGTAAATAATCAGCGAATATTAGCACAGCAGGTTATATTTTGAATCCTAAATTGACAATAACCCATTATTTAAATAAGGTCATTGCAAAATTCAGGAGGAAATTTCTCATGAAAAGAATTGTATCAACGCCAGCCAATTGCATATCACTTTTATTATTTATTTTAATATCCCTCACCGCATGCGGCCCTAAATGGACCGAGACTGAAAAGTACAATATAAAAATTGTTGTAAACCGAGGTGGTCAAACCCTCGGATATTCTTCATCCTCCGGTGTAAAGATATTGACTGTTGACAGGTTTGCCTTCAAAGACCTTAACAAAAACGGTGTGCTTGATCCTTATGAAGACTGGCGTTTAACCGCTGACGAAAGGGCAAAAGACCTGGCCTCAAAAATGTCTGTTTATCAGATAGCTGGTCTCATGCTCTACAGCGGACATCAGGCGATACCCGGCGGAGGAATTTACCAGAATGACACCTATAATGGAAAGTCATACAGGGAGAGCGGTGCAAGGCCATATGACCTTTCAGACGGGCAGAAGGATTTTATCACTAACGATAATCTTCGCCATGTATTGATTACCAGTGTGGAGAGCCCTGAGGTTGCAGCAAGGTGGAATAACAATATCCAGGCATTGAGCGAGGGCCTTGGTCTTGGAATACCAGTGAATACAAGCAGTGACCCAAGGCATGAGGCTGCCTCTGATGCGGAGTATACACTTGGTGCAGGCGGTGAGATATCAAGGTGGCCGGGTGCCATAGGCCTTGCTGCCACCTTTGACCCTGAGCTTGTAAAAAGGTTCGGGGAGATAGCATCTATTGAGTACCGTGCGCTTGGGATTGCTACAGCCCTTTCTCCCCAGATAGACATTGCAACAGATCCAAGGTGGTATCGTTTTAAGGGTACATTTGGGCCTGACCCTAAACTATCTACAGATATGGCAAGGGCATATATAGACGGGTTTCAGACCTCATCAGGGGAGAGTGTTATAAGAGACGGCTGGGGCTATGAGAGTGTAAACGCCATGGCAAAGCACTGGCCTGGCGGTGGCTCAGGCGAAGGGGGTCGCGATGCCCATTTCGGGTTTGGCAAATTTGCTGTGTATCCTGGCAAAAATATTCAGATACACATAGATGTATTCATCAAGGGGGCGTTTAATCTTGCAGGAGGAACAAAAAGCGCATCTGCCATCATGCCCTATTACACCATATCCTTTAATCAGAACCCTGAAGGAGAAAATGTTGGCAATGCCTTTAGCAGATATTTTATCACTGACCTGCTGCGAAACAGATATGGCTTTGACGGCGTGGTATGCACAGACTGGGGTGTAACCCGTGATGATGCTGGCATGGCAGTATTCGGCCAGACACCCTGGGGCGTTGAAGATCTCACTGTTGCTGAACGGCATTACAAAGTACTTATTGCAGGGGGTGATCAGTTTGGAGGCAACAATGAGGCAGGCCCGGTTATAGAGGCTTATGAAAAGGGGGTAAAGGAATTCGGTGAAAAGGCTATGCGTGAACGCTTTGAAAAATCTGCCATACGGCTCCTAAGAAATATCTTCAGGGTGGGGCTCTTTGAAAACCCTTACATAGATATAGAAAAGACAAAGGCCACAGTTGGTAAGCCAGCGTTCATGAAGGCAGGATATGATGCGCAGATTAAATCGGTTGTACTGGTGAAAAATAAAAATAATCTCCTCCCATTAAAAAAGGAAAACATCATATATATCCCCAAGAGGTATTTCCCGGAATCGACAAACTTCTGGGGACAGAAGACACCCGCGAAGTGGGATTATCCTATCAATATTGCGACTGCAAAAAAATATTTCAATGTAACAGAAAACCCTGATGAGGCAGATGCAGCTGTTGTTATGATCAACAGCCCTGACAATGGCCCTACCCAGGGATACAGCAAAGAGGATAAAGAAAAGGGTGGGAATGGTTTTGTGCCAATAAGCCTGCAATACGGGGAATATACGGCATTAGAGGCACGGGAAACAAGTATCGCGGGCGATAAACGAGAAACAGATGTAGTTAACAGGTCATACAAGGGAAAGTCAGTAATTGTAAACAACAGCAGTGACCTTAAGCTGGTACTGGATTCACGGGCAGCTATGAAGGATAAACCTGTTATTGTTATTATCAGGATGTCTAACCCTACTGTTGTGAGGGAATTTGAAAAGGATGTTGATGCACTCATTGTTAACTTTGATGTGCAGGATCAGGCTTTACTTGATATCATCTCCGGTAACAGGGAACCGTCAGGGCTTCTGCCTTTTCAGATGCCCGCAAATATGGATACAGTGGAAAAACAGATGGAAGATGTGCCGTTTGATATGGAGGTGCATGTTGATTCAGAAGGCAATAAATATGATTTCGGGTTTGGCATGAACTGGCAGGGTGTTATCAGGGATAATAGGACAGAACAATATTGCAGGAAAAATGATTAATCCGCAGGGGCACGGCGCGCCGTGCCCAATAGAAAACTGTGCCGCCATTCGGGCACGCTGCGGCGTGCACCTGCAATATAAAAACTAGCCCTGCACCAGTGCAACAGTCAGTGAACTTATCTTCTGTCTTGCATCATTAAAAATACCTGACAGATTAAGTGAATGGTTGGCGAAGATGCTGTCAGGGTCGCCATTAAAGACGATCAGGGGTTCAAAACTACATCTTTCAAGGTCTTCAATGATCCTGTCCACCATTACAAGGCAGTTTTTATCCTGAAGCACAGAATAGAAATCCTTTTTGATTGCCTTGAATGAGAGACACAGTGAATATGCAACCCCCTGGGCATAATAAAAATTATCATCAATCTCATGCCATGGAACCACAATGTTTGTTGCATCTTCACTCATGACATTATTATCAGCCTTTGATGCCGGCCTAACGGAACGGGATGGCCTGGCCGCGCTGACCAGTTTGGTGTTTACCCCTCCCATAAGTGAAAGATACTGGTCCAGAAGTTGAACAAGGTTATCGGCCCTTGGATAAAATGTTGATTGGCCTGATATAAGATTTTCATAATACATCTCAAGGCTTTTATAACCCTCTTTCCACTTGCTCTCTGAAGATGGAAACATCCATTTATACGGGTCGTTTGAAAATGAGGTGAATGCCTTCTCAGCGTATGGGTCAAGCTTGTCTGTTGTCCGCATGCGGGTGAGGTTGTCTCTCAATACCCTTGTGTTATATCTTACCACCTCAAGCTGACCAAGCTGGAAATTAGGCATGTTATCAAGAAATATGGTGGGCCAGAAAATATCATTTGGCAGCCATCTATCCTTCATCTCATCAACAATGGCCTGGTTTGCCTTTACAAAGTACGCCCCCTTTTTGCCGCCGGGTATATCTGTAAGATCCACCGGATCAGGCTTTAAAGAGTTTTTAAACATTACAAAAAAAATAAAAATCAGGAGGAGAAGGATAATCAACGCTATTACATATACGATTTTATTTTTATCTTCTCCAAATAAGCCTGAAATAGAAATTTTACCGGACATCATTTCCTCCATGTTTTGGGTTTAGATTGGCAAATACTATAACAGAGCCTGAAAGCTTTTTCCTTAAAAATTTATATTCCACAAGGTGACTATATAATAATGATGCCAATGAATAGCGGCTATAACCATCAAATGGTGTATCACGAAAGACATAAGAACAAAACTGGGTGAAGGCGGGGCGCCTGTTTCATAAAATACTGTTAATGGTGGTGTGAGAATAGAGAAAAGCAAATAAGATTAATTTTTATTAATTTAAGTTAATAATACCTGTAATATGCAATTAGAATAGACTTTAAATGTTTTTGGGCGCCTTTACAGGCGCCACTTTTTTTGCCCGTGTCACTTTGTAGAACAGGATTCCCTCATCAAAAAAGATCTTTTTATCTGCTTATCTTTTTTATTTTTGCCTGATTTTGATCAGGATCAACATTTATTAGCAAAATATCGTTTCTACAGGTTGTGATTTTTGTATTAAGGGTCTCACAACATACTGCATTTAGTAGAAAAATATATATTTTTGCTTGACAAAGGGTACTATATAGCTAAAATGTGTCACAAAGTGTCATAAAGTGGAGTGAAAGCCCAAATACGCCATGTTTAGAGGACGATCAAGACATACCCTTGATGAAAAGGGGAGGTTAGCCATACCGACAAGGTTTAAGGATGTATTAAATCCCAAGGAGGATGTCTGTCTGGTTGTGACCAACTATATTAATTGTCTCAGGGCATTTACCAAGGAAAACTGGCGTATCATTGAGGATAAGATTGCAAGCCTGCCTCTGATGGACAGCAAGGCCAATTCACTGCGCAGGTATTTTATAAGCGGTGCCCAGGAATGCCCGATTAAGCAGGGTAGAATTACATTGCCCCCCGACCTCAGGGAGATTGCCGGTTTACAGAAAGAGGTTGTGCTTGTAGGGGCGCTGAAATATTTTGAGATATGGGATAAGGGCCGCTGGGATGAGGAGTTTAATAACGCCAGGGATGACTTCCAGGCATCAGGCCAGGTCTTTGCTGACCTTGGCATTTGATAGCTATGGAATATCCTCACAGGCCGGTAATGGTTACAGAGGTTGTAAAACTTCTAATAACCAGAAAAGATGGTGTTTATGTTGACGGCACAACAGGCACAGGCGGACACAGCGAGGCGATATTAAAAGGGCTTGATAATAACGGCAGGCTTATCTGCCTTGACAGGGACCCTGATGCCATAGAGATAACCCGGAAAAGGCTGGATTCCGGCGGTTTTAAAGATAGATACAGCATTTTAAAGTTTAATTTTGCTGATATGGATATGGCCCTTGAGCAAGCGGGCATTAAAGGTGTTGACGGGATACTGTTAGACTTAGGCATGTCATCATATCAGCTTGATCAGTCAGGCAGGGGTTTCAGCTTTAACCGGGATGAACCCCTGGATATGAGGATGGATACTGAAAGCGGAAAGAATGCGATGGAGCTTATAAATGAGCTTTCCGCCCAGGAGATAGAATCGGTTTTAAAAAGATACGGGGAAGAGCAGTTCTCCCGTGCAATAGCAAGAAGCATTGTAAGGGAGCGCAGCAAGGCCCCGATTGTAACATCAGGCCGTTTTGCCGAGATTGTCCGCTCCCATTTTCCTGCGATGCAGAGGAACAGGAAAAAGGACCCGGCAACCAGGGCATTTCAGGCCTTAAGGATACTGACGAATAACGAGATGGAAAACCTGAGTGCTGTTCTGGAGAAGGCGCCTGATCTTTTAAACAAAGGAGGAAGGATCCTTTTCCTGACCTATCACTCACTTGAAGATAGGCTTGTTAAGAGGGCAATGGCAGATTGGGAAAGCTCATGTATATGCCCACCCGATCTTCCGGTTTGTGTCTGTAACAAAAAACAGAGGTTGATTAGACTCAACAAAAAGGGGTTCCTGCCAGAAGAGGACGAAATAGCGGCAAATCCCCGGGCCAGGAGCGCCAGGCTTAGAGGCGCTGAAAGGATCTGAAAATGGTACGCCCCTTAAAAACATCCGAGGCAAACTACAAGAGAAATTCCCGTACAGGGATCAAGATAAACAACTCCAGGGTCAAAAAAAACAGGTTCTATCTAACCAGCCGGCAAATCATATTGATAGCCTTTCTGCTTGTCCTCTTCATGAGCAGCGGTATTGGCTATGTCTGGTCAAATTATGAAGGCACACAAATCGGTTTTGATCTGAGTCGTCTGCAGAAGGATGAAAGAGCGCTTCTGGAGTTGAATAAAAAATTAAAGGTTGAATTGGCCACTTTAAAATCACCACAGAACCTGGAAGCGGCCGCGCGTTCTTTAGGGCTGAAAGATGCCGCTCCCGAACAGATTGTTTTTTTGCCATGAAGGTAAATGAAAAAAAGTGGATCAGATTCCGTATTTATATTGTAGCTGTCTTCTTTCTGTTTGCCCTGTCGACAGTATTGTCCAGGGCTGTGCAGCTTCAGATTATTGATAAAGACAGACTGCAAAAGATGGCAAGGGACGGATATCGCAAGATAGTGCCCCTCCCGCCAAAGCGGGGATCGATCCTGGATCGTGAAGGTCATGAACTGGCGGTAAGCCTTGAGGTTGGATCGGTATATGCTGAACCAAGGCGAATAGAAGACAAGGCCGGCACAGCTAGGCAGCTTGCCCTTCATCTAAATATGCGGGAAGGAGATATTTTACGTTTACTTAAGAAGGATAAAAGTTTTGTTTACATAAAAAGAAAGATACCCTCTGATAAAATTGAAAATATAAGCCAGTTGAGGCTTCAGGGGATCGGGTTTACAAAGGAGACGAAAAGGTTCTTCCCCGGTAAAGAGATAGCAGGGCAACTGCTCGGTATTGTCGGTGATGAGAATCAGGGATTGGAGGGGCTTGAGAAAAAATATGATGACCTGTTAAGGGGAGATGCCCAGGTACTGGTGCAGATGAAGGATGCTGTTGGGCGCCCTTTTTATATCAGTAAGCCGGCTGAGGAAAAAAGGGATACCCACAACCTTATACTGACTATTGACAAGGATATTCAATACAAGGCCGAACAGGCGCTTGAAAAGGCGGTTATAAAGGCAAAGGCAAAAAGCGGACAATGTCTGGTAATGAATCCAGAAACAGGGGAGATACTGGCTATGGCTACAGCCCAGGGTTTTAATCCCGCTACCGAAACAATTGCCCCGGCATTTAATCCCAATATATTCAGGGATTATAAACCCGATGCCTGGCGTAACCGTGTGATCGCTGACAGCTTTGAGCCAGGCTCAATAATAAAGGCCTTTTTGCTTGCAGCTGCCATTGATGCGCATGTTGTAACACCCAACACCAAGTTCAACTGTGAAAATGGCCAGTACAGGATTGCTAACAGGGTAATAAATGACACAAAGAAACACGGAATCATGACTGCTGCTGATATTGTTGTTGTATCAAGCAATATCGGGGCTTACAAGATCGGCAATGAACTGGGGTATGAAAATTTTTATGAGTATATGTGCAAATTCGGATTTGGCCAGAAGACGGGGGTTGACCTGATAGGGGAACGTGACGGTCTTATAAAAAACCCGGAAGGGCTTGGGCCGGTTGAACGGGCCAACGCCTATTTTGGACATGGGATGACCGCATCATCCATGCAGCTTGCTACAGCAATGGCTGCCATAGCAAATGGCGGAAGGTTGATGAAACCATATCTGGTCAAGGCTGTTACGGATGAATCAGGAAAGATTATTAAAGAGTTTCAACCCCAGTTTGTGAGAAGAGTCCTCTCCCCTGATACTGCAAAGACAGTATCAAGGGTGCTTGAGGATGTGGCAACAGAGAGAGGGACAGCAAGGCATGCAGCAATTGATGGATATCGGGTTGCAGGAAAAACCAGTACTGCCCAGAAGGTTGACCCTGAAACAGGAAGATATTCAAAAAGTAATTATGTTGCCATGTTTACCGGTTTTGTGCCGGCTAACAGGCCAAGGCTTGTTATCCTTGCCATGATTGATGAGCCAAGAGGGGGCCATTATGGCGGAGTGGTGGCAGCGCCTGTTTTTAAAGATGTTGGACAGTGGGCGCTGGCTAATCTTAGGGTGCAGCCGCAACTGATACTGGCAGAGAACGAGACTGTTTCTGAGGTAAAAAAATACCCGCAGGAAAAAAAGAAGCTCCCTCTTACAGAGATTAAAGAGGCCGATACAGTTATAAACAGAAATATAGATCTGCTGCCCGATTTCAGGGGGCTTACCATGCGGGAGGTGTTAAAAAATATCAGCGATCTGGGGATAAATATTACCTTTGAAGGAAGCGGAAGGGCCTATGAACAGGAACCTGAACCGGGGGTGTCTATGGATAATATCACCACCGTGAAGGTAAGCTTCAGGCCTCCCGCTTAAAATGTGTTTATGATGTTGTGAATATGAAATTTTTTAGACTTGAGTTTTAATATCAGGGGTTATTAAAAGGCAATGAGACTGTCGTATTTACTGGAGGCCATTAAAGGATACAAACTGGCTGGGAATCCTGACCCTGATATTACCGGTCTGAGCTATGATTCAAGAAAGATAAAATCGGGGTGGCTTTTTGTGGCAATAAAGGGTAATGCCCTTGACGGTCATCTGTTTATTAAAACAGCCATAGATAATGGGGCAAGCGCTGTGCTTGTTGAAAATGATGTCAGCCTGCCTCCTGAGATCGCTGTTATTAAGGTTTCTGATACAAGGCGGGAATTATCAAGGCTTGCTGAAAGGTTCTACGGCTACCCCTTCAGGGAGATGGATGTCACAGGTGTCACAGGGACGAGCGGGAAGACAACAGTAACATACATGATTGAATCAATGCTGTCAGCAGCGGGTAAAAAAACAGGGGTGATCGGCACTGTAAACAACAGGTTCATGGGCAGTGTAACCCCTTCATCTGTAACCACGCCCGAATCCCTTGACCTGATGTGCATTGCAAGCGAAATGGCAAATGAGGGCGTAACCAATCTTGTTCTGGAGGCATCCTCTCATGCTCTTCATCAGAAAAGGACAATTGATCTTCCTTTCAGGGTTGCAGTATTTACAAACCTCTCACGGGATCATCTTGATTATCATGATTCCCTGGAGAGCTATTTTGAGGCCAAGAGTGAGCTCTTTAAAAACCTGCCTCTTATGGTGAATGATAAAAAAAGCTGCGCTGTTATAAATATGGATGATCCGCGTGGAATAAAATTATGCGGGTTAACAAAGGCGTCTGTTCTCACATATGGCCTGAATGGCAACTGGGATATCAGGGCGGAAAAAATAAAGGCCGATATGAACGGGCTAAGCGCAGAACTAATAACCCCATTAGGCAGCATAGAGATAAAATCACCGCTGTTAGGTGAGGTGAATATCTATAATATCCTTGCTGCTACCGGGGCAGCGCTTGCATCAGGGGTAACTCTGGAAAAAATTAAAGAGGGCATAGCAGATCTCAGAAGGGTTCCTGGTAGGCTCGAAAGGGTGCCAAACAGGGCAGGCCTCTACATAATCGTTGACTACTCACATAAGCCCGATGCCCTCTCAAAGGCGCTGAACAACCTGCGTCCTTTTGTAAAGAAAAGGCTTATTACGGTTTTCGGATGCGGCGGCGACAGGGACAAAGGCAAGAGGTATGACATGGGTCTTATTGCAGGAAAAAGCAGCGATATAGTGATCATTACCTCTGATAACCCAAGGACAGAAGAGCCTGAATCTATAATAAACCAGATAGAAAAAGGGGTGGTAGAATCAGGCATGAAAAGGGCGCAAGGGGCTCATCCTGAAAACAATACCTACCTGATCGAGGCTGATCGTGGTTTGGCCATTAGAATGGCCGTCTCCGTTGCAGACACAGATGATATTATTTTCATAGCAGGAAAGGGGCATGAGGATTACCAGATAACAGGGCATACAAAAAGGCACTTTGATGACAGGGAAGAGGCATTAAAGGCGGTGGAGGCCCTATGACTGCAATCTCAAAAGCGATAAGCGTGAAGGAATTTCTGGCCCCGATAAATGGTCAGCTTGTCAGCGGAAAGCCTGACTCTGTGATCAACGGTGTGAGCACTGATACCAGGGAGATAAAAAAGGGTGAGGTTTTTATAGCGCTAAAAGGTGAGAATTTTGATGGTCATAATTTTTTGGCTGAGGCAGTTAAAAAGGGAGCAGTTTGTGTTGTTGTTGATGATGAGAAAAATGTCCTAGAGGATTTGCAGGCCGCTGTCATCAAGGTAAGAGACACTCTTACTGCCCTCGGTGATTTTGCCGGATTTATCAGGCACAGCCATGATGTAAAGGTGGTTTCAATTACAGGGAGCATGGGTAAGACAACAACAAAGGAGATGACAGCATGCATCCTTGAAGAGGGGAGTGAGACACTTAAGAACCAGGGGAATTTTAACAATCTCGTAGGGCTGCCCCTTACCCTTTTGGGGCTTACAGATAAACATAAAAGGGCTGTACTTGAGATGGGCATGAACCATTTCAATGAGATCAGGAGGCTTACAAGGATTTCAGACCCTGATGTCGGTCTTATTACCAATGTGGGTCCGGTACATCTTGAGGGTGTGGGTGATATACAGGGGGTTGCGCGCGCAAAAACTGAGATGATCGAAGAGATGCGGCCAGAAGCAAAGGTCATCCTGTTCGGTGATGACACTGTTCTGATGAAAGAGGCGATCCGGTTCAACCGAAAATATTTTACATTCGGGGTCGGCCCTGAAAATGATGTAAGCGCTGAAGATATCAATATCTCCGGTGAGGGGGGCGTTTCATACAGCCTGAAATACAGGAATGATAGCATCCCTGTAATGCTTCCCGTGTCAGGCATGCATAACCTGATCAACTCACTTGCAGCCGCTTCTGTTGCAATATGTCTGAATGAGAAAAAGGAAAACATAGCCCGCGGGCTAAAAAAATTTAAAGGTGTAAAAGGAAGGCTGATTAGCGTTATTCTTTCTGATGATGTTCTGTTGCTGGATGATACCTACAACTCTAACCCATCTTCCCTGAAGGCCGCCCTTGATGTAGCAAAGGAAAAGGCTGGTTGCACACGGCGAATGATAGTGGGTCTTGGGGATATGCTTGAGCTGGGGGATGGGGCTATTGAGGCGCATATTGAGGCTGGAAGAGTGGTTGCCGGGACAGGTGCCAGGTTTCTGTTTGCTATTGGCGCCCATGCCCGATACATGCGTGAGGGCGCTTTAGATGCAGGGTTTCCGGAGGAGCGGGCCATTATGGTCAAATCTCACCATGACATGGTTAAGGGGATAAATGATGTCGTGGAAAAGGGCGATCTCATCCTCTTAAAGGGGTCGCGCATGATGGGGCTTGAAAAGGTGGTTCAGGGCTTGAAGGATATCAGGCAGAAAGGAGGTATATTACGATGGCAAGATCAAAGAAAATAATGGTGGTAGATGATGAGGCCGGGATAAGGGCACTTTTATCGGATGCCCTGATGGAGGAGGGGTATAATGTTACCCTTGCAGTAAACGGCATGGACTCTTTGCGCCAGTTAGGAAAAAGACGTTTTGATCTTTTGATAACAGACATAAATATGCCGAAGCTCAACGGTCTGGAACTTATAAGGATGATGAAGAAAAGGGGTCGAAGGGAAAAGGTTATTTTAATAAGCGGTGAACCGGTGGATCATACCAGTTTAAATAAGGAGTCCATGCCGGTTTTTGCGCAGTTAAAAAAACCCTTCAGGGTGGATCATCTTCTCAATACAGTAATATCAGCCCTTGAACCCAAGGGTTCTCAACAGAAAAGAAGGCGAAATGCTGCATAGAATATTACTATTATTAAACATAGATTTCTCCTGGGTGAATCTCTTCAGATATCATTCCTTCAGGACTGTACTTGCCACACTCACATCGATTATTTTTTTTATCGTTTTTGGGAAATGGGCAATCAGAAAACTGGGTTCATTGCAGCTTAAACAGTATATTCGTGATGACGGCCCTAAAACCCATATGGGAAAGGCCGGAACACCCACTATGGGAGGATGTATAATTATCTCGGTAATCATAGTCTCAGTTCTGTTATGGGGTGAATTGAGCAATATATATATATGGCTCACTCTCTACGTTGCTTTTGCTTTTGGTCTTATAGGATTACGGGATGATGCATTAAAGGTGGCAAGGAAAAGCAGCGAAGGGCTCAGTGCCAGGGGCAAGTTGCTCCTGCAATGCATTATAGCGCTTCCTGTAGCCGCATCTCTCTATTTTTATCCGGGGTTTGATACACAGATGAATATACCCTTTTTTAAAAATATTACCCCTGACCTGGGTGCCTGGTACATCCCTTTTGCAATATTTATAATAGTAGGTTTTTCAAACGCTGTTAATCTGACTGACGGGCTTGATGGCCTGGCAATAGGCCCTATAATAATAGCATTTATGAGTTATCTTGTATTTTCATATCTCTCAGGAAATATCAAGTTCTCATCCTATCTCCTTATCCCCTATGTGGCAGGAAGCGGTGAGATGGCAGTGCTGTGTGGGGCTGTTGTTGGCGCAGGCCTCGGGTTCCTGTGGTTTAACTCTCACCCGGCTGAGGTCTTCATGGGCGATGTGGGCTCTCTTCCGCTTGGCGCAATACTTGGGACAGTGGCGGTGATTACAAAGCAGGAGATTACCCTCTTAATCGTTGGAGGGCTTTTTGTGGTTGAAACACTCTCTGTAATATTTCAGGTGGGGTATTTCAAGATATCAGGCGGCCACAGGATATTCAGGATGGCCCCTATCCATCATCATTTTGAACTTAAGGGGTGGCCTGAGACAAAGGTAACAGTGCGTTTCTGGATAATTGCAATAATATTGACCCTTTTATCAATGAGCACATTAAAGCTGAGGTAGCATGGATTTCAGGGGTAAAAAAATCATGGTTGTGGGTTTTGGAAAATCGGGTCTTTCCACGGCCAGGTGTCTTATCAAGAGGGGCGCGAATGTCACTGTAGGGGACATAAAGCCTGAAAGCGCACTTGATGCTGATATCCTGAAAGAGGTCAGAGATTCAGGCATAAAACTAGAGGTTGGAGGGCATAAACTTGCAACCTTTTTGAATGCGGACATGATTATTGTCAGCCCGGGTGTGCCTCTTGATATTAAACCCCTTGCTGCGGCAAGGGAAAAGGGCATCCCCATATCAGGTGAGTTTGAGATGGCCTCAAGGCTTATTGATTCGCCTATCCTGGCTGTAACCGGCACAAACGGAAAGACGACAACCGTGAGCTTTATTGAAGAGATAATAAAGAGGTCAGGGCGGTCTCTTTTTGCAGGAGGCAATATAGGGACGCCTCTTATGGATTATGTATCAGAGGGGGTAAAATCCGACTTTGTTCTTGTAGAGGTCAGCAGCTTTCAGCTTGATACAGCAGAGAGGTTCAACCCCTTTGTCTCGCTGATATTGAACATAACCCCTGACCATCTTGACAGGTATGAGAGTTTTGATGCCTATGCAAGGTCAAAACTGAGCATCACAAAAAATCAGGCAATGGGGCAGTATGCAATATTTAATGATGATGACCCCCTGCTTCATAATTTTATGCCTCAAAAGGATGTGACAGTGCTCCGTTATGGATTAAAGAGGTCGGATAGAAGCAATGCATACATAGACGGAAACAGGCTTATAGCCTCTATCCCCGGGAAGAATGACCATGCTTTCTCTCTTGATGGGTTTAAACTCCCCGGGGTTCATAACCTGAGCAATCTGATGGCGGTTGTGCTTGTTGCCCTGTGCGCCGGCATTGAAAAAGAGTGTATCCAGGAAACCATTCTGGATTTTAAAGGGCTTCATCACAGGATAGAGCATGTTGCAAATATATCGGGAATAGATTTCTATGATGATTCAAAGGCCACGAACGTTGATGCGGCAGTTAAATCTATTGAGGTATTTGATAGGCCGGTAATCCTTATTGCAGGGGGTGTTCACAAGGGCGGAGAATATGATCCGCTTGTAAGGGTATCAAAACGGTGTGTTAAAAGAGGCATCTTTATGGGCGAGGCGCGTTTTATGCTGGGTGATGCATTTAAAGATAATATCCCTTTCGAGTATGCATCGGATATGGCAGATGCAGTAAAAAAGGCATACATGGCAGCGTATAAGGGTGATGTGGTGCTTCTTGCCCCTGCCTGTTCCAGTTTTGATATGTTTACTGACTACAGCCACAGGGGCATGGTTTTCAGGGAGAAGGTGGAAGGCCTAAAAAATGAGTGAGAGAAAAAATACAGCAGGGGGATATGATTTTTTTATTCTTATCCCTACGATAATTCTGCTGGGGATGGGGCTTGTGGCCATATACAGCTCAAGCTCATTCCTTGCTGCGCACAAGTATCAGGATAGTAATTTCTATCTGGCAAAGCAGGGCTTTTTTGTGCTCCTCGGGTTTTTTCTCCTTTTCATAATCAAGAATATCCCTGTTGAGAAATATAAAGGCCTTGTGTACCCGCTTCTCTTTATTAGTTTTATAATGCTCATAATGGTCTTTATACCGGGGATCGGGAAAAAGGTTGGCGGCGCACAGAGGTGGATCAAGCTTGGCCCTCTTGTGCCTCAGCCATCAGAGCTGGTCAAAATATCCCTTGCTATCTATATGGCCTATTCCATGTCTAAAAAGGCTGATTACATGTCAAGCTTTACCAAGGGGCTTTTGCCTCATCTTATGGTTGTCGGCGCATTTATGTCCCTGATACTTATCCAGCCTGATCTTGGAACAACTGTGATCATAGGCTCCTGGATGATCATAATGATGTTTGTTGCGGGGATGAATATCTTTCATCTTGTTTCTATAGTAATTGCTGCTGCTCCGGCTATCTATTATCTTATTATGCATGAGCAGTACAGGATACACCGTCTCATGGGCTACCTTAAACCGTGGGAAGACCCTCAGGGTTTCGGGTTCCAGATCATCCATTCCTTTCTGGCCTTTGGTTCAGGAGGGTTACTGGGTGTCGGCCTTGGAAACAGCAAACAGAAGCTCCTTTATCTGCCTGAGTCGCATACCGATTTCATACTCAGCATACTTGCAGAGGAGCTTGGACTGATAGGTATTGCCTTTATCATAATGCTGTTTTTGATACTGATAATAAGGGGCTTGAAGATAGCCCTTGATGCCCCTGATCTGTACAGCAGTTATCTTGCCCTGGGGGTTACCATACTGATGGGGCTTCAGGTAATAATAAACATGGGGGTTGTGATGGGACTATTGCCGACAAAGGGACTGACCCTCCCATTTTTGAGCTATGGGGGTTCATCCCTTCTTGTCAATATGGCTGGGATGGGCATTTTGATGAGCATATCGGCAAGGAAGTAAACAAGCTGTAAGGTATGCGGTATCAGGTTTATCCTCCTTCACTAAAGCTATGGAGGACAGGCGGTATAAGGTTAAGAAGACAGGGAGAAAAAGAGAAATAGAAACAGGAGAGAAAAGGCTTAAGGTTATAATTGCCGGTGGGGGTACCGGCGGGCATCTGTTCCCGGGGATAGCGGTTGGCAATGAGTTCAGGAACAGAAACCCTGGGACAGATATACTCTTTGTCACAGCAGGTAAGGAGCTTGAGACACAGATACTTGAGAAGGCGGGTTTCAGGCAGGAGCGCCTTACAGTAAAAGGCATCAAGGGAAAGGGGATTCTAGAAACATTGATGGCCCTGTTTAAGCTGCCACTGAGCCTTTTTCAATCCATGGCCATTATAAGAAGGGAATCTCCTGACATCATCCTTGGTGTAGGAGGTTACTCTTCAGGGCCGTTGTGCCTTGCTGGCAGATTGATGGGGATACCTGTTGTGATACATGAGCAAAACTCATATCCCGGGATTACAAACAGGCTCCTGAGCAGGATAGCTGACAGGGTGTTTATATCCTTTGAAGAGAGCAGACAATTTTTTTCTGCCAAGAAAATACTTCTGACAGGAAACCCTGTCAGGGATCTTTTTAAAGGAGGGGTAAAACCACCGGGGGCTGAAAAGGAGAGTTTAACAATATTTGTAACAGGGGGGAGCCAGGGGGCTGTTGCGATTAACACCCTTTTCATTGACGCCCTTACGGCAATGAAAGAGAGGGGGGTATTCCCGGAGGTAATACATCACACCGGGCATGTGGATTATGAAAGGATAAAAAGGGAATATGAGAGTCGCGGCTTAAAGGGGCTATTAACCCCATTTATAGATAACATGAGGGATGCATATGAGCAGGCTGATATATTCATAGGAAGGGCAGGCGCAGGGACCATATTTGAACTCGCTGCAATGGGAAGGCCGGCTATTCTTATACCACTTCCCAATTCCGCGAATAATCATCAGGAGTCAAATGCAATGGCACTTGTAAGGTCTGGCGGCGCTGTTATGCTGAACCAGCAGGGGGCTGATGGGAATATGCTGGCAGAAAAGATAATGGTGTTCAATAATGACAGGGGTTTGTTATTAAGGATGGGTGAGAGTTGTAAAAAACAGGCAAGGCCTGATGCGGCAAGGGATATTGTGTATGAGATGTGTAAACTGACAGGTGGTAACCTGAATTAATTATGAAAACATTTGAAAAGACAAAACATATACACTTTGTAGGGGTCGGCGGTATCGGCATGAGCGGTATTGCCGAGCTCCTTCTTAATCTTGGATATAAAGTAAGCGGAAGTGATCTCAGGGATTCGCCCGCATCCATGAGGATTGCCAGACTTGGAGGCAATGTTTTTATAGGGCATGATGCGAAAAATATTGAAGGGGCTGACGTTGTAGTCTATTCATCCGCAGTATCTCCTGAAAACCCTGAGATAATTGCAGCGGGCGAGAGGTATATACCTGTAATACAGAGGGCGGAGATGCTTGCAGAGCTGATGCGGCTCAAATATGGCGTTTCCATTGCAGGGGCGCACGGCAAGACGACCACAACATCAATGGTTGCCTCAATAGTAACAGCAGCAGGGCTTGACCCCACGGTGCTTATAGGGGGTAGGCTTGATATATGGGGAGGCTCCAATGCCAAGCTGGGGCAGGGTGACATACTTGTCGCAGAGTCAGATGAAAGCGACGGATCATTTATGATGCTTTCACCCACGATTGCTGTTGTCACAAATATAGACCGTGAACATATGGATCATTACCGCGACATGGATGCGATAAGAAATGCCTTTGTAAGTTTTATAAATAAGATTCCATTTTACGGGGCAGCGATCCTCTGCCTTGATAATGAAGAGATACAGAATATCATCCCAAGGCTTAAAAAACGTTATATCACCTACGGGCTTACCTCACAGGCCGACCTGCGCGCAAAGGATATCAGCAGACAGACATTCAGCTCGGATTTTGAGGTGATTCATAAAGGTGAAAGCCTGGGCCGCATGAAAGTCGGTATGCCCGGGACACACAGCGTGCTTAATGCCCTTGCTGCTGTAGGTGTAGGCATGGAGCTGAATATAGACCTTGATCATATTAAAAAGGGGCTGTCTGATCTTGGCGGGCTCGCCAGAAGGTTCCAGAAAAAGGGGGAGAAAAATAATGTTATGGTGATAGACGATTACGGCCATCACCCGACAGAGATAATGGCAACCCTTGATGCAGCAAGGAATTCATGGCCCGAGAACAGGGTGATAGTTGTCTTTCAGCCCCACAGATACACAAGGACAAAGGAGCTCTATGACAGGTTTGTAATCAGCTTCAATCACTCTGATGTACTCATTATTGAGCCGATTTATGCGGCGAGTGAAAGGCCGATAGAGGGTGTTGATTCTGAATGGCTTTATAAAGGCATAAAGGAGCATGGCCATAAGGAGGTGTATCTTGCCAATAATCATGACCATGCCCTCTCATTAATAAAGGAGATGGTAAGGCCCGGTGACAGGGTTATTACCCTCGGTGCCGGTGATGTTTATAAGGTGGGTGAGGGTCTGCTTGAGGCGATGAGATAAAAAAGGCAGCATCATGGATAATAAACAGAGGTCAGCTCTTCTTGAACTATTGAATGATTCTGTAATTTTTGATGCTGACATGGCCTCATACAGCACGCTAAGGGCAGGAGGAAGGGCTGAGGCTTTATGTATTATAAATAATCTTCCCCTGCTGACATCTGTTATGGGTTTTTTAAACAGGGAATCGATCAGATGTTTGACAATAGGAAAGGGTAGCAACCTGCTGGTCACGGATCAGGGCATAAAAGGGGCGGTGCTGATTCTTAAGGGAGAACTGGCAATGATAAGGGGCAGAAGCGGTAATCTTGTGACAGCAGGAGGAGGGGTATCAAACAGGGAGCTTATTAAATACTGTATCAGGGAAGGGCTTTCAGGCATTGAATTCCTGGCAGGCGTCCCAGGCACACTCGGGGGCGCTGTTATGATGAATGCGGGGGCATATGGCGAAGAGACAGGCTCTTTTATAGAAAAGGTAGGCATTGTAAACTCATCGGGCAATGCTGAGGAGCTTTTAGGCTCTGAGATCAAATTTTCATACAGAAAGAGTTCGATACAGGAAAGGTCAGTAATATACAGTGTAACGCTGAAGTTGAAAGATGAAGATAGAGGGCAGGTAAGAGAAAGGGTGGAAAAAAATTTGAGCATGCGCAGGGCAAGTCAGCCCCTTGATATGCCAAACTGCGGGTCAGTGTTCAAAAACCCCCGGGGGGACTTTGCAGCGAGGCTTATTGAGGCAAGCGGATTAAAGGGGTTTAAGATAGGGGGTGCAATGATATCGCCGAAGCATGCAAATTTTATAGTAAACACGGGCGATGCAAAGGCATCCGATATCCTTGCGCTGATAGAGGTTGCAAGGAAAAAGGTAAAGGAAGATTCAGGCATACTGCTTGAAACAGAGGTCAGGGTGGTTGGTCAATGAAAAAAAGGGCCATACTAGACAGACAGGCCGTTAGTAGAAGGCGGCCCAAGGATTACACTCTATTCTTCAGGGCATTCAAGGCGATCTCAATAATGTCCATGAAGATATTTGGCCTGTGTATGGTTGCTGTATCCATCAGCGTTTTTTTTATCTACCTTTACCAGTATCTGATTACCTCTCCCTATGTAAGGCTTGAGGAGGTGAGAATCACCGGGGTGGATGAAAAAACAAAGCGCGAGCTTATTGAGATATCGAATCTCGACAGTGAGCTGTGCCTGTTAACAATAGACTTGAGGGATATAAAAAGGAAGATGGAAAGCCATCCCTGGATAAAAAGGGTTGAACTTGAAAAGAGCTTCCCGAATCTTTTGCTGGTTAAGGCGGAAAGGGAGATCCCCTATGCGATACTGGCGCTGGACAGGCTTTATTATTTGAACAGAGAGGGGTTGCCATTCAAGGAGCTTACCTACAGTGACAACAAGGATTTTCCGGTAATAACCGGGATAAATCCAAAGAGCGAGAGGCGTGACCATTACCTGAAACTCGCAGTGGAAATACTGTCTGCATTTGAAATGGAAAAGGGGGCATGGTCAAAGGATGAGTTGAGCGAGTTGCATTTTGAAGATGGTGAAAAGGTCGCTCTCTACTCCATATCAATGCCTCTTGTGTTAAAGATGGGATGCAGTGAATTTGATGAGAAAAAGATAGAACTGAAGAAGATACTGGGTCATCTTAAAGAAACAGGTCGGATAGAGATGGTAAAGGCTATAGACCTGAATTATACAAAGGGCGCCGTGGTATCATTCAGGGACGCAGGTTAACAATATAACAGGAATTAAGAGAATGCCGGGAAAGATAATAGTAGGTCTGGACATAGGGACAACAAAGATATGCGCTGTTGTCGGTGAAATTGTCAATGATGCAATTGAGATAATAGGGGTGGGCACCCATCCTTCTGAGGGGTTGAGAAAGGGTGTGGTCATCAATATAGAAAAGACCGTGCAATCCATCAAAGAGGCCATAGAAGAGGCTGAGACAATGGCCGGGTGCGAAATCAGCTCGGTTTATGCAGGGATAGCTGGCGGGCATATAAAGGGTTTTAACAGTCACGGGGTAATCGCATTAAAGGAGCGTGAGGTCACAAAAAAGGATATTGAAAGGGTCATAGAGGCGGCAAGCGCGGTTGCAATACCCATGGACAGGGAGGTAATTCATATCCTTGAACAGGAGTTTATTGTTGATGAGCAGGATGGGATCATGGATCCCCTTGGCATGTCAGGCGTCAGGATGGAGGCAAAGATACATATTGTGACAGGGGCAGTGACATCCGCTCAGAATATCATAAAATGCGCGAACAGGGCGGGCCTGGATGTCCATGATATAGTGCTGCAATCAATAGCTTCGAGTGAAGCAGTGCTGACAAATGAAGAGCGAAACCTGGGCACTGCCCTTATTGACTTTGGTGGGGGCACCACTGATATGGCCGTTTTTTCAAGGGGCTCAATCAAGCATACCTCGGTGCTTGCCCTTGGCGGTGACAACCTGACATATGATATTTCCATAGGGATCAGAACCCCTACCGTTGAAGCGGAAAAGATCAAGATGAAATACGGCTGCGCCCTTACATCCATGATCGGGAGCGATGAGATCATTGAGGTGCCCGGTGTTGGAGGCCGCAGCCCCAGGACGCTCCCCAGACAGTTCCTTGGCGAGATCCTTGAGCCAAGGCTTGAAGAGATATTTTCACTTATACAGAATGAACTTATAAGGTCAGGGTTTGATGATTCAATCAACTCGGGCGTTGTTATAACAGGGGGCTCATCAGAGCTTCAGGGCGTAACTGAACTGGCTGAGCAGATATTTAATGTGCCATGCAGGATAGGCTATCCTGACAAGGTGGGGGGGCTGGTTGAGGTGGTAAACAAGCCCATGTATGCAACAGCAGTGGGGCTTGTTCTTTACGGGGCGAAACAGACAAGCAGCAACAAAAAATTCAGGATTAGGGATACCAATATTTTTGCCAAGGTTGTGGATCGAATGAAGAAGTGGTTCAAGGATGTAATTTAGAAGAGAGTGAATTATGCAGCAAAGTGAAGTTTGGTGGCATAGTTTTAGTAACGGCCAGTTGAGGCCAACAATAAGGAGGGACACTATGAGATTTGAATTTGTTGACAGAAAGGAAACCTATGATGCCAAAATAAAGGTAATCGGCATCGGGGGGGGCGGCGGAAATGCAATAAACAACATGATATCCTCACAGCTCAAAGGCGTAGATTTTATTGCAGCCAATACTGACAGCCAGGACCTTGAGAGGTCTCTTTGCCCGAACAGGCTCCAGCTCGGTGCCGGTATTACAAGGGGTCTGGGCGCAGGCGCTGACCCTGAGATCGGGAAACAGGCGGCTGAAGAAAGCATCAATGAGATCCGTGAATGGGTAAGCGGCGCAGACATGATTTTTATAACCGCAGGCATGGGCGGCGGCACAGGCACTGGCGCGGCCCCGGTAATTGCAAGGGAATGTAAGGAGAGCGGGGCTCTTACGGTAGCGGTTGTCACAAAGCCATTCAAGTTTGAAGGGGATAAAAGGATGAACCGCGCACTCATGGGCATTGATAAGCTCAAGAAGGATGTGGATACCCTTATAATTATCCCCAATGAAAGGCTTAAGGCAATAGGCGAAAAAGGGGCGATGTTCAAAGACCTGATTGCCAAGGCAGACGAGGTTCTTCTGAATGCGGTAAAGGGCATATCGGATCTTATAATGAGTAACGGCTTTATTAACCTTGATTTTGCCGATGTGAAAAAGGTGATGTCTGAGATGGGCACTGCTATAATGGGCACAGGCAGGGCAAGGGGAGAAAACCGTGCATCCGAGGCTGCGCAGCAGGCTATCAACAGCCCGCTCCTTGAAGACATATCTGTTAGCGGCGCAAAGGGGCTTTTGATGAATATAACTGCGCCGCCTGATATCACAATGGAGGAGATAGACCTCGCAAGCAATTACATCAAGGGAGAGGTGGCTGATGATGCTGAGATAGTATGGGGCATTGTCTTTGATGAAGACATGGGCGATGAGGTGCAGATCACAGTAATCGCAACCGGAATAGACAGGGATTCATATAAGAAGGTGGTAAGACTGGGAACCATGGGCGGACTGGGAACAGTAAGAGACCTCACACCCGAAGAGGCAAAGGATAACTGGACTGTGAAGGTGAATGGTGAAGAGATAGATGAATATGACATCCCCGCATTCCAGAGAAAGGCGGTGGCCGAGGAGAAGGTTGCTGTCAAACAGGAAGAGGAGCCTGTTATGCCACACAAAAAGGGGATATTTAAAAAGGTCTTTTTCAAGGATGACCTTGATTACCCTGCCTTTTTAAGGGTAAAGGCGGATTAGTTAAAAGAAGATGTCCGGTAGTTCGGCCCATTTAATAAACGGGAAGCCGGCCCGTGAGCTGGGGGTAATAAAAAAAGACCGGGGAGGGAGGCTCAGCATGGCCCTGGTTTATCCCAACAGTTATTATGTGGGCATGTCCAACCTGGGGTTCCAGGTTGTGTACAGGTTGTTAAACAACCGCGATGATGTTTTAGCAGAAAGGGCCTTCCTGCCTCTCGATACGGAATTGTCCCTCCAACCGAGGGCAGGAAAGGACCTGATCTCTATTGAATCCGGACTCCCCCTTTCACGCTTTGACCTTATTGCCTTTTCTATCTCCTTTGAAAATGATTACCCCAACATACTCAAAATACTTGGCCTCGCCGGCATCCCGATTAGAAGTGCGGAAAGGGATGAATCATTTCCCCTTGTCATGGCCGGGGGGGTTGCCACATTTTTAAACCCTGAACCCATTTCAGACTTTATAGATTTTTTTCTTACCGGCGAGGCAGAGAAAAACATTAACCCCTTTATTGAACTCTTTAAAAGCTTAGCGGGTAAAGGGAGCTCAAGAAGGGAACTTCTTCAAAACCTCGCTTCAGGGATGGATAGCCTATATATCCCATCCCTATATCATGTTGATTATGATTCAGGGGGCTTAATCGCCTCAAGACACCCGCTGATTCACGGAATCCCTGACAGTATAACGTCTGCGGTAACTAGCCGGGATAATCTCAATGTAAACAGCTCAGCAATCATATCCGATTCAACAGAGTTTGCAAACAAGCTCCTTGTTGAACTGGGCAGGGGCTGCGGCAGGTCATGCCGCTTCTGCGCCGCAGGGTTTGTCTACAGGCCGCCAAGGTACCAGGATGAAAAAAGGGTGATGGCTGCCATTTTCGATTCCCCTTTTGGATGCAGCGAGATCGGGCTATTGAGCGCCTCTGTCCTTGATACACCGGGCATAAATAATATAACCGAAAAGATACTGTCCAGTGGCAAGACCTTTTCTCTCTCTTCCCTGAGGGCGGATCTCCTTAATGAAGAGATACTCGCTATTCTGAAAAGGGCTGGCCAAAAACATATAGCCATAGCGCCGGAGGCTGGCTCTGAAAGGCTCAGGAGGGTGATAAACAAACATCTTACACATGAAAAGATCACAGACGCTGTGCGGATGATAGCAAGGGTTGGTAAATTTTCCTTAAGGCTCTATTTTCTGATAGGGCTTCCAACAGAGACAATGGATGATGTGGCTGCCATATATGACCTTGTTAAAAGGATAAAACATGTCATGGTAACGGAGTCAAAGTCAAGGGGTGAGATAGGGCAGATCAGGTTAAGCATAAACTGTTTTATACCAAAACCATTTACCCCCTTTCAGTGGTTTCCTATGGAAGATATTAATAGCCTAAAGGAAAAGCAGAGGTTCCTCAAAAAGAGTCTTTCAAAGGAGGGGGGCGTAACAGTCACCTTTGATGTGCCAAAGTGGGCATACCTTCAGACGCTCCTTTCTATGGGAGATAGAAGGGTAGGCGCCATTCTTAAAAAGGCGCATGAATATGAGGATGACTTTACAAATGCCTTCCGTGATTCAGACCTGAATACTGACTTCTTTGTACACAGGCCAAAAAAGTTTGACGAAATACTTCCCTGGGATTTTATTGATCACGGCATTCATAAGGAATTTCTAATAAAGGAATACAAGCTTGCCCTTAAAGAAACAGAGTCAGAAATATGTGACCCTGGTAATTGCGTTAGGTGCGGGGTGTGCGATAGTATCAAAAAATAATTTCATTCATCTAATGGAGGAATGTTCATGAGTTACTATGCTTATGGTTCAAAGATGTCCTAATGTGATTACCTGACCGCAAGGAGTTTTGTGAGTGACATCAACGCGACCTCGCGAAGTGCAGGTCATGCTGTGTCTATGGATGTTTCGCGCCAGACCCGGAACATCATCGCCTCAAACGAAGCCCTTGCAAGGGAACATATCCGGGTGATGGATGCTTCAACAGACAGGGTGACCGATGCCTTAGTGAAGGATTTGATAATGTTACAGGCGCAATGAACGAAGGGTTTGACAGGCTTTCATATGGTTTGGAAGAAATCTCCGCCGGGATATCCGAACTGAACACCACGTTCCATTGGGGCTTCAGCCAGGTGATAGCTGTACTCGGTCACATGAACGACGCGCTTTCTGAATTGATCAAAATTGCCAAGACCCCGGTACAGACGGTTGCATTCAACCATTTTGAAATTGCCAGGGACGCCTACCGCCAGGGGTTGTACAAGGAGTGCATCGAAGAACTCGACAAGGCCATTGCCGGTGACCATACCTCATCAGGGTATAAACTCGAATGGCGGTTCCACCAGATGAAAGGCTCACTGCAACTGGGCTTTGCCGGAGGGGACCTTTCACTTATGGATCTGGCCGGGACAGAGCAATCTTTTCTGATGGCGGCCAGATATGCGCGGGTCGATTACCCAGAGGATGCTGCCAGGGCTTTTTTATCTGCCGGGTGAGCTGCATATTGTCAGGGAAAGATGAAAGATGCATTAGCCCATACAGAGCAGTCGATTGCCCTTAACCCCCGTGTAGGAGAGGCTTTTTTTCAGGTAGCCAAGGTGATGATGTCCATGGGAGATGTGGACAAGTCCTTCCCTGTTCTTGGAAAGGCAATTGACCTGGACCGTTTCTATGCGCTTAAAGCGGCAGGAGACGGTGATTTTAAGCCCCACGAAGAACAATTGCGAGGGTTTTTGGATGCCATGAGAAAAGAGAAATATAAACAATCAGTACCCATTGTTAAAGCAGCCCTTGGAAAGATAAAATTCTGGCGGGAGAATGCCCCGCAAGCCAGTAACAATCTGGCTCTAAAACGCATGGACTCATTCTTGAAAAATGGGGGAGAGTGGCCCCTGATGGATATGCTTGAGGTTGTTCAGTCCATTAAAAAAACAATCACAGATATAGAAACTGCTGCATAGAACACACTTGTCGTGATTACAAGGAAGGCACCGGCTGGTTTTAAAAAGGTTAAAGAATCTTATACTGAAGAAGAAACACATCAGGAGCAGGTAGTTGTAAAACCTGGGGGCCTGTTCCGCAGGGCAGTAAAGGAGACGGTCACAAAAACCCGGATGGTGAATAAGACAAGGGAGGTTAATAAGGCGATAGAATCGATTGTGGATAATATTTATACAGGGGTTGGAAAAAAATAACCATTATTGAATATGCCCATGTTCCATCGGGTAAGTTTATGATGGGTGATCAAAATAAGAAACACCAGGTGACCTTAACCAGGGATTATTATCTTGGAAAATATCCTGTGACACAGGTACAGTGGGAGGCTATTATGGGCGAAAATCCGAGCCATTTTAATAAAGGAACTTACCGCCCTGTGGAACAGGTTTCTTTGGAGGACGTACAGAAATTTATAGAACGATTGAACGGATTAGTTAGCAAAAATATATACCGGCTGTCAAATGAGGCGGAATGGGAGTATGCTTGCATGGCAGGTTCTAATGGCGCATGGTGCTTTGGCGACAATGAAGGCCAGTTGGATGATTACGCCTGGTACAGCGCTAATTCCTGAGATCAAACCCATCCGGTTGGGCAGAAAAGGCCCAATGCCTGGGGGTTATATGACATGCACGGTAATGTGTGGGAGTGGTGTAATGACTGGTATGGCTATTTACCTGATGGACCGGTAACTGCTCCTAAAGGGCCTTCATCGGGTTCGGGCCGGGTCATCCGTGCAGGCAGTTGGGTCAGCTTTGCTTCGGACTGTCGGTCGGATGAACGTGGCAATGGCTCCGCGCTCGGCTACCGGTTCGGCAGCATCGGTTTCCGCCTGTTGAGGACGGCCTGATTACCCTTGGCTCTTGAGTCCTTGTGCATTGGAGTTAAGTCAGCAGCGAGGCGTGGCCTGGGCGATGCGAAGCCGACCCGTGCCTGGCCTCGCTTTTCTTTGTTCCTCCCCCTTTTTCACAGGGGAGGTTAGGTGGGGGTGAAAATTGGTGGTTATAGAAATGCTGTTCAATCAAATACCTTTACCCCTCCCCCAGCCCCTCCCGCAAGGGGAGTGGAAGTTAATATGGAGCAAGACTCTTTACCTCTATTAACAGGAGGTATTTTTCAAGATGAAAAACCTTACCAAAACAGCCAGAACCCTTCGGCATAATTCAACTGATGCTGAAAGAAAAATGTGGTCTCATATCAGGGCAAAACAGTTAGAAGGCTTCAAGTTCAGGAGACAGCAGCCTATTGGAAATTACATAGTTGATTTTATATGTCTTGAAAAAAGGTTGATCATTGAGCTTGATGGAGGTCAGCATGCAATTTACAGATATAAGGATATTGTGAGAGATAACTGGTTAATAAATGAAGGGTTCCAAGTAATAAGGTTCTGGAACAATGATGTGCTAAATAATCATGAGGGGGTGCTTTCTGAAATAAGGAGATATTTATTGGCCCCCTCTCCCTTGCCCTCTCCCCCAAGTGGAGAGTATTAAGGAAAGATATCCTCTCCCGCAAAGGGCGAGGAAAAAGCAGGAATATCCTATCCAACCTTAGAAATAGGAAAAGACAGGCTGGCAGCTTGAGTTAATTCATGTAAAATGGCTTAACCTCGATTGGATTTATGAATTATGCTGATATGTTGTGAATGGTGATGCGTCTTGGATCTTGCAAACTAGGGATCATCCATTCTCAACCCTTTTATAGGTATTTTTATATGTTTACATTGACATGTATTACATTGCATGATAGTAATACCGTATTACAAGTAGTCATATAAAAGGAGAATGCAATGCAAACCGCAGTGAGCAGGCTTACAAAAAAATATCAGGCGACGGTTCCTGAAGCAGTAAGAAGTAAGCTCAATCTCAAAGCAGGTGATGTAATTGCCTTTGAAATAGATAATGAAATTATAAAAATAAGGAAAGCTCTGCCAATTGATATTGATTTCTGCTCAGCCCTTATTCCTACATTAAGTGAGTGGGAATCGCAAAATGATGAGGAAGCATACAATGGTTTATGAGCTGTTTGATATCGTTGCAGTGCCGTTTCCTTTTACAGATTCTTCTAGAACCAAACGCCGTCCAGCACTTGTTTTGTCACAAAAAAGTGGCTTCAGTGATATTATCGAACACTCAATTCTTGCAATGATCACAAGCAAAAAAAATGCACCATGGCCATTGGATGCTGCAATAAATGATATGGAACAATCCGGGTTAACGGCTCCATCTGTTGTAAGGATGAAATTATTCACACTCGATAATCGTTTTATCATTAGAAAAATTGGGCATTTGTCAAAAATCGATCAAGATCAAGTCAGGCAGAACCTCTTGCATATCTTTGGTTATCTCATAAATTGAAATAATTGAAAAACAATAGTAAGAAAAATCATGGAGAAATATAATGGATGAAGAGTTGAAAAAAAGGACACAGGAGACTGCTGCGAAGCTGTTCAGCAAAGGCATTAAGATGGACCCTCCTTATAAACTCTGGAAGGAGTTTGATAGAGAACTTGCCAATGACCTCTCTCTGCATATCACAGGGAAGCTCTATTCGAGAACGGTTCTGACACTTGCCGAAAGGCAGATGGCCGCCTGCGCCATGCTCGCAGCCTTACGGGCTATTGATGAGCTTAAGCTTCACATAAACGGGGCGCTTAATGTGGGGTGCGACCCGGCTAAACTGGCAGAGATACTTTTCCAGCTCTCCACATATGCAGGCATGCCCACGGTTAATGAGGCGCTTAATGCGTATAAAGAGGTGCTGGTTGAGCGGGGTGAATGGCCCATTAAAAAATAATTCGATTTTGTAGACAAGGCATGCCTCGATACGTTTACCACCACTATAAGCAGATAAATAAATTTTCATTGACCTTTTAAAAGGTTGTTATTATAGTTTTTTTAACACTGGGGAAACCCGGGAGAAGAACAGCTCAAAGGAGGTATCAAGTAATTGGCAAAGGGAAAGGTAAAATGGTTTAACAACAAAAAAGGTTTTGGTTTTATTCAGCAGGAGGATGGTCCTGATCTTTTTGTCCATTTCTCTTCAATAAAAACAGAGGGCTACAGATCCCTTGATGAGGGTGAAGAGGTGACCTTTGATGTTGAAGATGGAGATAAAGGTCCCAAGGCTGTTAATGTGAACCGGGTTTAGTCTTTAATTAAAAAAATACAAAGGGCATCGGGATTAAACCCTGACGCCCTTTTTTTATCTATTTTTTAATCTGGCTCTGTCTGTATTGATAATAGGCATCCCTGTAGGCAACATAGGGGTCAAGGGCCGACTTTTTAAGGTCTTCATACTCCCCTATCCTGAGGGATGTTTTGTTAACCGTCTCAAATGCCCTTATTGAGAGATCATACTTGGTTTTCAGATCAAGATAATTCATAGGCTCAAGAAATGCATCACCGACAGAGCCTATTGCATCAGTAAGGCTTGAAGGACCCAGAACAGGAAGGTTAAGGAAAAACCCGTGGCCTATCCCGTATGAGCCAAGGGTCTGGCCCAGGTCTTCATCATACTCCGGCATCTCAAACTGTTTGGCGGCCCTGTCCATAAACCCTGCAACACCTAATGTGGAGTTGATCATGAATCTCCCGAATTCATATCCTGCCCCTTCAAACTTGCCCTGTAATACGCAGTTAACAAATCGTACAGGGAATGAGATGTTGTTGAAAAAATTTTTTACCCCTCTTCTTGCTGGTTCAGGCACTACAGCGCTGTAACCCTTTGCAGCCGGTTTAAGCACCCAGAAGTATAACTTGTCATTAATATGGAAAAAGAGCCTGTTGACTGGTTCAAGTGGATCAGCAATAGATACATGGGGTTCATCCAGGTCATCCATCATCTCATCATCCAAGTATGTATCATCTTCTGAGCCCGGAATGGGTGCATCTGCCTGCGCAAGAAGCATTGGCTGACGTATATTGTCTGCAAGTGACCCTTCAGCCGTATCAGAACCGGCGCAGATCTTTCCTGAGAGAAGCATGGACACGATAATACCACATATAACAGCCGATAACCTTTTCATGATATAAACTCCTTTGCCGAGCGCTCTGTTTATGATTGTTCGTCCAGTTTTGTTTTTAGTCTTTTTAAGAGCTCATCATATCCTGATTTTGTCAGGATAGTGCTGAACTGACTCCTGTAGTTGCTTACAAGGCTTATGCCTTCGACAAACACATCATAAATAAACCACTTTTCCGCAGGCTTTATCACCCGGTATTCAATGGCAGCATCCTTGCCGCTGCTAAGGGTTATTTTGGCTCCGACAACCCCGTATTTGCCATCAATCTTTTCGTTAAGAAAGATCATCTTTTCACCGGAGTAATTCCTGGTTTTATCCATGTATGTGCGTTCAAGCAGTTGCCCGAAATAATAGATAAACTCCTTTTTTTGATCCTGGCTGAGTGTTGCCCAGTGCCTGCCAAGTGCCCGCTGAGAAAACGCTGACCAGTCAAAGACCTCATCAACTGTTTCACGTATCATCTTTGCCCTTTTTTCAGCCATCTCAGGGGCATCAAGATCATGGTTTGAAACAATTTCTATAAGTTTGTCTGTCGCCGCCTTAATGCGGTCTGTAGCCTCTCCCGCCTTTATTGTCAGACTGAAGAACAGCAGTATGAAAATGGCAGTCAAATTCCTTAAAGTTATGATTTTCACGATTCCTCCTTAACGGCTATACCTTGCCAAATACATAGTTGGAGATCAATTCTTCGATATCTACTGCCGGCACAGTTTCCCTGATGCGCTCGCCCTTTGTAAGTATAACCTCTGATCCGCCAGGTGTTATGGAGAGATATTTTTCCCCGATAAGCCCTCTGGTCTTTATAGCGGCTATTGCGTCTTCCTGTATCTTTACGGAATCTGGCAGTGTTATGACTATCTTTGCCTCATAGTTTTCCATTGTAATGGATTTGACCCTGCCAACCTGAATGCCTGCTATAATAACAGATGACCCGCTCTTTAAGCCGCCGGCATCATTGAAAATCGCATAGAGTTCATAACCGTCACTGCTGAACAGATCCTTTTTAGCAAGCTTGACAGACATAAACCCGAGACAGAGAAGCCCTGCAAGGACAAATACCCCCACTATCAATTCAAGATCAAATTTTTTCATTTTAGTCCCCTGATCTACCTGTATAGTCAATATATATTTTTATGACATCTACCCATGTCACAATTATTACCTGAAGCTTATAGGCCCCTCAGTATCGCCTGATAAAAACTGCCTTACAAGCGGATTCTTGGATGAGTGCATCTCTTCAGGCCTTCCCATCTCGATAATTACACCTTCATGAAGCATCGCAACCTTGTTGACTATCTTGAATACGCGCGATAATTCATGCGTGATAATAATGCCGGTAAAATGCATTCGGTTATGCATCTCTTCAATAAGGTTAAGTATCGCATGCCCTATAATGGGGTCAAGACCTGTTGTGGGCTCATCAAAGATCATTATCTCAGGCTCCCAGACCAGTTCACGCGCAAGCGCTGCCCTCTTCTGCATGCCCCCGCTCAACTGTGAAGGGTATTTGTTTTCAGCGCCGCTCAGCCCGACCTGGTCAATAACATTGAGCACCTTTTTTTCAATAATCGTTTTGTCAAGCCGCACCTTTTCCTTCAAAGGGAATGCGACATTGTCATACACGGTCATGGACTCGAAAAGCGCTCCCCCCTGAAACAGAAAACCTATCCTGCTCCTGAGGTCAGCAAGCTCCTTTTTCCTGAGTTTATTAACCTCAAGCCCGTCAACTATCACCTCACCCCTGTCAGGGGTTAAGAGGCCGACAACATGTTTCAGGATGACGCTTTTACCATACCCGCTCATGCCTATCAGAACAAGTATCTCTCCCTTTTCAACCCTAAATGAAACACCTTTAAGTACCTCATGTCCATTAAAGGATTTATGTATGTTATTAAGTTCGATCACTTTTTACCTTAAAATAGAAAGGCGGTCATAAAATAGTTCCAGACAAGTATCATGACTGCCGCAAGCACAACCGCACCTGTTGTGGATTTACTGACCCCTTCGGCCCCAAACCCTGAGGAGCCGGTGTAATAGCCCATATAACATGAAACCCATGATATAATAATGCCAAAGCTCATGGATTTGTATATTCCTTCCATCAGATGATCCACCCTTACATAGGTGTTTATCTCTCCGAAAAAGGTTGCATATTCAAGGCCTAATATCTCTACCCCAACTAGATACCCGCCCAGGATACCTATTGCATCAAACATCCCTGTAAGGAGTGGCAGCGATATAAAAGCTGCAATTATATTCGGGGCAACCAGGTATCGAAATGGGTTAAGCCCCATCATCTCTATTGCATCTATCTGATTTGTGATGCGCATGATCCCTATTTCAGCGGTGAGGGCAGAGCCCGCCCTTGCAGTGACCATTAAACCTGTGAGAACAGGGGCCATCTCCTTCATTATGGAAAGGGCAACCATAGGGCCTAAAAATGCCTCTGAGCCCAGGCGGCTCAATGTGTGATAACCCTGAAGCGATATGACCATGCCGGTGAATGTGCCTATCAGGAGCACAACCAGTGTAGACTGTGCGCCGATGAACCTTATCTGCCTTAAGATTCGATCTATCTTGAATGGCGGCGTTAATGAAAAATATATGGCATATCCCAGAAAGGTGAATAACCTCCCCATCCTGGATAAAATGCCTATAGATTCACCGCCTATATATCTTATAACATCCATATAAACCCTTTAATGATAAATTTTCCGTCTTTTATCCCTTATCCATGAATGCGTCAACCCTGAAAATAAGGGATTCGGTATCCATCTCTGCCTCTGCGCCCATTGGAACAGGGCGGTTCCTGTTGCCGTGCCCTACGGGAAATCCCCTGTAAACAGGGTATTCATATGAAAAGTTTTCCAGTATAAGTTCGTCTACCCTGTGTGCCTCTCCACACTCCTGAAAGTTTCCGGCAATTATACCCTTTATCCCTTTGAGTACCCCTGAAAGCCTCAACTGTGTAAGCATCCTGTCGATCCTGTAAAGGGGTTCACCCCTCTCTTCAATAAAGAATATGGAACCTTCAAAGGAGGGCAGATAGGTTGTCCCGATCATGGCGCAGATCATGCTCAGATTGCCTCCCAAAAGCCTGCCCCTGGCCCTGCCTTTTTTAAGGACATTGTCCGGAGCAAGCCTGTAATCTATGCTTCCACCCGTAGCCATTTGTTTTAAAAGTGACTTTAAATACTTCTCCCTCCCTTTAATGGCGCGTAACATGGGGCCATGCCATACATTCATCCCGGTCATCTTATATATTGAAAGGAGAAGGGCGGTTATGTCACTATAACCTGCAAAAGGCTTTGGGTGCTTTCTTATAATGTCAAAATCTATACTGCTAAGCAGACGGGTTGTTCCATAACCGCCGCGGGCACACAGCACAGCCTTTACATCACTGTTAAGGAACATATCGTGAAGGTCAGTCAGCCGGTCTTCGTCTCTCCCTGCAAGGTATCCATTTTTATCATAAAGGTGGCCCCCTTTGATTACCATGTATCCCTCCTCCTCTATTATCCGGACAGCGGAAGAGATCTCATCATCGGTCACAGGGCTTGCAGGGGCGATTATGCCGATTGCATCGCCCTTTTTTATGCTTTTTAATAAAGGGGTCAACTGTTTCTCTCATAAAGGAGCTTCAGCCCCTCAAGGGTGAGGTTCTCATCAATAAGGTCTATTGTTGAGGACTCCTTTGCGATAAGAGGGGCAATACCGCCTGTGGCAATCACCTTTACCGCATGACCCATCTCTTTTTTCAGGCGGGTGACAAGCCCGTCAACAAGGCCTGCATATCCATATATGATCCCCACATTCATGGCGCTTATGGTGTTCTTTGCAATCGCATTTTTTGGGACAGAGTAAATCTCTATACGCGGGAGCTTTGATGTCCTGGAAAATAGCGCCTCCCCGGATATGATGAGGCCGGGGGATATTGCGCCTCCTATCCATTCACCATCAGGGGTTATGCAGTCAAATGTGGTTGCTGTGCCGAAATCAACGATTATGAGGCCGCATCTGTATTTTTCATATGCAGCAACAGAGTTTACTATCCTGTCTGCGCCAACCTCCATGGGGTTGTCATATCTTACGGGCATACCGGTATTAAGCCCATTTCCTACTACCAGAGGTTTGATATTGAAATATTTTTTAGAGATCTCTTCCAGTGTATTAATAAGGGGTGGGACAACAGAGGCTATAATTATGCCGCTCACCCCGTCCATTTTTATGCCGGAGCTCTGAAAGAGGTTATATACAAGGATGCCCAGTTCATCAGCAGTGGTCTCCTTTTCTGTCCTGACACGCCAGTGGCCTATGATCCGCTCCTGGTCAAAGACGGCCATCACTATATTGGTATTTCCTACATCAATGCAAAGAAGCATAAAATATTGTTCACTCACTTCAAATTGTTATTTGATAAATAATCTATTTTTATGATCCATGGGCTCAAGGCTCAGGGCGCATGGCTCAAGGAATTAAAACGAAAATCAGTCGGAAAGAGCTTTCCCTGCAATTATTGCATCAATAACCTTAACGGTTTCCTTTGCCATCCTGCAATTATGCACCCTCACAATATGGGCGCCATTAAGGATACCGGCTGCCACTGTAGCCATTGTGCCTGTATCTCTCTGCTCCGGGGGCTTATCAAGTATTTTCCCTATGAATGCCTTCCTGGATGAGCCTAAGAGCAGGGGCAATCCAAGGTCAGCCAGTTTTTGGAAATCCCTGATAATCATAAGGTTATGGCTAAAACTCTTACCAAAGCCTATACCGGGGTCAAGTATGATCATATCTTTTTCGATGCCCGTTTTAACAGCATTATCTACTGCCTCATTAAAGAATGTGATGATCTCGCCCATCAGGTCATTGTACACCGGGTTATCCTGCATATTGCCGGGTGTCCCCTTCATGTGCATGAGTATCACGGGAACACCTGCCTCTTTAACCACAGAGCCCATTTCAGGATCAAACCTGAGTGCGCTTATGTCATTTATTATTGAGGCGCCTGCTTTTACCGCCGCCTCTGCAACCTTTGCCTTATAGGTATCTATGCTTATGGGTATGTTTATTATCCTGCCTAACTCCTCGATAACAGGTATAACCCTTTCCATCTCCTGCTCTAGACTTACCTTTTCAGCGTATGGCCTTGTTGACTCCCCTCCAATATCAATTATATCTGCGCCGTCAGCCACCAGGTCTAGTGCCTGTTTAATGGCCTGCTCCCTTGTAAAATAGTGGCCCCCGTCTGAAAAGGAGTCAGGAGTGACATTAAGCACCCCCATGATCAGGCTCTTTCTGCCCAGCTCAAGGGTGTGTTTACCCCAGCTCAGGCAGAACTCTTTTCTCTTAGTATCTCCCAACTATTGCTTTTCAGCCTCAAATTGAAAGTTTTCAGGTTCAATACCCATGATCTCATCTATGTCCTTTGCATCAAGGGTCTCTTTTTCAAGAAGGGCATTTGCGATCTTATGAAGCATCTCTATATTGTCCTGGATAAGCTTACGGGTGTTACTATATGCATCCATTACAATATCCTTTACCTCCTGGTCGATCCGCTGTGCTGTGAGTTCACTGTAATCCCTGTGCTGGGATATCTCCCTGCCAAGGAATATCTGCTCCTCCTTTTTACCGTAGGTTAGGGGCCCCAGGTTATCACTCATACCATATTCGCACACTATCTTTCTGGCCAGATCGGTTGCCCTTTCTATATCATTACTTGCCCCGGTTGTTTTCATGTTGAGTACAAGCTCCTCTGCGATACGACCACCCATAAGGCTCTTTATAAAATTAAGCAGATATTCCTTTGGCTGGAGGTGCTTTTCATCAACAGGCAGGTGCTGTGTTACACCGAGCGCCCTGCCATGGGGTATGATAGAGACCTTGTGAACAGGGTCTGTATGGGGAAGAAGCTTGCCCACAAGGGTATGCCCTGCCTCATGATAGGCGATGATCTTCTTCTCTTCATCACTTATGATCATGCTCCTGCGCTCTGTGCCCATGAGCACCTTGTCTTTGGCGTTTTCAAAATCCACCATTTCAACCTTGTCTTTGCCTCGCCTTGCTCCCATCAGGGCAGCTTCATTTACCATGTTTTCAATATCTGCCCCTGTGAAGCCCGGTGTCCCTCTTGCAAGAACCTTTATATCAACATCGTCTGCCAGAATTGTCTTTTTGGTGTGCACCTTGAGTATCCCCTCGCGGCCCCTGATGTCCGGCGGTGGGACAACCACCTGGCGGTCAAACCTGCCGGGCCTTAGAAGCGCAGGATCAAGTACATCAGGCCTGTTGGTTGCTGAGATAAGGATAACCCCCTCGTTTGACTCAAAACCGTCCATCTCGACAAGGAGCTGGTTAAGGGTCTGTTCCCTCTCATCATGTCCGCCGCCCAGGCCTGCCCCCCTGTGACGGCCAACCGCATCTATTTCATCTATAAAGATGATGCAGGGGGCATTCTTTTTGCCCTGCATAAAGAGGTCTCTAACCCTTGAAGCGCCTACACCTACAAACATCTCTACAAAATCAGAGCCGCTTATGCTGAAGAATGGCACACCTGCCTCGCCAGCAATAGCGCGTGCGAGCAGGGTTTTGCCTGTGCCCGGTGAGCCAACAAGCAGAACGCCTTTAGGTATCCTCCCGCCAAGCCTTGTGAATTTTTTGGGTTCCCTTAAAAATTCTATGATCTCCTGGAGCTCTTCCTTTGCCTCATCTATGCCGGCAACATCATCAAAGGTTACCTTTTCCTGTGAATCGTTCATGAGCCTGGCCCGGCTTTTACCAAATGAAAGGGCCTTGCCTCCGCCTGACTGCATCTGCCGCATAAAGAATATCCATACACCTATCAGAAGAAGCATTGGCGCCCATGAGAGGATAATCTGAAACCAGGGCGAGTCTTCAGGCGGTTTTGCAGTTACCCTTACCCCCTTATCCATTAAAAGCCTTATAAGTTCAGGGTCATTCGGATTATATGTGTTAAATGAGACCTGCCCGGATGTGCCTGTTATATTATTTCCTTTTATATCCACACTATCGATCTTACCGTTTTCGACCATAGCGATAAATTCACTGTAGGGAACTACTGAACTGGTTGTATTCTTTTTATTTAATATCTGGACCATCACGAAGATCATGAGACCAATTACCAGCCAGAGTGCAAGATTTTTATATGTCTGGTTCAATTGTAAACCTCCTGTTGCTTTTTTGGGGTGTAAGGCCGGATATATACATAGGCGCTCTGGTTATATCTCTTTTTGAAGTCATTATTGCAGAATAGAAACAGATTATATGCAGTAAAAACTTTATCAATATAATATAAATGCCTCAATAACCCTGATAATCTCCGTGCGTTACTCTTATCAGCCTTTCGAACTCTTTCAGCCTTGCTTTTATATCACTATATTTTAAGTTTGTAAATTTAATATAAAAGGCTTCCATTTATCATGCCCGGGCTGATTTTTACAGGTAAAATTATGCACTTTTTATTCACTTACAACCTGATCTACAAACTTTCTTGTTGTTATCTTTTTTTTGATATAAAGAATTCGATTGACCGGTAACCATTTCATATGTTAACTGTAACATAACTTTAAGGCAGGGATTGATAAATTGGAAGAATTTGAAACATTGCTTGCGGGCTCTGCAAAGGCGCACGGGCACCTTTGCCCGGGTCAGGTGGTGGGCGTGCGTATGGCCATGCTTGGTTGCAGGCTTATAGGGCTTGATAACCCCCAGAGGATTGATCAGCTTAAAAAGCTTATTGTTTTTGTTGAGATGGACAGGTGCACTGCCGATGCGGTTGCCTATGTAACAGGTGTAAAGCTTGGGAGGCGGTCACTCAAGTTTACCGATTACGGGATCATGGCAGCCACCTTTTTAAACCTTGAGACAAATGAGGCATACAGGATAATATCAACCGAGGAGAGCCGTAACCTCGCCTCTCAATATGCCCCTGAGATAGAAAAGAAGATCCCCCAGCAGATAGAAGCATATAAACGCATGCCAGACAAGGTGCTCTTCAGGGTGCAGAAGGTAAGGATACCCTGTATGGAAAATGAAATGCCAGGCCCAACAAAAAAGAAGACCACCTGTGTACAGTGCGGTCAGGTGGTTCGTGATGGTAAAGAGGTTATGAAAGAGGGGAAGCCCTATTGCAGGCCATGCGCCTCGGGCGCCTATTTTGAAGATCCGGTGGATGTAGATATTGATGAGGTGTAAAAAAGGGCGCAAGGCGCAGGGCTCAAGGTGATACACCTACCCATTTTTTTATTACCTTTTTCCAGCTAGGGAAGATTTTCTATGTCATCAAGGTCTTTATGTCTTCCACTTGCCTTTTTATTAATTTTTAGAAATTCAAGATTTATAATGCAAACTTTAATGCCATCAATTTCTTCAATTATCTTTTCACGATAGCAATCTTCAAAAGTTACGCCTGAGATTGTGTTCAATATTTCAATCCTCATTGGTGCAATACCCATACGGACAATATTTTTTTCTTTCAGAAAAAGATCTTCATTAAGTTGAGGGGTATCAAATCCAAAATCTTTTAAGGCTGAAACCATTAAATTTGCAGTTTCTATGTCCCTTGATATAAAGATATCCAGATCGTTTGTTGCCCTTGGATATCCATGGAAACCAACTGCATAACCGCCTATCAAAAGGTATTTGATCTTTTTTTCATTTAGTTGTTTCAAGAATTCTTTGAAGTCTGGAGGTAGCACTATTTCCATAGTTTATCCTTCTTAATACTTCGATGTGCTGTAAACGTTTGACAGGGGAGGTTGTAAGCCAGTAATTTTTTTCATCTGATTGATCAGTAAGCGAAATAACTGAAAATTTGTTTTTATCAAGTTTAATATCAATAAATTCCTTTTCCATTTTTTACCTAACTATAGAAATTTTATAAGTAAAATTCAAATGAAAACGTTTTAAATATGAAGGTCATTCTTTCATAAATCTGTAAAAAAGTCTATTTATCAATCAGGCTTATTTAAAATTTTCTTACTTGACATGACGATTCGTATACACAATTATCACCCCCATGAAATTTATAGCTGATCTTCACATACATTCCCGGTTTTCACGGGCTACCTCAAGGGCGCTTACCCCTGAATCCCTTTCGCTATGGGGGCAGAAAAAGGGTATAAGGGTTATAGGCACAGGTGATTTCACACACCCTGAATGGGTGCGCGAGTTAAAAGAAAAGCTTGAGGATGCGGATACAGGGCTTTACAGGCTTAAACCGGAATTTGAAAAGGAAATTAAAGGCCAGGTGCCTTCAGCCTGTGCCTCAGAACCCCTGTTTATCCTGTCGGGTGAGATAAGCACAATATATAAAAAGGGTGGAAAGACCAGGAAGATCCATCACCTTATCCTGATGCCTGATTTTGAATCGGTTGAAAAATTCAACCGGGCGCTTGAAAAGGTTGGAAATATCAGGTCTGACGGCAGGCCCATACTTGGGCTTGATTCAAAGATACTCTTGGAAATGGTACTTGAGGCAAGCGACAGGGGGTTTTTTATACCGGCCCATATATGGACGCCATGGTTTTCGCTCTTTGGCTCAAAATCAGGGTTTGATGCCATGGAGGAGTGTTTTGAAGACCTTACTCCACATATACACGCACTTGAAACAGGTTTATCATCCGATCCCCCAATGAACAGGCTTCTATCTGCCCTTGATAACTATACCCTTGTCTCCAACTCTGATGCCCATTCACCTTCCAAGCTTGGCAGGGAGGCAAATATCTTCAATACTGATCTTAATTATGACAGCATGATAAGGGCCATGAAGGAAAAAGATGGATTCTTAGGCACAATAGAGTTCTACCCTGAAGAGGGAAAGTATCACATGGATGGCCACAGAAAGTGCAATATGATGCTTCATCCCCATGATACCATCAAAAACAATGGCATCTGCCCCACATGCGGGAAGCCTGTTACAGTGGGTGTCTTTCATCGTGTTGCAGAACTGGCTGACCGTGAAACACCCTTACTCACAAAACCATTCTACAGCCTTATTCCCCTTTGCGAGATACTGTCAGAAATACTTGATAGCGGCCCTGATACCAAAACAGTGGAAATAGCCTATGAAAAACTCCTCAACGACCTTGGCCCTGAGCTTGATATCCTGCTCAACCGGGATTTGGAGGAGATTGAAGCAGCAGGAGGTGTTCTGCTCGCAAAGGCCATTTCAAGGATGCGTAATGGAGAGGTAATCAGGCAGGAGGGTTATGACGGCGAATACGGGGTGATCCGCCTGTTCAAGGATTCTGAAAAAGATGAACTCATAGGGCAGAAAAGGCTTTTTGCCATTACGGCTACAGAGAAAGAAAACAGACCGGAAAAGGTTGTGCCAAAGGGGCTGAAGGCAAAAAAAAAAGGGGTGAAACAGGAGGAGCAAAAAAGGTACGATGATCCCCTGCTTTACCCGTTAAATGAGCTTCAGCAGGAGGCTGTTTTACATTCTGGAACCTACCTTATAATAAATGCAGGGCCGGGCACTGGAAAGACACTGACCCTTACCCATAAAATAGTAAAAGAAACAGAACAGGGTAATATTAATCCCTCACAGGTGCTTGCCCTCACCTTTACAAATAAAGCAGCATTAGAGATGAAGGAGAGGGTGGATGCGCTTATACCGGGCATGATAGAAAAGGGTATGAGCATCACCACCTTTCATGGTTTTTGCCTGAATGTATTGAGGGCTGATGGCAGCTTTATAGGCATCTTGCCAGGTTTCTCTATCTGCACAGAGTCAGACTCAGCCCTGTTATCTTATGAGGCGGCTAAAGAGACAGGCGCAGATAGAGATACCCTGGCAAAATTCAAGAAGGCCGTTTCAGAACTTAAATTCATGTATGCAACAGGTAAAGAACCCGGCCATGCGTTTGTGGATATCATGCCCCTGTTTGATAAATACCGGGAAAAACTCAGCCGCTATAACATGCTTGATTTTGATGACCTTGAGGCAGAGACCTTAAGGCTCTTCAGGCTGCACCCGGAAACATGCATGAAATACGCAAACAGATATAAGCGTATTTTTGTGGATGAATACCAGGATACAAACCCAATACAGTCTCTCATATTAAGGCAGATTGTATGGGATGGTTTGAATCTTATTTGCGCAATAGGGGACCCTGACCAGTCCATATATGGTTTCAGGGGGGCTGATGTGGATAACTTCCACAGGTTTACTACCGATTTTCCAAACTCCCATGAGATAACGCTCACAAAAAATTACCGGTCAAAGGATATCATCCTTGAGGCAGCCTCTCACATTCTTAAAAAGAAGATGCCTCTTGAGGGCACAAGGGGAAAGGGGGATTACATCCGTATAGCTGAATGCAGCACCGCTAATGAAGAGGCGGAGATGGTGGTAGAGAGAATAGAAAAACTGCTGGGCGGTACAAGCCATTTTTCGTTTGATAGCGGCAGGGTGGAGTCTCATGAAACAGGGGATGAGGATTTGAGCTTTGGTGACATAGCAGTGCTATACCGCACCAATTCACATGGCGACGCCATCGCAGAGGCATTAGCAAGGGCGGGCATCCCGTTTGTCAGATCAGGTGAAAGGCCATTTACAGAGCTATTCCCCGTTGATGTAATTATGGCATACATCAGGTCAAGGGTTTCCCCTGATAACATATTTTGCCGGGAGAGATATCTCTGTAAGGTCAGGGAATATAATCTCACACCGGACAGCTCAAAAGAGACATTATCAAAAGATAATGGCGTTTGCGGGTTAATAGATGAGGCTGTTTCTATCCATAACCTCGACCCCTCAACAGAAGAGGTAAAAAGGGGTGTCGAAAGATTGAAGGAGGCTGTTTCTGGGGTGTCAGGGCCTCTAAATGCCGCAGATATACTCTTACTTGAAAGGGGCATAGACAACAGCGCTATCAGGGGTGACAGGGTAGCTGTCATGACCATGCATGCGGCAAAGGGGCTTGAGTGGCCGGTAGTATTTATTACTGGGTGCGAGGATAATATCATCCCGCTCAAGATGTATGGCGATTGTGATGAGAATGAGGAGAAGAGGCTCTTTTATGTAGGCATCACAAGGGCAAAAAACAGGCTGATACTATCTCATGCAAAGATGAGAAAGATTAATAACCGGTTTGTTCATATGGAGAGGTCACCATTTATTGATCTGATCCCGTTAAAGAATATAAAGCCCCTTGAGCGGGGGAGTTTTAAACGAAAGAAACAGGAGAAGCAGTTGTCGTTGTTTTAGAGAAAATGGATTACTTATCATTATTTAAAAAATGCGAGTTGTGTCCCAGAAGATGCGGTGTGGACCGCACCCTGCCCGGTTCTGAAAAAAAGGCCTTTTGCGGGCAGAGCAATGAGCTGAGAATTGCGCATATCGGGCCGCACTTTGGTGAAGAGCCGCCCATATCAGGTAACTCAGGTTCAGGCACCATATTTTTCAGTGGCTGCTCTCTAAGGTGCACATTCTGCCAGAACCACCAGATATCCCTTGATGGGTCAGGGGATATAGTGACGCAGGAAGAGTTTTACATAAAGACAAAGGCAATGATAGATGAGTACAGGGTGCACAATATCAATTTTGTTACACCTGATCACTTTTACCCATACACATTCAGGCTTGTTGAGCAACTAAGGGAGAATGGCTACAATCTGCCGATCCTTTATAACTGCTCAGGTTATCAGGCTGTCGGGCTTCTCAAAACAGCAGAGGAATATGCAGATATTTATATGCCTGATTACAAATATTCAAACCCTGAGATCGCTAAAAGATTTTCAAGGTGCAGTGACTACCCTCATAAGGCCCTTGATGCAATCGCAGAGATGGTAAGGCAGAAAGGTTTTCTGGATTCATCATCAGGGGATAATGAGGTTGCCTCAAAAGGTGTGCTGGTCAGGCACCTGATACTTCCGGGTAAGATAAAAAACTCCATCCATGCCCTTGATTCGCTATTCCTGGAATTCGGGCCATTGCTCCCTTTAAGTCTTATGTCACAGTATCACCCTGTATTGAGGCATGATGAAGAGGATATGAATCGGTTTTTGACTGTTAATGAGTTTTATGCGGTTTACTCCCATGCCCTTGACCTGGGATTTACGAATATGTTTGTGCAGTTCCCCGCAGGGTATGGTTCTGACCCCAAAGAACAATCGGAATTTTTACCTGACTTCAATGATGAATCGCCTTTTAAAGGGAAAAGCAGAAGATAACGAGTTCTATATTTGCTCTTTACTCCAGATTCAGATGCACATTTTTCAGCGGGATTATCATAACTTTTTTATTGAGATGCAGACCGGAAATAACATAACAGTATAAATATTAAAGGTTTTTTTACAGTTACAGCAAAAAGGGTGAAAGAGCAAAGGCGCAATAGTAAACCCTTAAGCTGTTTCGTCCTGCAAGTTTTAATAATCTTGGCAACTGTTGCTTTTAAGCTACAATAAAGCCAGCAGTATATATTACAATACCCGGGGCCATTCAGATACACTGATATCAAGGTTTGCAGAATGAATCTCTTTCTCAGGGTCTACGACAATATTGGATTTTGGTTGAGGAAAAAAGCGTGATGTTTCGCCTTCTTGATGAAGAAGAATATGCCAATGGTCTAGCCCAGCTCAAGGCAGATATCGGAAAACAATTTTATGATTCCGGCAGAGGCGAGTCGCTTATCTGGCTCAAAAAACAGCCAATCCTTTAAAAGAATAGTTTTAAAAATTCCGGGTATATTTATGTAAGAAATCCTAAAAGTGAAGTTGTCCGGAACTGATGAGCCACCAATTTGTACAACAAAATATCTTTCAATATTTGGTGCTGATGTATATAATGCCTACAAGTATACACATGAAAGGTAAGTAATGAGAACAAATGTTGTAATAAATGATAATCTGATGGAATCAGCGCTAAAGGTTTCCGGTTTCAGAACGAAAAAGGATGCCATTGAAGAGGGATTGAAACTGCTGGTCCAAATGAATAGCCATAAAGAAATCAAGAAATATAGAGGGAAGTTGAAATGGTCCGGCAATCTTGACGAGATGAGGACAGATAAATGATTCTTGTTGATTCATCTGAATGGATTGAATGATGCCTGACAATGAAAGAGATCAACTGCTTTTAGGCCTTATAAAAATTGAATCGGTTCTTAACAGGTTATACACCAGATTTTCTACCCAGAATAATTTATCCACCCCTGTAAAAAAATTCTGGGAGGCCATTGCCCTTGAAGAGAAACTTCATGCTGACACCCTGAACGAGATACGTAAAGAGGTTAATGATGGCAAAGTTGCTGTTGATATTGATATAAAGATTGAAAACTTAAAAGGGTTTATTGCAAATCTGAATCTTCTAATCAAAAAGGCATCTTCAGATAACTTGTCAGAAAGCGAGGCATATTCACTAGGTGCAGAGATAGAGGCTAATCTGAATGAATCCGCCTTTACAAAGTTGATAAAGACATCAGATGCTAAAACCCTTGCCCTGCTCCATAGGATAGAAAACGATACAAAAAAACACAGGGTAATACTTGTGAACTACTCAAGGGGTATAAAATAAGGATACAGACAAAACCACCTCAAATAGTTACCCGCCTTAACAGTAAAAAATTTCTTGTAATGAAAAATATTCTGGTATAACCTCCCTCTCAGTTTTGGATTCTGAATAGGAATCGGGAACCATTTTTACAGGAGTTGTTAAAGGAATCATGAATTGTACCATTTGCGGTTTGTCTGCTGATAATGTTGAAGATCTGATTGCTGAGAACTGGACACTTTCATTTTTTGATGAAAATAATGAGCATGGCCCCCTTTGTCCTGCCTGCTCTGAGATATTGCTTCATATTGCAAGTGATGGCGAATATGAACTTAAAAGGGAGTATCACGGAAAGGTGACTTTTAATGATCAGATGGAATATATGGATGATGACCCCCTCTGCGACATAGTCCTGGGATATATTCTAAACTGAAGATATCCCTTCTTAAAAACTATCATCAACCACTATGCTGATTTTCCATATAACAGACTAAGCGCATTCACCCTTTCATATTTTTTGTCTTTATAAATTATACTAAAAAATTATAGAGTATGGTGTTTGCTGACAGAAAAGATGAAGGAGCTGTTTGACCCGAACGGGATATCAAATCCGGGGAGGAAAATATTTTTATCAAGAAAAATATTTTACACCTTGTAAAAACTATGGAGGATAAAAGGGAAATATTCAGAGGAGATAGCTTTTTAATGGATGCCCGATCAAGTCGGGCATAACGGTTTTCAAACATCAAAAACTATTCGTCATCCCCCGACTTGATCGGGGGATCCATTAGTTTTATATTGGCATGGCACTCGAACCCTTGACCTCTGGACCCCTGGAACCCTTTATTTACTATGATCACTGATAACTCATACATAAACGAACTTATTAAGCTGATATCAAACGGCAACAGGGATATCTCTGTCTCTGGCATAGATAACGCTGCAAGGTCATATCTTATCTCAGGGCTCTTGATCGGGCAGGAGAGCCCCTTTCTTATTATCCTGCCCACTGCAAAGGAGGCAGTAAGGCTTACGAGGGAGTTGCAGTTTTTTCTCCCGAAGGGTTTTGTTTCAGGGAGTCAGCAGGAAAAGAGGCTTTTTGATTTCCCTGCCTATGACCTCTCTCCACTTACAGGCTTAAGCCCTCACCGGAACATTATTAACCGCAGGCTTCAGGCCCTTTATGCCCTTACATCCTGTAAAAACCCGGTGGTTATCACCTCTCTTGAGGCGCTGCTTTTAAAGATCATGCCCAAGAAGGCCCTTATAAGGACACTGGAATACCTTGAACCGGGTGAGGATTTTCCGCGTGACGATTTTATAAAAAAACTTGAGACGGGGGGATACTTACGCACCGCACTGGTGGAAGAGCCGGGCGATTATTCTGTGCGCGGTGGTGTAATAGATATATTTCCGCCACTCTATGAGATGCCGATCCGGTTAGAGTTCTGGGGCGACAGGCTTGAGTCCATCCGCCATTTTGATCAGCTCTCACAGCGCTCAACAGACCGGTTAAAGGAGATGATCCTTTTACCATCAAGTGAAATCATCATGGATGAGGAGGCCATGATGAGGGCAAGGTCAATGGGAAGGCTCCCTGAGCAGGCAGGGGAAGGGGTAAGCTTCCCTGGTCAGGAGGCGTGGCTTAACCATTTTTATCCTGAACTTAACAGTCTGTTTGATTATTTCCCCGCTTCCGGGATTATCCTTCTTATGGAGAGTGAGAGGATAGAGACAGATAAGGAAAAGTTCCAGTTCAGATTTGAAAGGGACAAGGTAAAGTATCTGGAGGAGGCAGAGAACAGGGGATCTATCTTTCCTGATATAGAGGGGGTGCTTTTAACTGATAGGGAATTTGAAGAGGGCATTAATGGCCATCAGAGGGTCAGTTTTAACAGCCTTACAATAACGCTGCCTGACCAGACAGGTAAAGCAATAGAGGTAAAGGGCGCCCATGACATAGAGTTTGCGTTTGACCTGAGGCTCACAGGCAAGGGGCGCGTATCCATGGCCCCGCTTGCAGAGAGGATATCCCTCTGGATGAATCAGGGCGCAACCATTATCCTTGTGTGCAGGACAGAACAGCAGGCTGCAAGGCTTGAGGAGATACTGGGCAATTACAATGTGCAGGTTGATGAAACCGTGGAGAGCTTTTTTGCTGTCTCAGCCAGAAAGAGGCTTCATATCTGTATTGGTCGGCTCTCAAGAGGGTTCGGGTGGGAGGATATCGGACTCTATGTGATAAGCGAGGATGAGATATTCGGCCCCAAACGGGCAAGGGCAAAAAGGAAGAGCGAAGAGGGGGGTATTGACTGGACATCCTTTGGCCAGCTTGCAGTGGGCGACCTTGTTGTGCATGAGGATCACGGCATAGGCCAGTATGGCGGGCTCATAAGGATGGAGATACAGAACAAGATAAATGACTTTGTCCTTATTGAGTATGCAGGCACAGACCGCCTTTATATCCCTGCTGACCGTATCAGCATTATGCAGAAATATGTGGGTGCTGATGACAAGAACCCCAAGCTTGACCAGCTTGGCGGCAAGGCATGGAAGGTAGTTAAACAGAAGGCCAAAAAGGCCATAATGGAGATAGCCAGACAGCTTGTCGATATATATGCCGTAAGAAAATATAAAGAGGGTTTTGCCTTTTCCCGCCCTGACAGCTATTTCAGGGAATTTGAGGCCACATTTGAACATGAGGAGACATCTGATCAGATAAAGGCCATTGATGATGTGCTCTCAGACATGGAATCCATAAGGCCTATGGACAGGCTCATATGCGGTGATGTGGGTTATGGTAAAACAGAGGTGGCAATAAGGGCGGCATTCAAGGCGGTTACTGACGGCAAACAGGCGGCAGTGCTGGTGCCAACAACAGTCCTGGCAGAGCAGCATTATGAGACATTTAAAAACAGGATGAAGCCCTTTAATGTAGAGGTGGATGTATTAAGCCGCTTCAAGAGCGCAAAGGAGCAGAGGGAGACCATAGCGCGTGTGCGTTCGGGCCAGGTAAATGTGCTTATAGGCACCCACAGGATACTCTCAAAGGATATAGGGTTCAAAGACCTGGGCATCCTTATAATAGATGAAGAGCAGCGGTTCGGCGTCAAACAGAAGGAGAGGCTAAAGGAGTTCAGGGCGGTAGTTGATGTGCTTGCACTCACGGCAACCCCGATCCCTCGCACGCTGCACCTCTCTCTCATGGGTGTAAGGGACCTGAGCATCATTGAAACCCCTCCAGAAGACAGACTTGCCATACAGACCTATCTCCTCCCCTATGATGAGGCGACCATTAAGCATGCAATAGAAAATGAGATGGAGAGGGGCGGGCAGGTATTTTTTGTCCATAACCGTGTCCAGTCCATAGACAACATTGCGGCAAAGATCAAAAAGATCGTACCCAACACAAGGATAGCCATAGGGCATGGCCAGATGAAACCGGATGATCTTGAAGAGACCATGATGCGGTTTTTAAGGAAAGAGGTGGATGTACTGGTTTGCACCACCATAATTGAATCAGGCCTGGATATACCGTCAGCCAATACAATAATCATCAATCAGGCAGAGCGTTTCGGGCTGGCGCAGATATATCAGCTCAGGGGACGTGTTGGCAGGTCATCTGAAAGCGCCTATGCATATCTGCTTTTGTCAAAGAAGGCCAATTTAACAAGGGAGGCAGAGAAGAGACTCAAGGCGCTCATGGATTTTTCACAGCTCGGCGCAGGCATTCACCTTGCCATGCATGACCTCAAGATAAGGGGAGGGGGAAACATATTAGGTTTCAGCCAGTCTGGGCATATTGCCTCAATAGGTTATGAACTTTACATAAAGCTTACAGAGGAGGCCATAGCAGAATTAAAGGGCGAGGAATACCAGCAGGAGATAAACCCTGAGATCAATGTTGAAGTTTCAGCATATCTGCCTGAGGAGTATGTCTCTGACATAGATGTTAGGCTTAATATCTACAGGAGGCTGTCCAGCCTCAAAGAGGATGATGATCTTAAAAGGATGGCTGATGAGATAATAGACCGTTTCGGGCCGCCGCCAAATGCGGTGACAAACCTGTTAAGGGTTATGGAGGTAAGGCTTATGATGAAGCGGAAAGGAATAGCCCGTCTTGATGTAAAGGAGGATGCCCTTCTGTTCACATTCAGCCAGGTTAAAAATATCAACCCCAATGATGTTGTGAGATTTATAGAGAAAAAGCGGCCAAGGTTCAGCATGCTCGCCGATTCAAGGTTGAAGGCCCGAATAAAATGGACAGATCATCTGGGCGCGCTTAACGAGGCTCAAGGCATTCTTAATGAGTTTGATTTTATATGATTAAATGGAGAACTGTCATGCGCAATGATGAAATTATTCTTTATGTCGATTCACAGTTTATAAGCCCATATGCCATGTCAGTATTTGTTACACTGAAAGAGAAGGGCATTCCGTTTCAGATCAGGAAGATCGATTTAAAGGCAAAAGAGAATAACCACCCGGATTATGCAAATATATCCCTTACACAGCGTGTGCCTACCCTTACACATGGTGATTTCTATTTGTCAGAGTCATCAGCAATCTCAGAATATTTGGATGAGCAGTATCCTGCTCCAGGTGTATACCCTAAAGATACCCGATTAAAGGCAAGGGCAAGGCAGGTACAGGCATGGATTAGAAGTGATTTTTTACCGCTTCGGGAAGAGCGCTCGACTGAATGCGTATTTAGCAAACCAACAAACAAACCCCTTTCTACAGCAGCACAAGCAGACGCTTTACGGCTGTTTACTGCTGCAGATAGCCTGATTAAAAATAACGCAAAAAATCTTTTTGACGATTGGTGTATCGCTAACACAGACCTGGCTTTAATGCTCAACCGTCTTGTATTAAATGGTGATGATGTGCCTGAGAAGTTAAAAGACTATGCGCATTATCAATGGCAGAGACCATCTGTGCAGCTATGGGTAAATCAGGCAAGGTCTCTTTAAATAAGGGGCAACAATACAGGAAAATGAAATTTGACCAAAATTTTTAGTTTTGATAATATTTCACCATGTCACTTATTCAGGATATCAGCTTAAAGATAATACAACGCCAGTACGAATACTCCAAACATGCTGTGGATCAGAGTGTTATCCGCGATATAAGCGTTTTAGAAGTGGAGGCTGCATTGACAGGGAAAAGTGAAGTCATCGAAGATTATCCAGATGACAAATATGGTCCAAGTTGTCTTATCCTGGGGTATACTAAAGCAGGCAGGCCATTACATATACAGTGCAGTTATCCAAACCGACCGCTTATTAAGATAATCACCATATACCAACCTGACCCTGAATTATGGGTAAATTATAAGATCAGGAGATAAAGGAGATTTAATATGAAAGAAACAATGATTGAATCCAGGGTTACATACATGTTAGAGCATAATGGCAAATTTTATATTGTTGAGAATGTACCAGCACGAGTATGCAAAGAGACAGGGGAACAATTCTTTTCTCCGGATACAGTAGAACATATCCAGAGTATTATTAAAGATAAGAGAGATCCGGACAGGTTTATGGAAACCCCCGTATATAATTATGGATAAAGGCACAATTCAGTATCTCATTCAGGGGTCTTGCTAGCCCGCCGGTATGGCGAGCATCTTTTCAACTGCATTTCTTGCCCTGTTGGCAATCTCCTCCGGCACCTTTACTATGGTTTTCATCTCTTCAAGTGCCTTTACCACATCAAGGAGCCCTGTCTTTTTCATGTTGGCACAGATCATATCAGGGTCAGCAGGGATAAACTCTTTGTCCGGGTTGGCCTTTTTAAGGGGGTGAAGGATACCGTTTTCAGTCCCTATTATAAATCTTTTATGGGATGAGTTTTTTACAAATGCAATAATGCCCGAGGTGCTCTTTATCTCGTCAGCGAGCGCCAGCACCTCTGGTGTACATTCGGGGTGGGCGAGAAAAAGGGCATCAGGGTTTTCCGCCTTTACCTTTTTTACCTGTGATGGTTTCAGATTATTATGTGTGGGGCAGAACCCATTCCACCATGTTATCCGCCTCTGTGTCCTGCTTCTGGCATACTGGGCAAGGTTTTTATCAGGTGTCATAAATATCTCTTTGTCAGGATCAATGCTCTCAACAACCTTTACCACATTTGCCGAGGTGCAGCATATATCCGATTCAGCCTTCACATCCGCTGTGGTATTCACATAACTCACAATAACCCTGCCGGGATTTTTTCTCTTTTCCTCTATCAATTCACGGACGGTAATCATATCTGCCATAGGGCATCCCGCAGCTGCAACAGGCAGTAGAACTGTTTTATTGGGTGACAATATCGACGCAGTCTCCGCCATAAAATGTACCCCGCAGAATACAATAATATCCTTCTCGGTCTTTGATGCCCTTATGGATAGCTCCAGAGAGTCACCGCAGAGGTCTGCCACGTCCTGTATCTCAGGCCGCTGATAATTATGGGCAAGAAGGATCGCATTCTTTTCCTTTAACAGCACCCTTATTCTATTCTTCAATTCTTCCATACGTTCGATATTTAATCCCATCTTAATATCCCTGAAAATTCATTTTATTTTAACTTTATTTGTATGCTATCATCCGGGCTATACTATAGGATGAATCATAACAGGTCAAGCCGATGTCTAAATAAACATTGGAGTAAATAAAATAGCATATAATTTAACCACGGAGGACACGGAACAAAATTTTATCTCCGTGTCCTCCGTGGTATCTATAACGGTGTATTTAGTAACCCGCAGAATTTCTGACACTGTATTGTCAATGCACCCATTTAAGGGGGACTTTTCTTAATAATAAATTGATCAGATTTATGTAAAACAACCGGGGAATTTATAATTGGAAGCAAAAAAAGAAGCCATGAATAAAACAAAGGAAAAGCTGAATTACACCCCTTCCATGAAGGCATCAATAAACGACGGCATGAGCCATGCTGTTATGATGGGATGCGGTGAAAACTATTTCGGGGTCTTCAGCATCTTCCTTAAGGCAACAACCATCCAGGTTGGGCTCATAGCCACCCTGCCGCAGCTTCTGGCGGCAATTGTACAGTGGGCAGGGGCAATAAATCTGGACAGGATACAGAGCAGGCGGAGGGTTGTAACAACAGGTGCATTTTTACAGGCGCTTACTTTCATTCCCATTGCGCTCCTGTTTTTTCTATTTGGGTTGGGGCAGAGATCAGTGATGTTTCTCCTCCTGTTGGTGATCATCTATTTCTGCGCTAACGGGGCAACTGTGCCTGCCTGGAACAGCCTTATAGGAGACCTTATTCACCCGAATGTAAGGGGCCGGTTTTTCGGGAAGCGTAATACCCTTACCGGTATGAATACCTTTATAGCCCTCACACTTGCCGGGCTATTGCTCCATCTTTTTAAAAAACAGGGCTGCCCTGAGTTCGGATACCTGATTATCTTCACTGTGGCATGCCTTGCAAGGCTGCTCTCTGTCTACTGGATAAAAAGATATGATGACCCGCCCCTTACCATCACACCTGACCAGGTATTCACCTTCAGGCAGTTTTTAAAGAGGTCACCCTATTCAAACTTTGCCAAGTTCGTATTCTTTGTTGCCATGATCAACCTCGGTGTCGCATTCTCTGCCCCCTATTTTTCATTATATATGCTGAGGGACCTTGAATACAGCTATATGGCCTATACCCTTGTTATAGCCGTCGGCAATATCTCCCAGTTTCTTACCTTCAGACACTGGGGAAGCATCAGTGACCGTTTCGGCAATAAAAAGATACTAAATATATGCGGCTGGGGCATGTCCCTTGTCCCCATCCTCTGGGTGGGGCCTGCCAATATCTTTTACTTCATTTTTATACAGATCTATGGTGGGATAATATGGTCTGGATTCAACCTGGCCATTGCAAATTTTCTGTTTGATGCGGTAACCCCTCCAAAAAGGGCAAGGTGTGTGGCCTATCAGGGGCTTATGAACGGTGTGGCTGTCTTCACAGGCTCTTTACTGGGTGGGCTTACTGCAAGCCATCTACCTGATTCCATCAATTTTGGATTATTTGTCTGGCAGCCTGTATCCATGCTGCTCATGGTCTTTCTGATATCAGGGGTTATAAGATTTATAGCAGCATATATATTCCTTAAAAAATTCAGGGAGGTGAGGGAGGTAGAACCCATAAGCGAGGGGGAGCTGATCTTCAGGATCAGCCATATCAAACCTATTGCAGGGGCTACATTCAGCCTGACCACGGGGCTCTTTAATCCGCAGAAAAAGAGGGATGAAAAGGATCAATAAAAGAGGGCAAGCCAGAGAGTATCCTCTTCTGCTGATGTCCATTCCACCCTGTGCAGGCAATGGGCAGGTATCTCGATATAGTCGCCGGGCAGCATCTCAACTATCCGCTCTTTCTCTTTAAAAAGGATGGCAGCCCTGCCCGTAAGCAGGATAACAAACTCGGTCTTATCCTGATCATACCAGAACCCTGGAGGAGAGGCATGCCCCCTTGATATAATCCGCTCAACAGCAACCCCCCTTTCAGCGCTGCCGCCGATTTTTTCTATCAGCTCATCAGGCAGTTCAAAAGGGATACCTTTATATATATTGTTCATGATCTCTATTACCTCATCTGTCAGACTCATAACATTACCATTATTCAGGATAATTTTTAAATATGAATTCTCTGTTTCACTGACCCTGCAAGATAAAATGGCCTGTTAAAGATGTAATAAATATCCATTATCTTTAAAAATTATGATTAATCCGTGCAAGGGGCCCTTTTTATATTGCTTGACAATTCCCGGCCCTTTTTCTAAAAACTCCGAGTAAATTTTAATTTGCATACCATTATTGATATTGCCTAACGTATTGAAATAATAAACCATCTTTCAGTATGCGGCATTTTTAATAAATCGGGATGAAAATATTTCACCAGAGGTATGTCCTGGTTAAATATATTTTAAGGAAACATAATGAAGCGAAAAACAGAGAGATATATAGCCTTTTGCGCAGGAGCAGTACTTTTTTGTCTTGGGGTGGTATGTTACGCCGCATTTCCTGTAAAAAGCCTGGAGAGGCCTGTCAGGATCATGTTTCAGACAAGTGGAGGGAATGTCCTCTTTTCACATGATATACATTCGGATAAAGAGAGCTACGGGCTTGACTGCGCAGACTGCCATCCTGCATGGAACAGGGATGAGGCGGAAAGGCCGGGTTCTTGTACCGGGTGTCATAATGTTGAAAGTCCTGAAGAGGGGATGCTTAAGCGTTCAGACGCCCTTCATTCCCAATGCAAGGGCTGTCATGAAGAGGGTGGGCAAGGGCCTGTTGAAAAGTGTACGGACTGTCATGTTCTGTAAAGAGGGTTGTCCCGGGCGGTTTGTTTTACGGTTGTGCAGGAGGAAAAGATGATTAAGAAACCTTTTTTCAGTATGGGCGCCCCCCGGCTTAAATATCCGGTCGTGAAAAGGCCTGATCCAGGCTTTGACAGCATCCCGTTACCTGAAAAAGTGATTTTATATATAAAAAGGCCATTTTCGCCTGATGTAGAAGGGTTGATTAAGGCAGGAGACAGGGTAAAGACAGGAAGCAGGCTCATTTTTGACGATGATGGCTCCTGTTTCCTTTCGCCGGTCACTGGCACAATAGCCTCCCTTGATGAGTATATTGGTTATCTTGGTGTCAGATGCACATCTGTCACCATTGAAACAGCGCCAGAGGAGGAGATTCATGAAGAGATAAAGGCCATTTCCGGGGCACTGTCTCCTGAAAATGTCGCTCTCTTTTTTGCGAATCTGCCCGGCTCTCCTGATTTTAAACAATTTATTGAGAGAAAAGAGCTCTATGATGCCATTGTTGTTGAGGGGGTTGATGATGATCTCCTCATAAGGGTGAATCAGGCTGTTCTTGAAGGGGAGCTTAAGGATGTGCTTGAAGGGATTGAAATACTTAAAAGGCTTACCGGCGTTAAGAATCTATATATCACAGCGCTTCCCTCTTCTTCATTAAAGATGAAATCGGGTGATGTTGATGTTATTGAGGTGAGTGACCTTTATCCGTCTGCCCTTCCGCAGATGGTAATGAAGAATAAACTCAGGAGGGTGTTTCCTGCAGGCAATAAATGCAGTGATTCTGGCGTTGGATTTATTAAGGCAGAGGCGGTTGCCTCACTTGCAAAGGTAATAAATAAAGGTGAGGCGCCTGTATATAAGGTGATTACTGTAATAGATAAAAAGGGCTCTGCAAGAAATCTGAAGGTAAGGATCGGAACAAGGGTTTGTGATATATTAAGACATCTTGGAATAACCACCTCTCATGGAGACAGAATAATCGCTGGCGGCCCCATGAGGGGAAAAAGCATCTATTCGGAAGAGATGCCTGTGCTGTGGGATACAGATGCCATCATTGTTCAGCCTGCGAGTGAAATTACGCTCTGTCAGGACACACCGTGTATAAACTGCGGTGAATGCGTTAGAACCTGCCCTGCAAATATCCCAGTAAATATGCTTATAAGACTGCTGGAAAACAGGCTTTATGAGGCGGCAGTCAGTGAGTATGATCTGCTTTCATGCATAGAATGCGGTCTCTGCTCCTATGTTTGTGTGGCGAGGATCCCCCTCTTTCAATACATCATGCTGGGTAAAAACGAATACCTCAAACTGAAGGGTGAGGAGGGATTAAATGTTTAAACAGAAGCTGTTTGTAAGCTCCCATGCGCCTTTTTTTCATAACGGCGCCAGCATTGTGAATAGAAGCCTTAACACCATACTTGCGGCCCTGCCTGCTATTTTTATGGGGATATATCAATATGGCCTGCCTGCTGTCGCTGTTATTTCCCTCTCAATTTCATCTGCATTGATCTGGGAACTGATAATGAACATCGCCATGAAAAGGGATGTCAGCATAGGTGACGGAAATGCCGCAGTGACAGGCCTTTTATTTGCCATGATGATGCCTGCAACAACCCCCTGGTGGGCGGTTATAACAGGCACCTTTATAGCTATTGTTATAGGTAAACAGATATGGGGAGGAATTGGCTGTAATCCCCTGAACCCGACCCTTGTGGCCATAGCGATTATTACTATTGCATGGAAGGGGCTGACAGATTTTGATCAGGCCCTTGTAGGTTACAATTTAGGTTTCAACATGATTTATCCCCTTGGAGAGCTTAAACGTTTCGGCGCATCACTTGTGACCAATAACGACATAAAAGGGCTCTTTATGGGTATGCAGGCAGGTGGTATCGGCTCTGCCTTTGGCCTTGGCATTGTTATCGGCGGGGTTTATCTGATGCTACGCGGGATCATCAGATGGGAGATATCCATCTCCTTTCTTTTTGGCATATATGTTACAGCCCTGTTTTTTCACCAGGCTGACCCTTTAAAATATGCTGATCCCATGTTTCATCTTGTTACAGGGTATACGCTCCTTGCGGCATTTTTCCTTATCACCGAGGATTCATCATCCCCTGTGAATTTCATACCGATGATATTATTTGGCGTTATGGCAGGCGTGATGACTGTGCTGATCAGAAATATTGGCGCATATGCGGACGGCACTGTTTTCGCCATACTGCTTTTAAATGTAGCCAATCCCCTGCTTGATAAGATCAGGCCAGTGGCGCTTGGAAAGGGGGGTGTGAATGCGTAATGTGATAAAACTCTTTCTGATAGTGACCATTTTCAGCGCTGTATCAGGCTGGGCACTGGCAACAGTCAGAAATCTTACAGCGGAAAGGATAGAGGTGCAGCAGCTCACCTATATAAAAGGGCCTGCCTTGAAAGAGATCATGGCCGGAAGCTCAAATGATCCGATTACAGACAGGTTCAAGGTGGCTTACGGGAAAAAAGAGATTGATGTCTTTACAGGGGTATTTGACGGCAAAAAAAATACAGTTGCCTTTGAGGTGAGCGGTAAGGGTTATGGCGGCAATATTGGTATTATGGTGGCCTTTAATGTTGACAAGGATGAACTGGCCGGTATAGGTATCACCACCCACAGCGAAACCCCTGGCCTGGGTGCGCGCGCAAAAACAGAGCCATCTTTTCGTGCACAGTTTAAGGGGATATCTGTTAACAAGCCTGTTAAGGTAAGGCCTGAAGGCGGGGAGATAGATGCCCTGAGCGGTGCTACTGTTACATCAAAGGGTGTGTGTGCAGGGGTTGCTAGTTCCATAGAGATATATAAAAGACTCAAGGCCGAGATATTAAAGAATATAAAAGGGTAAGTAAGCAGGGAGAAACAGATAATGGCAAAAACTCTTGTTCAGGAATTTACCAAGGGATTATGGGCGGAGATCCCTCCCTTCAGGCTTGTGCTTGGGCTATGCCCGACTCTTGCACTCACCAAGAGCTTGGAAAACGGGGTAGGCATGGGGGTTGCCTTCACCTTTGTCCTGATCCTATCCAATATTCTCATTTCCATGCTCAGGAATGTGATACCCAAACAGGTAAGGCTTTCATGCTACATAATAGTCATTGCAACATTTGTTACTATTGTTGAACTACTTATGCAGGCATACGCATTCCCACTATATCAAAAACTGGGTATTTTTATACCCCTTATTGTTGTTAACTGCATAGTGCTGGGAAGGGCAGAGGCGTTTGCGGCAAAGAATGGGGTTGCTGCCTCTATAGCAGACGCCCTCGGCATGGGTATAGGTTATACCCTTGCACTCGGCACCTTAGCAACCTTCAGAGAGATATTCGGGGCAGGGACTTTAACATTCCCGTTTATCAATTATTCAATCCATAATGTGCTCGGGGCATCATATAAACCATTTGCCTTTCTGGTAGAGGCGCCCGGCGCATTTGTATGCCTGGGGCTCATGCTCTGCGTAATGAACATGCTTGGCAAGAAGTAAATGAAAAGGGGCTAGGTGAAATCAAATGGGTGATTATTTTTTACTGGCAATAAGCTGCATATTTGTAAATAACATACTTCTGGCCCAATACCTGGGCAACTGTCCATTCCTTGGCTGTTCAAAAAAGATGGAGACCGCAACAGGAATGGCTACAGCGGTAGTGTTCGTACTTGTGCTGGCAGGGGCAATCACCTGGGCACTCAGCCATTATATCCTCAAACCTTTTGATCTGGAATATCTGCAGACATTATCATTTATCCTGGTCATTGCATCTCTTGTCTCCTTTGTTGAGCTGTTTTTAAAAAAATCCATCCCGGCACTCTATTCAGGTCTTGGTATATTCCTTCCCCTAATCACAACCAACTGTGCTGTAATGGGTGTCTGCCTTATCAACATCAAGGAAGAGTATACCTTCCTGCAGACCCTTGTTTCATCCTTTACATACCCTGCGGGTTTTGGTCTGGCTCTTATTCTTTATGCTGGCCTGCGTGAACGTATTCTTTTGGCAAGGGTGCCAAAACCTTTACAGGATACTGCCATAGGTCTTGTAGGCGCAGGCATGATGTCACTTGCCTTTATGGCCTTCAAGGGGATGGCATAGCATAACGATCCGCCACAATTTTTGCTGCGGTGGTTTTTTCAGAGATAGCTTGAGCTTTTAAATGATTGGGTTGGTATCATCGCCTGAAGATAATTCAGGCGCATTCGAAACGATCCTTGTCATATGAGGGGTATATTTGTCCCTGGTATCCTTTTTTCTGTCAATCAACTTCAGAATTATAAATGAGAAAAAAAGAAAAATGGCGCCGGTAATAATGGCGGTTAAAGATGGGTCTGTGTCTAGAAGAGTTGAGATGTAGTTACCCAGGAATGCCCCTGCCATAAGCGCCGCAACAGGGAAGATATATACCATGAGAGAGAGTGTAATGAATGTGCCTTCAGGTACACTCACCTCAACAAGGTCGCCCACCTTTGCGTTAAGGCTGTTTTTTACCTCAATCACCATGTTCTTTTCAGGGACACTGCATGAATCCTAGATCGGAAGAGCGTCGTGTAGGGAAAGAGTGTAGGATAGGGTGGTG
>CAZXUA010000004.1:34830-62361 GCA_964643755.1 uncultured Desulfatiglans sp. | reverse complement strand
TCATTTTTATTAACTTTTTCCCCTGCAATTCCCTAACCGGAATTTACTGAATTCAGATACAAATATAAGGGATATTATACTTGAAAGCATCTTCAGTAATGCACAGGTAGGCATTGTGGTTACTGATGCTGATGGGTATATTACTAATATAAATCAGGAATTTACCAGGATATTTGGCTTTACTGATGAAGATGCGGTCGGGAGAAAAATCGATTCCCTTTTTATCCCAGATGAGGCCTTTGAAAAGCATTTAGAGATGGTCAAATTGCTGGAAAGAGTTGACAGGGTTGAATATGAGACAATCCGTTTAAGGAAGGATGGAACAAAGATACCTGTCCTGAGCAGGATATCCATAATAAAAAATAAAGGCAAAAGGATCGGCGGGTTTGCAATCTATTCTGATATCTCAGAAAACAAAAGATACCAGGAAGAGCTTCTCAAGTCAAAAGATGAGCTTGAACAGAGGGTAAAAGAGAGGACATCGGCACTTGAAATCGCCAACATGGAACTTAAGAAGCAGATAGAGGAGCGTGAAAAGATAGAGCAGGCGCTCAAAGAAAGCGAGCAGCGGTACAGGACTGCTATGGATAACTCCCACGATGGCATTGCCATAATAAAGGATGGCCATCATGTGTATGTGAACAATAGATACCTACAAATATACGGTTATGATTCATTAGAGGAGATGGATCAGGTAGGGATATACAATATTATCCATCCTGATGATGCGCAGAAGGTCAGAGAAAGAAGCCAGGCAAGGGTACGAGGTGAACTTGAGGGGCAGAGTTATGAACACAGATGCATTAAAAAGGATGGCTCTGTTATCCATGTAGAGGTATCAGTTGCAAGGCTTATATATGAAAATGAACCTGCCGGAATAGCATTTATAAGGGATATCACTGACCGTAAACAGGCTGAACTGGAACTAAAAAAATCAAAGGAAGAGGCGGACAGGGCCAACAGGGCAAAGAGCGAATTCCTTGCAAATATGAGCCATGAAATCAGGACCCCTATGAATGCAATAATAGGGATGACCGGCCTTCTTCTGGACACTAAGCTTGATGTGGAGCAGATTGATCATCTTGAAATAATCAGAAGGTCATCTGATGCCCTGTTAGGTCTGATTAATGACATCCTTGATTTCTCCAAGATAGAGGCAGGTAAAATGGAGCTGGAGCTCCTTGATTTTGACCTGCGTAATGCCCTTGAAGAGATGGTCTCTCTGCCTGCTGTTTCAGCCCACAAAAAAGGGATTGAATTTATATATGAGATAGATCCGGATGTCCCCTCACTGCTAAGGGGTGACCCTGGCAGGCTCCGCCAGATAGTCCTTAACCTCACCGGTAATGCGGTCAAATTTACAGAGCATGGCGATGTGCTGCTTCATGTCTCGGCTGGAAAGGAAGATGAGAATGAGGTGGAGCTGAAATTCAGTATCACCGATTCCGGGATAGGCATATCAGAAGAGGAGAAGGGAAAACTCTTCCAGTCATTTCATCAGGTGGATGCCTCAACTACCAGAAAATATGGAGGCACCGGGCTTGGGCTTGTCATATCCAAGAAGCTTGTGGAACTGATGAAAGGCAAGATTGGGGTTGAGAGCGTTAAAGGAGAGGGGTCAACCTTCTGGTTCACCGCAGTAATGGAAAAGCAAAAGGGGGTTTCTGAGACTATTCTTACACCGCCTGAAAATATCAAGGGTAAGAGATTTCTTGTTGTTGATGATAATAAAACCAATCTTATTATTGTTCAGCGCTATCTTGAGGCATGGGGCTTTGTATGCGACACTGCATGGAACGGTGAAATGGGGCTGATACTCATGATGGCGGCTGTAAAGGCAAATGCCCCATATGATTGTGTGATATCTGACATGCAGATGCCACATATGGACGGCATAGAGCTGGGCAGGAAGATAAAATCAGACTCAGCCCTTAAGTCCACCATAATGATAATGTTATCGTCACGTGGCATGAGGGGTGATTCTGCTGAGGTAAGGGATGCGGGTTATGCTGCCTATCTCACCAAACCGGTAAGGCGCAGCCAGTTGTTTGACTGTATTGTAATGGCCTTCAGCCAGAAAGATGGCAGGAAAAAGGAAGACAAAAGCATCATAACACGTCATACCATCACAGATGCACGGAAACAGAATATTAAAATACTTATAGCCGAAGACAATATTATCAACCAGAAGCTGGCCTTAAAGCTCCTTGAAAAATTCGGATACAAGGCAGACGCTGTCGCAAACGGCGAAGAGGCAGTCAGGTTATTAAGTATGATACCCTATAACCTGGTGCTAATGGATGTCCAAATGCCGGTGATGGACGGCCTTGAGGCAACAAAGACTATCAGGAGCCCTGAATCACATGTGCTTAATCATAATATTCCTGTGATTGCCATGACTGCCCATGCAATGGCAGGGGACAGAAAGATCTGCATGGATGCAGGCATGGATGACTATATTACAAAACCGGTAAATCCTGACCTTCTGCTGGAAAAGATAAATACCTACCTAAGGTTGAATGAACCCTGATCTAATCTTCCAGCAAAAGCATCAGCCATGAGAGGTCACTTATACCAACAAAAAGCGCAGTGCTGTCAGTATCGTTTCCTGTATTCGGGTCAGTTGGCGTTGAGGCTGTTTTTACTGCTGAGTTTGTTATTCTCCCTTTTTGCACAGCAGTGCTTGTTAATGTAAGCGTAGAGGACTCTCCATTATCAAGCGCACCTAAAGTCCATTGACCTGTCTCCTGATTATAGCTCCCTTTTCCTGTCTGATGAGAAATATAGGTTAGCCCGGCAGGAAGTATGTCTGATATAACAATACCTGTTGCATTATCCGGGCCGTTGTTTATTATCTCTACAGTAAAAATAACCTGCTCATTGAGCTTTACCTTTTTTGATGTGGCTGATTTAGTAACCGCAATGTCAGCAGATGGTTCATTATCCATAATTGTTACAGTATGGATAGTTGTTGTGCCCAGAATTGCATTTGTTGGTGTTCCCAGCGTAATGGTTATTGTCTCATTCGGTTCAATCTCCGAATCATCATTAATATATATTGTTATGGTTCCACTGTCTGTTCCGGCGCTGAATACAACAGGGCTTTCTGTAATTGTAAAATCTGCGACTGCCCCCTCTGTTGCTGTTCCACTGATTGTAAAGGGCACAGTGACATCAATATCTGAAACAGCAGATAGTTGAAGAGTGATATCTATTGAGACACCATTTTCAACTACCTGTTGAGCTGCCGAGGTGAATGTTACATCGGGAAGGATAAGAAGGCCGTTACTGTATACACGCTTTAAATATATATCGTATTCTGAATTTGATCTTAAATCTTCCCATACAATATAAGCCCCGCCTGAGCCATCACCTATAAGGTCGGGATAATCCTGTTCATAAGGCCCGCCTGAAACCTGTACCCCGTTGATAGTCCATTGTGCCTCGCCGCTTCCATTTACCCTCTGGGCATAGACATCGGCATTGCCGCTCCTGTAGTCATCCCAGGTTATTATAATATCTTCCGAGCCATACCTTATGAATCTCGGTCTCGGATGTGGCTTTTCCCCTGAGACATTTGTCACTGCAACGCCATTTTCGGTCCATTGAGTAACTCCTTCTGAACTTAAGCGCTGGGCATAGATATTAACACCGGATGCCCTAGTGTCATTCCAGATAATAAAGGCTCCTCCGCTTCCATCACCGGCAATCCGGGGAGCATACTGCGGATTAGCCTCGTTGCAGACAGCCACTCCCCCTGCAGTCCATAGTGATTCACCGCTTGAGTTGATTCGCTGTGCATAGATATCATAGTTGCCATTTCGTTCATCATACCATGTAATGATTGCCCCTCCTGAGCCATCAGAAATGATCTCCGATTCTCCTCCATAATCATCATTAAGGTAAAGGGCAACGCCATTAGCGGTCCATTGGGCTATGCCGGAGCTGTTCAGCCTCTGTACATAAAAGCCCTTTGAGCCGGCAGGGGTTTTGCGATCATCTGACCAGGCTATTATAGCACCGCCAGACCCATCACTTGTAATTGTGGGATCTTGTTGACCATAATCAATCCCACATACTAGTACACCGTTTTCTGTCCATTGAGGAATGCCTGCAGAGCTTATACGCTGTGCATAGATCTGAAGATAACTATCGTTTCTATAATCCTCCCATGTGATTATTATTCCTCCTGAACCGTCACTAGTTATGCGAATGTCTCTCTGACTACGTGGCCGGTCACAGACATGAACCCCGTCTGCTCCCCACTGCAAAGATCCGGCACTGTTGATATGTTGGGCAAAAATATCTTCATAACCATCACCACCACCGCCCTCCCATGTGATAAAAGCCCCTCCTGAACCATCGCTTAAAATTTGAGGGGAATCCTGGTGATTTGTATTACCGGTAACAGGTATGCCATTTTCACCCCACTGAGCTTCTCCCTCTGCATTCATACGTTGGGCATAGATTGCACTATGAAAACTGCGGTCATCTCTCCAAACGATTATCGATCCTTCGGAACCATCTGTAATAATCTTAGGGTAATACTGGTTGCCCTCTTCGTCACAGACAACAGATTCGGCTTTAACCTGAGCCGGGTGAAAAAAAGCCAATAATATAATCGATAAAAAAATGGAAAACTGAATAAGTCCAATGAAGCGAAATGATTTTATTATCATAATTTAGCTCCTTAAAAAAAATTATGGTCTTTTTGACTTATATTGCAACATATTGATTTTCCGTGTCAATAACTAAATCAGTCTTTAAAGTCAGTCGCGCGGTATCTGGATGTGAGTGAAACCTCCAGAAAATATATCGGTTTATTGACCTTACTGAAATTCAATGGAAAATGAAAGACGCCGGGCGGCACCACCACTATTGTCGGGCCTGTGATAGAATATCTCTCCTTTTCTTTGCCAAAGCAGAACTCCACCTCTGCATCAAACTGGTTCATGTCAAATGGGTTAGACCCGAAGAAGAAATAGAATTCTGTAAAATTATGCTTGTGGGTAACATCATTATATACATATGGTTTTCTCACCACGGTTAAATCCATGTTCAGCCTTGCGCCGGCAGGCAGGATATGTTCGGGTACATTATTAAGGCTGATCATCTCGCCTCCCCACTGGTTATACCTTACAACTCCTTTTGTAAAATACCTGTTATAATCTGGCTCATCTGTGCGGATCTCCAGCAGGTCTTCACCAAAATCCACACCGGAATAGCCCTTTGTCATAAATGCCTCAAGGCAGTATATGGGTTTGTTGATCTTCGCATAATCAAGCGGGCAGTGATAGACGCCTGGCGCCGCGGTCACGATTGTGGGAGAGGTTATAATATGCTTTTCACGTTCCGGGCCAAAGGTATAATGAACCTCTGCGTCAAACTCATTCATATCAAGGGGGTTTGACCCGAAAAAGTAAAAATATTCCGTGAACAGGTGTTTGTGCAGCGGCTCATGAAACATATATGGCCTTCTGACCGCTGTTACCCCGAGGGTCATGCGGGCATCTGAAGGGATAATATCACTCTTGATTGCGCCGAGCCCGATCATCTCACCGCCCCACTCCTCCTTCATCGCACCTCGGATTACTTCCCTGAAAAAATATTTTTCATACACATTTTGCTCTGTCTGGTTTTCCATTTTTCACCCCTTTTTTAATCATGATCATGAAGTTCTTGACTTAAAAAGCGTTGCCCAATATTGTTCATTCTACATATTGTTCAGGAATTTAAAAGGAAATTATGATCCTGTATGCATGAGCAAAGCATAGTAACATACCTGTTGACCGAGGCTGTATCAAATGCCCGAAAGGAAAATGCCGGCAAGATCATAAGCATTAAGCTTACAGTGGGTGAGTTGACCGGTATAGAAAAGGATGCAATTATCTTCTATTTCGGGTTCCTTTCAAAAAATACCATTGCAGAGGGCGCTACCCTTGAATTTGAGTTTACAAAGGCCCAGTTGAGGTGCCGGGAGTGTGACATCATTTTCCCGAAGGAGAGGTCTGATTTCATCTGCCCTCAATGTAATAAAAAGGTGGTTGAGATTGTTGGCGGAAGAGAGTTATATATAGAGAGCATGGAGGTCATCTGATTGGACAAAAGGCAAATAACCATAAAAAAGGATATTCTGAATGCCAACAAAGTGACTGCCTGCCATATCCGCGCCATGCTTGACAAACATCGTGTAAGAATGATCAATATCATGTCATCGCCCGGGTCAGGCAAGACCAGCCTGATCATGAAGACAATAGCGCATCTCAGGGATAAATACAGGATTGCTGTGATTGAGGGTGATGTTGCATCTTCAATAGACGCTGACAGGATTGCCGGGCTTGGTACCAGGGCAATACAGATCAATACGGGCGGGGGATGCCACCTGGATGCCGCTATGATTGAAAAGGCACTTAGTAATATTGCGCTTGATAATCTTGACCTGATCATTGTAGAAAACGTTGGCAATCTTGTATGCACTGCCGATTTTGATCTTGGGGCACATAAAAATGCAGTGATTTTGAGCATCCCTGAAGGTGATGACAAGCCTTACAAGTATCCGGTTATTTTTATGGAGGCGGATATTGTGCTTATCAACAAGATTGATGTTGCCACCTCTTTTGATTTTGATCTGAAAAGCTTTCCGGATATTATAAGGGGTTTAAATCCTGAGGCAAAGCTCATAGCTGTCTCCGCAAAAACAGGTGAAGGTTTGGATAACTGGTTTTCATGGATAATCAGTATATTGGGATAATTATCAATGCTCTGTATTCAATAGAAAATGGCTATATTCCTTGCTGCTGAGTGCTGATAGCTGAAAGCTTATGGAAATTTAATAAGGTAAAATTAAAGGATAGACACAATGACATTCAAAAATATTCAAAAAGGAGGGCAACATGTCTTTTGATCCTGTGTACAAAGAACTGTCAGATAAACTGGGCGTATGGGAATCAGAGCGTTTTCTCAGGATATTGCAGGCAACCATGACGCCTGTTGAGGCAAAGATATGCATGGAGCTTTTTGAGCCTGCCACATGCCCGGAACTGTCAGCACGGCTTAAGATTGATGAAAAGGGTCTCCAGAAACATCTTGATGTGCTGGTGGACAAGGGGATGATAACAAGGGGTCTGACCCAGTATGCATTTCACACCACGCTCCTTGCCTTTCATCATGAGTGCTGCGCTGATACTGCGCCTCATACAGGGCCATATGCCATGACACAGGAGCAGAAAGCGCTGTGGAAGGATTTTTTCTACAATGAATGGTCACATGAATTCATGAAACATATAGAGGAGATGATCGAAAAATTCGGCAAAAACCTGCCTATCTCTCCATCAATACTGGCACTTGAGCTGAGCCCTAATATAAAACCCGAGGATATACTCCCTGAAGAAAATTTCAAACTAAAGATCGAAAATGCAAAACGAAGGATACTTGCACCATGCGGATGCCGTACATCATGGGGGCATGGCTGTGATAAGCCGCTCATGACCTGTTTTGCCGCCTTTGACAGGCCAAGGGGAGAGTATTATTTAAATCTTCCGGGCCGCCTCTTAAAGGAGGTGAGCCTTGAGGAGGCGCTTGAGGCGGCTAAAGAGGCGGAAAGGGCAGGGCTTGTACACTGGGGTGACTGCTACTGCTGCGACACCTGCTGTGAAAACCTCTTTCCAATAAGACAATCAAAGCGTTATGACCTCATGACCCCCAATCGTTTTGCAGCGGTAGTGGATGCAGAAAAATGCACCGGCTGTAAAAAGTGTGAAAAACGGTGCTATTTTGAGGCCATTGAATTTATACCGGCGGAGGATAACCCCAAAAGGGTAAAGGCCCGTGTAATACCTGAAAAATGCAAGGGGTGCGGGCTGTGCATAATCACCTGTAAACCCAATGCCCTGAGGTATGAGATAGTAAGACCTCCTGAATACCTCAAACCCAAACCTCCCGAAGATGGCAAGGCGGAAGAAGCGCCCAAGTTTCCGGTATGGGGGCATTATAATTTGAAATAAAATGGGGCTTACATATTATCCTCTTCAACCGCATCCCTGAGCCTGTCTGAAAAATCAGGGATGGCTGCCTCTATCCTCACCCAGGCGCTGAGCATGGGGATGCCTACAGGGTCTTTTACAAACTCTTCCATCGCCATCTTCAGGCAGACAATGAATGCCTCTATTGCCTCAATCTCTGTGTGGCGATCATAGGCCAGCCCGTTTAAGAGTGATAGCGCATTATATTTCTCAATCGCAATACGTGATTCCTGCATATAGGATGTTAAAAGCGTCCTGAAAAAGGACTGGCTAATAATTATCCCGTCCTGGCTCAGCACCCTGAAGAGCGCCATCGCAATATCTGTTGCCATGCGGATAAGCCCCCTGTCAGGTTTGTTTTTTTCAAGCACCTGATGTTTGTGTTCATAGGTGTTGCTTATCTCCACCTGACAGATCCGGTTTACTGATGTCATCTGATAAACCTCGCTTAACATTGACACCTCAAGGCCCCATGTAGGAGATATCCTGATCCTGCGCGCCAGGTTGCATACAAAGGCAAACTCGCCTGAAAGGGCATAGCGAAAATCTGAAAGATAATCTATGAATGCATTATATCCAAGAATACGTTTCATGGATTTGATAAGCGGAGTATAAAAAAGGCGGGTGACGCGCCCGTAAAGTTTGTCAGTCACCCTGGCATAGTAACCCTTGCTGAACTCGAAATCCATTGCCGGATGAACAATAGGGTAGATTAACCTTGCAAGCATCTCTTTATTGTAATTAACAATATCGCAGTCATGGAGGGCAATGGCATCCACATAGGGGTCAGCAAGTATATAACCCATTGTCATCCATACAGACCTGCCCTTGCCGGGCTCGCCAAGAGTGAAATCAGCATTTTTAAGCTCCTGAAGCAGGGATTTAACTCTTGGCCCATCATGCCACACTACCCTTACCTTTGAAGGTAAAGACGCCATTATCTCTTTGATCTTTTTAAACTGGACTTCATCTGCCTGATCCAGGGATAAAACGATTTTATGAAGATACTCCACCTCCATAAGGCTCTTAATAATAATAGGCATTGCAGGGCCGTCAAATTCAGAGACCAGGGCAGGCAGAAGCAGCACCATATTTTTATCTTTCGAAATCTCCTTCAACTCCCTGTTAAAGTCTGCGGCATCCCTGTTTACCAGGTTTTGCAGTGTGGTAATAATGCCGTTCTCGCTGAAATCAGTCATTTTATGCGCCCCCCTTCCTGTTCCATATCTCAATCATATACCCCTTCAGATCCTCAAAGCATTTAGCCTGTGCCTCGAAATGATCTTCTGCCTCCATTGCATTTTTAGCCTTCAATTCATTTACAAGAGAGGCTATGCGTGCGTAATAAAGAGGTATCATTGTATCAATTATCTTGAAACGCTGTCTGGGCGATTCCTGAAACGTCCCAGCATACTGGTAAACAATTTTAACCCATGTCTCAATCGGCAATCTGAACTGATCCGGTTTATCAATACGGGACAGGTCACCTATCAATCTTATGTCATCTTCTGCGAGTATATTCTGCCATACCCCGCTGAAATTCTTCATCCCAACCTTGAAATATTCAATCAGGCCTGCATGGTCAATCTCAAACGGCTCTGCCTCCTGGCCGGCGGCCTCGCCGATGGATGGCACCTCCTTTGATCCTTTCACATTCATCCAGTAATCCTGGTACTGTGTCATGAGCTGAAATGTTGTACCCACAACCTGTCTGAACATTGGGCCAAGGTCTGCTGTGGGATCCTTGTGGCCATGAACCTTTGCCCCGAGCTTTGCCTGGCAGATCCTGAAACCGCCAACAATCGCCGAGGTGGTCATCCATATATCGATGCCAAACCTTGCCACATCGGTCTCCCATACATCCTGATTAAGGTAATGCCTGACAAGGGCTGGCGATACGCCAAAATCTCCGCCGATCGGCTGCCGTATCTTCTGGCCATACAGCGCCCTTGTCAGATTATATGCGATAGTATTGGTAATGGTGCCATCAAGTTTATACCTGTTATAATCAGGGGCGACAAAGTCATATCCATCAATTACAGGATCAATCAGGCTTTTAACCCACTCAGGGGTGATGGACATCAGGTCAGAGTCGAAAAATGCCACTGCCCTTGCCTTAAGAAATGCCGCTATCTCAAGGACAGCCCTTAACCCTGATCCCTTGCCTGGCAATCCCCTGTAGATAGTAACTATACTGTCAATATTGAAGGACTTGGGGTCAACAAGCCTTGCCACCTCTCTTGTATCATCAGTAGAGCCCCCGTCTGAAATTACAATAAATGCCTTGTTGTCAGGATAATATTTTTTTAATCCCTTAAAAATTGTTTTAAGGACATTTTCAATTGTTAATGCGCTGGAGAAGGATGGCACGCCAACCACTATATCCGCATGATCCATCTGTTCTATTTTGTTTCTTACATGCTGCCTTAATGCCGTGGAAAATCTCATAGCTGATGTCATCTTTTTTACCTCCGGTGTAATTTCAGGTTATTACTTCAGGGGGCTGCGGTTTAATATTTTATAATCAGCGCAATCCTGTGGCTAATCTACAGTTCGCTGAGCAGCCGCCATATAACATCATTCCACCCCTTTGATCCGGTGTGTTTCGCCCTGATGAGGCCGGGTAGACCTATATCAGGGAAATCCTTCTCAGGGTTAGGAATAAGAATCGGGATGTCAACATTATTGAGCATTGGTATGTCATTAAAGCTGTCACCAAGGCCAATTGTCAGATGTTTTTTACCGATCTTCTGATCAAGGATTTTGCGGGCTATCTTTACCGCCTCTCCTTTATCCTGATACATCCCGATCATATGATAAAACCTTCCACCCCTTGTAATCTTGATGCCACGCCTTATTGCGGCCTCATGAAGCATCTGGATATCCTCATCCCTTTCCAGTATAAAAGGCTCTGTATATTGACGCATCTTTGCATACTCAGCTCTTTTAGGTGTAAGACCAGTCAAGTCGGATATTTCCTTTGCTGACATATCACCAAAACCGGTGATATTATACTGATCCCTGATTTCATCCATAAAGCCCCTTATCCGGCCATAAGATATACCTAATTGAATGGTATGCCTGATTTGGAGAGAGGGTTCATAACTAATATCCTTTAACAAGAAATCAGTGTATTTAGCGGGAAAGCATATTGCTGCCCCATTTTCCAAAATAAAGGGATCGTCTATCCCTATTTCCATCTGAAGTGCCTCTGTCTCAATGCCAGTCTTACTGGTGGTAAGTATCAAAGGTATGGCTGCCTGCCTGATTTTATCAAGGGATGGCAATGCATCAACATATGAGTAGTCTCCATGATTTAAGAGTGTGCCGTCCAGGTCTGTAAAAATAATGATATTCATTTTCCCTGTCCCTGATTTTTCAGCTTATACGGTTGAAGTAAAATAATAATATCCAATTAAGAGTATAATATTTCGGAATGTAAAGGAGCATATCCTACATTCCATTATGAAACTGCCGGATACGGCCTGAGATCATTTTAATGGCCGGAGTATATCTGACATTGAACAAAATTTAAAGTAAAAAGACAGGGGGCTGTCAGATTTAACTTGTTGGTTTTATGAAAAATATTAATAAGACGGCTAAATTTTCATTAGATTTATTGAAAACATATCTGTTATAACCTGCGAATAAATCTCTTGACTGATTATGGTGTTGAAACCTTGATGTTAATTTTATATATTTAAAATAGATGTGAGGCGTAATGTGGAAAAAATTTGATAAAGGCAAAAAAGCAAGCAATAGATCCAGAGGTCTGGCAGATACTGAAGCGCTTACCTGATATAAAAAAGTAATCATTTATTGTTATTCTTAAGGAGGCATAAAAATGGGTGAAAATCTGAAGGGCAAGGTAGCGGTAGTTACTGGTTCAGGGCAGGGTATAGGACGGAGCATTGCCATTGCGATGGCAAAAGAGGGCGCAAAGATAGTTACAAATAACCGCAAACCCGGTTCAACAGGTTTTGCGATCATGGATGAATCCCTTGTAAAGAACCTGAAGAGTGAAGAAAAAGAGGCGCTAAAAAGGAAATCTGAAGAGGCGAAGGGGGATGCTGAGACCACAGCAAAGGCCATAAGAGATGCAGGCGGAGAGGCAGTAGCCTTTTTTGGCGATGCCAGTAATTTTAAGACAGCGGGCGAGCTGATCCAGACCGCAGTGGATAAATTTGGCAAAATAGATATCCTAGTAAACGTTGCCGGCACCTTTTCATTCAGCCCCATCTGGGAGATGAGTGAAGAGATGTGGGATCACGTGTGCGGCGTAAAGCCAAAGGCATATTTCAACACTATACGCCATGCCCTTCCCCATATGATCAAGCAGAGGTCAGGCAGAATCATCAATTGTACCTCAGGGGCATTCAAGGGAGGCGGTATTCGCCAGGCGCACTATTCTGCGGCCAATGCCGGTGTTGTTGGCCTCACATTTGCTGTCGCACAGGAGGTTATAGAGTATGGCATCACCTGTAATGCCTTTGCCCCCAATGCCCTGACAAGGGCCTCTTTTGAGATAGATGCATATGAAAAGGCCATGCCAGAGGGCCAGGGTCCATGGGTGTTCACTAATTATAAATTGCCACTTAATATGAGCCCGAGCCCTGATGACCTGGCCCCTTTTATCTGTTATCTATCCACGGATGATGCCTCACAGATCAGCGGTTCGGTATTTTTTGTAGGCGGGCAGAGCATACATCTCTATTCAGAGGCTGAATGGCAGAGTTCGCTTATCAAGTATGGAGGGAGATGGACAGTCGATGAACTTAAACAGCAGGTGCCCATGAATCTTATGGGCATGCATAAGAGCTCTACCATGCAGATGTATGAAATGGCAAAAAAGTAGCTGGTTTTACTGAATTGGCCTTATAAATAAAGGCAATTAATCAAAATAAACACAAAAAAGCGCCGGATAGAATTTTTCGTCAGGCGCTTTTTTGTGTCTCAGGGTCTCAAAATTAAACCTTTTTATTATGGTTCGATTAAAAGGTTATTGGTGCTATTTTTTAATATTGACAAATCCCCGCAGTTATCTTATGGGAATGGTAAAACAGGAACTGGCTCAGGAAAATAATCCCTCTTCATCTAATGACTGATCGCAGAAATTCATTATATGGTAATTCATATTCCTGTATTAATTTTCATTTTTTAAAATAAATCAGATTAAGAATCATTTCGGCTTTATTAGTTTTATTTAAAAAAAGAATATAGATTCTCTATTCTATAAAAAATGTGGCTTATCCATGTGGATAATTTTTAACATTCTTTTTTTTTAAGGAGGGGATAGACGAAATGAAAAATAACAGGTTTGATCATGTGATCAGGAAAACAGCTCTCTATCTGGCGCTGCCAATTTTAAGCCTGATTATATCAGGGACTCTTGCTTTGGCGCAAAGCGCAAAATCATCAGATGAAAGCAAATCATCAGAAGAAGAATTTTCCCTGGAAGAGATAACAGTGACAGGTTCACGGCTTCGAACCACCGGGATGGATACCCCAACCCCGGTCAATGTGGTGGTACTGGATGAGATCGAGGTGTCATCACCAACCACTGTGGTTGAGGGACTGGCGGAATTGCCGCAGTTTTTCGGTTCAAACACTACACAGAATACAGGTGGTTTCTTCAACACCTCAGGCGCCGGTAGTTTGAATCTGCGCGGGCTTCAGAGCAAGCGTACACTGCAGTTGCTTGATGGCCGCAGGGTGGTTCCGTCCACTATCTTCGGTGGCCCCGATGTAAACCTGTTCCCTGAAACCCTGCTCAGGTCGGTTGAAACAGTAACCGGAGGCGCCTCCGCAGCCTATGGCACTGATGCTGTGGCGGGTGTTGTCAACTTCATTCTGAATACTGAATATGAAGGCATTAAAGGTAATGTGCAGTGGGGTGAAACCAGAAGAGGTCATAACGAGAACAAGGAGTACCAGATTGCAGGAGGTTTTGCCGTAACTGACAGAACCCATGTTCTGTTTTCAGCGGAAAAGGGCGAACAAGACCCTATCTATGGTTACCAGCTCGGAGAATATGAATGGTATCATTCTACCGGTCTGGTAAAAAATCCATCTCCTACTGCGGGTACCACTCCTGATAACCCATTTTTTATACCGGTGAATAATCTCTATACTACTACTGCCTCACCTGATGGCATTCTCAGGTTTGCAGATCCTGTAGGCTGGTATACTTTTGATGGTAATGGTTATGCTATCCCTTATGTAAAGGGTACCGGGCTTTGTACAAGTAATGGGCAGTTATGTGAAGGAACAGAAGGTTCTTCACTAGTGGATACCACTCTGGCCAATGCTGATGCTACTCAGATAACCCCTGAGTCAGGCAGAGAAAATTACTTTGGATATATTGAGCACGAAATTAGTAGCAAGTTAAAGGTTTACGGTCAGGCCATGCTTGGTAAATCATATTTTGTTAATAAGAACTTTGGCGGAATAATGACCAGTACATGGGGCGCCTTCACAGTTTATCGCGGGAACCCATTTCTACCGCAGAATATCCAGAATCTAATGGCCCCTGCAAGTGAAACCAATCCTACCGGCAGGAACATAGCAAGTGTACAATTCGCCAGGATTGGCAGCCCCGAAGACATAGCCTTTGATCCATATACTGAGCAGAGGACAAAAACTCTGTCACTAACAACCGGGTTCGATTATACAGTAGGTAGTTCCGGATTTTTTGATGATTGGAAGATCAAGGGTTACATACAGCATGGTAAAACCGATGTAAAGGCTATTCAGCGCGGGGGTATTCGCCTTGACCGGATCTATCTGGCCATGGATGCGGTCATTGATCCGCTTACAGGGCAACCTGCCTGTAACGTTACTGTTACAACCAGAGGCACTGCAAACCCCATATACCAGGATTGCGTGCCTATAAATCTTTTTGGCGCTGGAAATGCCTCTCAGGAGGCCATTGACTGGGTTACCGGCTTTGAGCCAGGGGTTGAAATGAATGCTGAAGGTTTCCTCTCCGCTACAGAAAGCCTGCCCCACAGCTATATTTCAGGTAATAACAAGCAAAGGATCATTGAAATTGAACAGAATGTATATGAAATTATGGCTGACGGTGAACTTTACAAAGGCTGGGGAGCTGGGCCTATCAGAATGGCCTTTGGGTATAACTATCGGGAGGAAGAATTTACTCAGGTAGTGGAGGTAGGCCCCGGGGGCAATATTAATGCTGATCCCAGATATCGCCCGGTACTGGCAAATAACGCAGCGCTGGGTATTCGTGGTGTGCCTGCAGGTAATATTGCCTCAGGCAACCTGGTTGAAATACAGATGTCAAACGTGCCCTTTGCACGTGGTGACCAGAATGTACATGAGATATTTGATGAAATACTGGTGCCTATACTCTCTGATCTCCCCTTTATAAAACAGTTGAATTTTAACGGGGCTGCCCGCTGGGCAGATTATTCAGGCGCAGGCACACAATGGTCATGGAAAGGAGGTCTTGACTGGGCTGTTTATGATGAATTGCGCTTTCGCAGCACATATTCTCAGGATGTTCGGGCTGCTACCATAGGTGAAAAATTTGACCGGACAGGTGGTATAGCGGCCAGTATACCCGACTATTGGGTTTTTTACGACACGAACCATGTTTCTAATAATAATAATAAACCAACTTTTACTTTTACCCAATACTCAGGTGGCAGTCCTGATATAAAGCCCGAGAAAGCAAGAACCGGAACAGTGGGCCTGGTTTATATTCCAAAATGGTTGGAAGGTATTACCTTTTCAGCAGACTGGTACCGCATAGTGGTTAAGGATAATATCCAGCAGTTGGGTGTAGCTGAAGTGGTCAAAAGATGCTATGAGGATGACGATGCGCAGCTGTGCAACCTCATTACACGCGGTGATGTTCTGGTAGGATATGGTGAGGATAACATCACTCCAATCTATCAAATGACCCTGGTTGGTAATCCCTATATTAACCAGAATTCAGTAAAGGCCAGGGGCATAGATTTTGAATTGGACTATCGTGCGCCAGTTAAATGGTTTGGCGGCGTCGAGAGTATAAGCTGGCGCCTGCTTGGCAGTTACGTTGGAGAGAATTCCAGTACATCCTTGAGTAATAATCCCAATTATCCCAGCGATCCCAACGCACCACCGAAAATACCCAAAACGACTGATACTGTTAAAATCAGTTATCCTGAGTGGGTGGCAACCCTTGGCTTCACCTACATGCGTGATCCATTAGTCTTCTCATTTACGAACAGGTATACAGACAAGACACAGATAATCCGAAACTGGAACTACAAAGGTACAAGTACAAGGTGGGATGCTTATGACAATACTGTGGAGTCTGAAATCATCACTGATGCTCAGGTTAGTTACAGATTTGATTTAGATAGGGGAAACCTGAATCTATTTTTCAATATGAACAATGTATTTGACAGGGATCCCCAGCCTTACCTGGCAGGGAATGCGGGTGCTACAGATAATAATAGCTTTTATGGTCAAGGCCCTGGTTTAGGCGTTACAGGCGACCTTCGCGGTCGTCGCTTTGTAATTGGCCTGAAGTTTGAGTTTAATTAAATTATTTATGTTACGATGGATATTCTACTTTTTCTGATAGCATAATAAAAGTCATAAATACGAACCTGTTTGATGAACAAAACGGGTTCGTATTTTTTTATTTCTTTATTCGCTTCTTGTTTTAATATTATCACAGCCTGACACGAGCCTGAAGGCCCTGGCCAGTTTTTCTGCAAAGAGTTCCTGATTCATAAAGAGAGGCCCGGGCTGATTAATTATGGAGTTATTAATGGTTCCAAATGTAATCTGAAATGCAAACCGGAGGTTTGTATCCTCCATTTTGGTTAATGAACGTCCTGCCTCTTCGCATAATCTTTCAATAACCCTGTTCGCAAGATCGTGGCCGGATTGCCTGATCGGCGTCCAGAAATCAGGGTCGCGCATGCTCCTGACCAGCGCGGCCCGCCAGAATCGCTGGTTTGCTGAAAAATAATGCACGATATTCTTTATTAATGCATCTATCAGATCACTGTTGTGAAAGGTGGAAAATATCCGTTCAAGGGCCTCTCTGCGGTTTTTAAAATGATAGGCAATCATTGCGTCAAAAAACTCATCTTTGCTTCGGAACCGCGCATAAAAGGCGCCTACAGAATATCCTGCTGCTTTGGCGAGTTCGGCAATGGTAATAGAATCAAAATCCTGCCTTTTTAAAAGCTGAAAACATGTTTTGATCAGGGCATCGTAGGTCTTTTTGCCCCTGTCCTGTTTGATCTTAAGCCCAGGAAAATCTGGCGGATGGTTATTTTTTTGTTTCATGATATCCTTTTTATCTGGTTTTAATAAATCGAACAGCATTCCTGAATATTTTTATGCCATCCCCCTCCCTGGTTTCGATGCTTTTACCCGCCCTCGATAATGCCTCCCTTTTTCTGGTCCAGTCAGGGTGGTTCATGTATGAATTAAACGCCTCAGGGTGCGGCATAAGGCCGAAGATCCTGCCGGTCGGGTCACATATACCTGCGATATCCCTGGTTGAGCCATTCGGGTTTAATGGCCATACGCCATTCGCTGGCTTGCCAGTATTATCTGCGTACTGCATCACCACCTGGTTATCTTTAAAAAGCCGTTCAATATCCGCTTCAGATGCAAAGAGTTTACCCTCGCCGTGCCTTACAGGGAGCTCAATGGTATCTATCCCCTTTGTGAAAATACAGTTGGAAGCAAGGTTGACCCTGAGGTTTACCCAGCAGTCTATAAAATTACCCCTGTCATTATTGGTTAAGGCCACCCTTCTTTCAGTATAGTTATTGTCAAATCCCGGCAAAAGGCCAAGGTTAACAAGTGACTGAAACCCGTTGCATATGCCTATAACCAGGTTTCCCTTTTCTATGAAGCTGTTTATTCTGTCACCGATATTGTATTTGATCTTTGTGGCAAATATCACACCTGCGCCGTGGTCATCGGCCCAACTGAATCCTCCGCCAAATACAAGGATCTGGCATTCATCAAGTATCTTCCCTGAAGTGTCAATCAGGTCATTTATATGCATCCTTAAGGGCTCTGCGCCTGCGAGTCTGAGGGCATACTCTGTTTCATTATCACAGTTAAGCCCGTACCCGGTTAATATGATTGCTTTAACAGCCATTATAATAATCCTCCAAACCTCTTGTGAAAGCAGGTTTTAAGCTCTTTTATTTCCTCAGCCATGATCTCCGTTCCGCATGACCCTTTAATCCTGAAAACACTGGTATCTGTTACCCTGCCGACAAGTCCGGCCGGCATCCCTTTGAATAGCCCTTCAAACCGCTCCTTTTTAGCCGGATCAACAGTGACTATAAACCTACCTGCTGACTCAGAGTAGAGTATCTTTGCATCCGAAAGCCCTGAAAAGGCAGGAATTGATCTCAGATCAATATCCATGCCTGTCTCGCCGCCCATTGCAACCATTGCCAGGTGCACCGCAAGCCCTCCCCTTGAAACCGCATGGGCAGAGGCTATCAACCCCTTATCAATTGCCTCGCAAAACCTTTTATATAAGGGTTTTAGCTCTTCTGCATTTACCTTTGGCACATTCAACCCCAGCTCACCCATCATCTGGTAATACTCGCTTCCCCCAAGCTCATTCCTGGTCTCACCAAGGATATAGACAAGGTCACCCGGTAACTTACTGTCCATTGTAATGCATTTTCCCGTATCCTTTATCACGCTCGATACAGTGAAAAGCAGGGTGGGCAGCCCTGAAACCTTTCTTCTTTCGCCATATGGCCCTTCAAGGTTTCCATCTATGTACATGCTGTCCTTGCCTGAAAGGAGAGGTATCCCATATGCAAGGCAGTAATCCTTTAATGCCCAGTTTGACCTTACAAGCTGTGCGGCCTTGTATTTGCCGTCAGGGTTCATCTCAGGGTGATACTGGACTGTGGGCCAGCAGAAGTTATCAACGCCGCCAAGATGTTCAAAATCACCTCCAACTGCAATGACCTTTCTAATGGATTCATCTATTATATACCCTGTCATGTGATAGGTATCTATCTCAGATAAGAAAGGGTTGATGGTCTGTGATACTGCAATGCCGGTGGGCGAATCAAGCACAGGTTTTACAACAGCGGCATCGCCAGGTATGTCTCTACCCTTTCCAACAAGTGGTTTAATGATGCTCCCCCCCTGCACCTCATGGTCATACTGCCTCTGTATCCAGTTTTTGGAGCAGATATTGGGCCTTGAAAGCATGGTCTTAAGTATCTCGCCATGATTCTTTGGTTCACTTATAACAGGTTCGTATAACCCCCTCATTTCAGGGGGTGTCCATTCTGCATCAAAGACCCACTGCGGGAAATCGGATTGCATAAAATCCATGCTGATATAGGCGCATGTCCTGCCGTTATAATCGAGACGCAGATAGCCTGAATCATTGTATTCGCCTATCACAGTGGATTCTACCGCATGTTTTTTGCTCAGCTCCATAAACCTTTCAAGGTTTTTGGGTTTAACTGCAATGGTCATCCTCTCCTGTGATTCAGATACCCATATCTCCCACTGGTCAAGCCCTTCATATTTTAGCGGCACCTTATCCAGATCAACCCTGCATCCGTTGCTTAAAATAGCGGATTCTCCTATGGAGGATGAAAGTCCGCCTCCGCCATTATCTGTAATAAATGCGATAAGCCCCTCATCCCTTGCCTCAAGCAGAAAATCGTGCATCTTTTTCTGGGTATAGGGGTCGCCTATCTGCACATGACCCGCTGGTGTATGCTCACTGAACACCTCTGATGATGCAGTGACACCGTGGATTCCATCCTTGCCCACCCTGCCGCCGGACATTATTATCAGATCACCCGGCTCGGTCTTTTTAAGGTGTGATGGTTCGCCATCCACTGTGGCTGGCATGATGCCCAATGCAGTAACAAATACAAGACACTTACCCATGTACCCCTTGTCAAAAACCACCTGGCCGAAAGGGGTTGGCACACCGCTCTTGTTTCCGCCATCCTTAACCCCCTCTATCACACCATCAAGGAGCCTTCTCGGGTGCAGATGGGGTTTAAGGGGGCCGTTATAATCCCTGTCGCCCACACAATAACCATACATCCCTAATATAAGCCTTGAACCCTTGCCTGTGCCTAATGGGTCACGGTATATACCGACAATGCCGGTTATGGCGCCGCCGTATGCCTCCATGTTTGAGGGGCTGTTGTGTGTCTCGCCTGTAATGGTGTAGTTGTTCTTTTCGTCCAGACGGGCCACACCCGCATTATCCCATAAAACCGAGACCACCCAATCCTTTTTTGCTGCAAGCTCAAGGGTAGGCGACTGTATGCAGCTCTTGAAAAGGTTATTCACCTCTCTCTTTTCCCCTGTGGCAATATCAGTATAGTTGAACAGGGCGCGGAAGGTATTGTGGTTGCAATGGTCGCTTCTGGACTGGGATATATATTCAATCTCAACATCAGTAGGCTCATCAAGCCCCACCTTTTTTCGCTCAGAGCGGACATCTTCTCTCAGGAAATATTGCCTGATAGTCGGGATATCCCGCTCCTGAAGGGCCAGGTTTCTTTCGCCGGATATTCTTATAAGCTCTTCGTCAGAACCGATTGATATGGTTTTTGACTTTGGCACGTGGTCAAGTTTAACTTTGGGGATAATTATCCCAATGCCATTTTCTCTGTCCCAGCTCTCTTTTGAGTAGATCCTGTACTGCTGGATAATGTCATTTGAGAGTATTTCAGAGGCTATTTTTATTGCCCCTGCATCATCAATATCGCCCCTTATTTCAAACAGTTTGGATGTATATACCGCCTCTCCCTTTTTAAAGGGCCTTTTAAGAAAATCCTCTATTGCCTCCACCGCAGTGCTTCCTGCAGTGTCCCTTACGCCGGGTCTGTAACCCACCCATATAAGCCAGTCAAAACCGGTAGCCATCGGGCTAAATGAAGAGAGCTCTGTAACCGGGTTGGTGAATATCTCTCGTCTTATATCCTCAATATCTTTCTCATTGAGGCTCAAGTCTATTGTCAGTACTTTGATTACTCGTATATCCTTAACCCCTAAGCCAAAGTAATCATTTGCCTTCTTTTTTATATTATTACCCTCTGCGTCAGGTAATTCCTTTTTGAGCCGTATTTCAAGTCGATAGGCCATGCCTTGTTCCCTATTTGTGTTAAATGTTTATATCTATTCAAAAATTGCCGATCTGTATATTCAGGTAATAATCAGATATTGAGACTTTAATGAAAATAATCGTCTGAGTCAATAAGGTATAAAAACATTATTTGGGTTGAAATCAATATCCATAATGTCTATATTTTAGCATTAAAATAAAGAGGTTTATATGACCACAAAAACAGAGAATCAGGATAATGAGCGGAATGAGTATGAAAAGCTGCCCAATCAGCAGGAGCTCGAAAAGGAACTTGGCGATTATCTTTCAAAAAAATATGGAAACCGCATAAAGATACTATCCCCTGTAATGCTTCCCAAAGGGGATTTTGACGATATTGAAGAGGGGAGGGATTATCAAAACAAAAAGGGTGTGTCTGAATTTGATATGCTCCCTGAAGAGCTTGAGGCTCATCTTGACAACTTTGTGATAAAACAGAATGACGCCAAGGCAGTGCTCGCCACAAAGATCTGCACCCATTTTAACAGGGTCAATTACCTTAACAAGCTCTCAGGTAAAAAGAAACATTCCGGCGTCGGGATGATAAAAAACAATGTCCTCATGATCGGGCCCACAGGCGTTGGTAAAACCTATATGATAAAGCTGCTTGCCCAGAAGCTGGGTGTGCCTATGGTAAAGGGCGATGCAACCAAATTCAGCGAGACCGGCTATGTTGGGGGCGATGTTGAAGACCTTGTAAGGGACCTTGTTTATGAGGCGGGTGAAAATATAGAGCTCGCTGAAAACGGCATAATCTATATAGATGAGATAGATAAGATAGCCTCCGCTAATAATTTTATAGGCCACGATGTCTCCCGAACAGGTGTCCAGAGGGCCCTTTTAAAACCCATGGAAGAGACAGAGGTTGACCTAAAGGTGGCCCATGACCCGATTTCCCAGATACAGGCGATAGAGCAGTTCAGGCGTACAGGCAAAAAGGAAAAGCGTGTGGTAAACACGAAAAACATCCTTTTTATCATGAGCGGGGCATTCGGGGCGCTTACAGATATTATAAAGAAAAGGCTCCAGAAACAGGGGATCGGTTTTGAGGCGGATGTCTCACCAACAGAGATCCCGTGGGAGATCATGAAGGAGGTTACTGCGCAGGACCTTGTGGAGTTTGGTTTTGAGTCTGAGTTTATTGGCAGGCTCCCTGTTATAGTGGTCTTTGACGAGCTTACCAGGGATGACCTTGCAGATATACTTAAAAATCCCAATAACCCTGTTATTGTAAGTAAAAGGCAGGATTTCAGGGCATATGGCATTGATATAAAGTTTGAGGATGAGGCCCTTGACAGGATTGCGGATATAGCCGTCAGGATGAAGACCGGTGCAAGAAGCCTTGTAAGCGCAGTCGAAAAGGTGCTCATACCCTTTGAAAAACATCTCCCCTCTACAAATATCAAACAACTCCTTGTGACACCGGAGCTGGTTGATGATCCTAAAGGCGAACTTGCCAGACTCAAGGAGGATTATAATAATCCTGAGCGTTTGGCCCGTTTTGAGCGGATGAGAAAAAAGGAGCTTGAAAACATAGCCGCATTTATAAGGGAGCGTGAAAAGGATTTCAAGAACCTGTCCGGTATTACTATGAGCCAGGAGAGAAGGGAGCTTATAGGCGAGATTTATCTCAGGACAACAACCGATATAAACAGCGCCTTTGAGGACTTTAAAGCCATGTACAGGCAGGTGAGGGATGAAGAGATACTGCTTGCTGAAAAGCTGGATATAAGCATGTCCTTTGATGAAAGCGCTGTTGATGAGCTTATCAGACAATCACTTGATTCAAACAAAGAGCCCGGCCCCCTTGCCTTTTATATGGCAAAGAAGCTTGAATACGGGCTTAAGCTGGTTAAAGACCGATCCGGCATAGAACATTTTACCTTGAACCGGGATGCCATTATTGATATGGAAAGGTATATAAACACGCTGCTTAAAAAATATTACAGGCAGCACTTTGACGAAAATGAGAATCTGATACCAATTGATACGGATAAAAATATTAAATGATAGGAATTTCAAAGCTTTACTGCGGCACTGTGGAACCTTCGGATGCGCTGCGATATGGGAGGCATTCATCAAAATTGCCCTCCCACCTGCTTCAGTTTTCAAAGGATAAAAAGCCTGTAGTCGTCTGGAACATAACCAGGGCATGCAATCTTAACTGTATGCACTGCTATGCCCATGCAACCTTAAAATCTACTGAGAAGGAGCTTTCTACCTTACAGGCAAAGAGAGTCCTTGATGACCTGGCAGGCTTTGGCGCCCCTGTTGTGCTCTTTTCAGGGGGCGAGCCCCTTGTACGGCCTGACCTTGCTGAGCTTGCGAGCTATGCAGTGGATAAAGGCATGAGGGCGGTTATCAGCACAAATGGCACCCTTATAACCAAGGAAAAGGCAGGGGAACTAAAAAAGATTGGGCTCTCATATGTGGGTATAAGCCTTGATGGGATGGAAGAGGTTAATGACCGCTTCAGGAAAAAGGAGGGTGCATTCAGGGCGGCTATAAAGGGCATAGAAAACTCCCTTGAGGCAGGGCTCAAGGTCGGATTAAGGTTTACAATAAGTAAATTAAACAGGGATCAGGTCAGCCCCATATTTGATCTGCTTGAAAAGATGGAGATACCCAGGGTCTGCTTTTATCACCTTGTGTATGCGGGCAGGGGCTCTGAGCTCATGAGTCAGGATTTATCTCATGCAGAATCACGTGAGGTTGTTGACCTTATTATTGACAGGACAAGGGATCTCCATGACAGGGGAAGGCCAAAGGAGATACTCACAGTGGATAACCATGCGGATGGCCCATATGTTTACCTCCGCATGTTAAAAGAGAAAAACCCCAGGAGCAGCGAGGTGCTTGAACTACTCAAGATGAACGAGGGTAACAGCTCAGGCAGGGGCATAGGCTGCATAAGCTGGGACGGCGCTGTGCATGCAGACCAGTTCTGGAGGCATCACAGCTTTGGCAATGTCCTTGAAAGGCCATTCAGCGAGATATGGACAGACATGACTGATCCATTGATGTCAAGGCTAAAGGATAAAAAGAGATATGTTACAGGCAGGTGCGCAAGGTGCAAATGGCTTGATATCTGCGCAGGTAACTTCAGGGTACGGGCAGAGGCGGCAACTGGCGACCTGTGGGCGCCTGACCCGGCCTGTTATCTGACAGATGAGGAGATAGGAATATAAAACAGGCGCAAGGCGCAGGGCTCAAGGTGCAAGGGAATTCAGAAACCCTGTGTCCTGAGCCTTGTGCCCAGTGCCAGATGGAATTTGTTCATATAATCATCTTGCTTCAAAAAAGAAAAGGTATTGTTTGTTTGGAAAGGAAAATCATATGATTATACGCCCAAGAAGGCTTCGCCGAACACCGGAGATCCTTAACATGGTCAGGGAGAGCTCTTTATCGGTTAATGACCTTGTTCAGCCCCTCTTTGTAAAAAATGGAAAGGGCATCAAAGATGCTATACCATCAATGCCTGGCCAGTTTCATTTTTCTGTGGATACGATTGTCAAGGAGGTAAAGGAGTTAATGGGGCTTGGGATTAAGGCCATCATACTCTTCGGGCTGCCTTCAAAAAAGGATTCAATCGGCAGCAGCGCATTTGACGATGATGAGGCGGTTCAGCGCTCTGTCAGGGCAATAAAGACAAAATTCCCTGACATGGTTGTTATCACTGATGTATGCCTGTGCGAATATACGGATCACGGCCATTGCGGGATAATAGAAAATGGTTCTGTCCATAATGACTCCACCCTTGAGATACTTGCAAAAACTGCATTAAGCCATGTAAAGGCAGGTGCTGATTTTGTCGCCCCATCAGACATGATGGATGGCAGGGTGGCTGCCATCCGTGACATCCTTGATAAAAACGGTTTTTGTGACAGGGGTATCATCTCATATGCGGTAAAATATGCATCCGCATTTTACGGCCCATTCAGGGAGGCGGCTGAATCTGCGCCTGAATTTGGCGACAGGAGAGGCTACCAGATGGACCCGGGTAACAGTGATGAGGCCATAAGGGAGGCCATGCTTGATATTGAGGAGGGGGCAGACATGATAATGGTAAAACCTGCCCTCCCATACCTGGATATTATCCGCCGGGTAAAGGAGATGTGCCTCTTACCGGTCTGCGCCTATCATGTGAGCGGCGAGTATTCCATGATAAAGGCAGCAGAGGAGAGGGGATGGGTGGACGGTAAAAGGATGATGATGGAAAGCCTTACCTGCATCAAAAGGGCCGGAGCAAAGATTATTTTTACCTATTTTGCCAAAGAAGCAGCAGGTTATTTAAACCTTAAACCTTAAATTTTGAATCTTGAATCTTTAACCATGCGCCTAGAGCCTAGAGCCTTAAACCTGGTTTTTATTTATGCATAAAGCACATCCAACAGATCAAAAATTAAACTCGCCCCGGCTTGTCGCATGGGAGATCACCAGAAGCTGCAACCTTAACTGTGTCCATTGCAGGGCATCAGCAGAAAAAGGCCCCTATGAAGGCGAGCTTGATACCGGCAAATGCAAACAGGTGCTTGAAGAAATCAAACGCACAGGCAGCCCCATCATCATACTCACAGGCGGTGAGCCACTCATGCGGGAGGATGTCTTTGAGCTGGCCCGATACGGCACAAACTTAGGTTTAAGAATGGTGATGGCGACTAATGGCACACTCCTTACCCCTGCCATTATAAAAGAGATCAGGGAATCAGGCATTAAGCGTTTAAGCATATCCCTTGATGGTGAAACCGCTGAAAGACATGATGCCTTCAGAAAGGTAAAGGGGGCATTTGATGCATCTCTCAAGGGTATAGCCATGTTAAGAGAGGCGGGCATTGAATTCCAGATAAATACCACTGTAACAAAACACAATGCGGAACATATAGAAGATATACTTAAGATGACGGTTGAACTGGGCGCTGTTGCCCATCATATCTTTCTTCTGGTGCCCACAGGCAGGGCAAAGGATATGGAAGAGCAGGAGATAGACGCCATCAGGTATGAAAAACTGCTTCACTGGTTTTACAACATGAGAGACAAGACCCCGCTCCATCTCAAGGCAACATGCGCCCCCCATTACTATCGTATACTCAGGCAGGAGGCACATGCCAAAGGGGAGAAGATAGCATTTGAGACATATGGCCTTGATGCGGTAACAAGGGGATGCCTTGGCGGCACCTCCTTCTGCTTTATCTCATATGATGGCATTATACAGCCATGCGGGTACCTGGAGTTAAACTGCGGCAATCTCAAAGAGGCATCCTTTGATGACATCTGGAAAAATTCAAAGATATTTAATGAACTCAGGGATTTTTCACTTTATAAAGGCAAGTGCGGCAAATGTGAATACAAAAAATTCTGCGGCGGATGCAGGGCAAGGGCATATGCGGCAACAGGAGACTATCTGGCAGAGGAACCTTTGTGTGCCTATCAACCGGCTATTTAATATTATTTTTTTTGCCTTTACCCTGCGCCCTGAGCCTTGAGCCTTGCGCCAGTTGGCACCTGTAAGGAACTTGATAGTTTTTATAAGGTTTCGGAAATCAATATTATAGTTAATTAAAAGATCATGGACCCAACAAACAAAAAAATCTTAAACGAAATACAATCGGGTTTTCCTGTAACCTCACGACCCTTTCTTGAGATAGGTGACAGGCTTGGGCTCTCTGAGGATGAGGTAATAGAGCGCATCAAGCGGCTCAAAGAAGATGGTATTATCCGCAGGATCGGGGGCAATTTTAATTCCAGAAAGCTTGGGTTTACAAGCACCCTCTGTGCAGCAAGGGTGCCTGAAGAAAAGATTGATCGCTTTGTCGAGGCGGTGAATAGTTTTAAAGGCGTGACCCATAACTACCTGAGAAAAAACCCTTATAATATATGGTTCACCTTTATAGCCCCTGATATGGCATCTATAGAGACCGCACTCAAGGAGATAGCCTTAAAGACCGGGGTGAATGATATACTCAATTTACCCGCGGAAAAGATGTACAAGATAAAGGTGGACTTTGAGGTTTAGTATTCTGCCGCCTCCTGTGCCTCCTTTTTTGCTATATATGCCTCCAGTTCCTCCTGTGTCAATTTCCCTGCCTGAACAAGGAGTTCTCCTATACCGTCATTCCAGAGCTCAGGCACATCAAGCACCCTTTCTATCTCCTTGGCCTTGGTGCTGAAGAATGTATACTTGAGGGTATATTGGGATTTCCTGAGCATCTTTACTGACTTATCTATGACAATATAATGATAACCAAGCACAAAATAGCCGATCAGACAAATTATCCCAAGGGTGAGTATCTTTTTTAAAAAGGCCATCTATTCCTCCGGTGTTAAATATCATTTTGCAGAGATGTCCGGCTGGAGCTCTCT
>CAZXUA010000004.1:20222-34820 GCA_964643755.1 uncultured Desulfatiglans sp. | reverse complement strand
TAATATCCGACCTCTCTTTAACCTGATTTGTCATCATACCAGAATTTTAATTTTCCGCATTAATCTTTTTAATGCGATTTACTTATGAAGGTATGCAGACAGATGAAGCAGTACAAATCCTGTTAAATAGACTGTAACAACCTTAAAGGACCATGAGCGCCAGTCAGATGTCGTTGCCTTCCTGAAGTCTGCGGTCTCTCCATTAAGGTAACGGATATCAATGTAGCGGGCAATAATGGCCGATATGAGAATAAGGCCAAAGACTAGATTTAAAATAAGGGAACGCTGGAGAAAAGAAAAAGCCATTTTGGCTGCAAGGATCAGGGCTGCTCCATGGGCAATGGCAATCCAGTATATACGCAGGATTACACCGCTGACCGGGGTATACTCTTTTGTAACAGGTTTTAAAGTTTCTTTCATTATTTCCTCCTGAAAAAGTTATTTCCAGGAGAGCGGCCCGACCCTTCCTTTATCCTGTGACGGAACTATTCCGTCACACCCTTATATAATTATGCCTAATCAAATTGCACCAAAAAAAAGGCCGCTATCTTAAATGCAAATTTAAGATAGCGGCCCAACTATCAGTTAATTATTTCCCTCCGGCTATATCACGATATTGCCGGACCCGCACATTATCGCCTGTTGAAAGGCAATACTTTATGTCCCTGTTTTTTAGTTACTTAACTATTTTGAAAACCCAATATAAATATCCTGTTATGACTTTTCTCTTTAAACGAAGATACTTTTATCATAATGTATCACCTGCTGTCAAAATATTACGTATGGAGGCTATTGCAAGATGTGCAGGGTAAAATGGATTATCCATGACCGGGTTAAAGTATTTCAATCCTTTTATATCTTATGTGTCTGCTTTGTACTGTTATCAGCATCCTGCGTGTGGGCTCAGGAAAATTTAACAACAGGTTACAATATCCAATCCGGCGAACATAAATACAAGGTTTATGGTAATCGTAAATACCTGCTTTATATCCCTGCTACATGTAATACAAAAAAACCTGTGCCACTTCTCCTTTTCTTTCACGGTGGTGGAGGAAATATGGAACAGGCAGCATCAGATTATGGCTGGAAAGAAAAGGCTGATAAAGAGGGGTTTATCCTTGCGTTTCCAAACGGTTCAAGCCGCCTTCCGAGACAGCACCTTGCCACCTGGAACTCGGGTGAATGCTGCGGTTATGCACGCGATAAAAATGTTGATGATGTAAAATTTGTCAAACAGGTCATTATCGATATAAAAGGAAAAGTGTCTATTGATGAAAAAAGGATATTTGCAACAGGAATGTCAAATGGTGGCATGATGGCCCACCGGCTGGCGTGTGAGATGTCTGATACCTTTAAGGCAATTGCCGCTGTTGCCGGTACAGACAATACAAAGGAGTGCAAGCCTTCTCAGCCCATATCCATTATGCATATACATGCCCTGGATGATACCCATGTGCTTTTTAATGGCGGTGCAGGGGAGGAGGCCTTCAGAGACGAATCAAAGGTGACAGACTTTACCTCTGTGAATGAGACGATCAATCGATGGATAATCCGCAACCAGGCCGAAAAGGTGCCTCAAAGAATTTTGGATGCGCCAGGGGCATATGCAGATATTTACACATCAAAACATAATAATACGCAGGTAGAGCTGGTTGTAACAGCAACCGGGGGCCATTCATGGCCCGGTGGCAAACCTGTTCGTGGCAAAACCCCGTCAAAGGCCATAATAGCAAATGACCTGATCTGGGAATTTTTTATGAGGCAGGTTCAATAACAGATGCCTTTTTGGTCTTTATGGTGGCCTTTTTATCCAGCCTATCATCCACCTTTAAATCTATTATTATGCGTTTTGCGCCCTCTTTTATATGCGCCGCATGTACCTCTTTTATAAGGCTAAACAGCTCATCCAGGCCAGGTGTTTCCACTGTGGTGGACATGCCGCCTACCTCGTATGTGTAACCTGACTTTTCAATAACCGCCACCCCCTTCTTTACAAAGCGGCTTACGCTTGTCCCTTCACCTATCGGGTAGACTGATATTTGTGCAATCATAATCCCCTCCTTATAAAAAAAATAAAAATAGTTATCCTTCCTTTCAGAAATGAGATCATTTTGCCGGCACTATGAAGAGCCCTGCCACCCTCTTTTGACTGTCAAATACCACCTGAACATCAAGGGTCGCCTTTTCAAATTCACAGGTAACAGAGACTTTTTCGTACTGTTGGATCTTCTCTGTTTTTGTCTTTACCTGTTTTTTAAATTTCCCTGCCTGTCCTGTAACAGACAACCATGTCTGCTTTAATGATGACTCAGGAAGCGCACTGGTCATCTTGGCATCAAACCATTTGACTGCGGATGCAAAATCCTCCTTTGCAAGCAGATCCACAAACTGGCCAGCTAGAATCTCCGGGGTATCCTCCTCTGCTGCTGAGGCCACCTGTATGTTAAAAAACAAAACTGCCGATATAACTATTAAAAGCCCTAATCTCTTTGTCATGTTCATCTCCCTGTAAAAATTGTTTATAGTCATGATTTCCTCCGTATTAACAATTGAATAGTCTTTCTTTTAAAACTTAAGCATACCTGTCAGATAACTTATGAATATTAGCGAAAGTGTCTGAGCAATAAAAAGGCCTGCTATGAATGATGAAATGAGCCTTGCTCCCTTCAGGTCAAATGAGACCTTATATGAATTATACATAAGTACCGCCATAAAGCAGAGGCAAAGATATGCCGCACACTGGATAATGTAAGCAGCGGCTATCGTTGCTCCAAATCCTGGTATCTTCATTATGAGAGGTGCAACTGCTGACACAATATTGGGCCACCTTGCAAAGGCCTGTGTGGCTGCAATATCTATAATCCTGAACCTGGATTTTGTGAGTATGTTACCCAGTACAAGGAAGACCAAAGTTGATATGACCCAGTTGGTGATATTCATAACTACCAGATACCATAGCGGTTTTGAGGGTAAAATCACCATGTTTAATACCCCGTTGAATTGGGTATTGCTAAATGAGCCAATAATAGCCGCTAGGATGATGGCTGCCAGCCCTGTTAATAAAACAGGTGCCCCTGAAAATCTTAAAAATGGATTAAAAAACAGGACATCAAAACCCGGCGTATCATTCTCTCTTTTCATCTATTTTTCCTTTGCCTTTATAGCCTCTATGATCTCATTAAGCTGGTTTCTCACTGTCGGGTAGCTGAGCTTTTTTATCTCTGCCATCTCCTTGAGGCTCCCGCTCGCCTTTATAAACTGGATTATAAACTCCTGCTGGCTGTTTGAAAGGCTCGCTAAAACAGGCATCTGATAAAGCCCCTCTACCTCTGTGCCGCATCTTTCACAGTTGAGCCTTTTTACAGACAGTATATTTTCACAGCTCGGGCATTTTTGGGGTAACATATATGCCTCCTGATAAATTATCTACCTAAAAATGAATAATATTAAAAAATTTATAAATAATATTTAGCATTGATAGAACAATGTCAATATATATTTTAATTTCATGTGTTTCCACCAAATAAATTGGCAATGAAAAGTCGCTTGACTTTAAAACGACTGTTTGAAATAACTGGTTTTAAAATTTAATAAAAAGCAGGTACCAGATAAAAGTGTCAAAAAAAACAAATAATGGCCAGGAGAGCAGTAATAATACAGTAAAGCAGACAAGAGAAAGGCTCCTTGAAAAGGCGGAAATACTTTTTGCGCAAAAGGGATATCATGCCATAGGCGTTCGTGATATTACCGCAGCCGCAAAGTGTAATATGGCGTCTGTCAATTACCACTTCAGCAACAAAATGAATCTCTATCTTGAGGTCTTTAGATCCAGGTGGATCCCCCGTGAACGGCTCATGTACGAGGCGTTTGAGGCAAAGGTTGACAGCATGACTGACCCGACGCCGGAACAGATTATCCATGCCCTGGCAAAGGCATACCTTGAAGGGCCTTTAACCGATGAGGAGTTCGGCAGACACAGGCAGCTTATTGTGCGGGAGCTAAATAACCCGACCGAGGCATTTGAGCTTGTGGCGGATCAGACCCTGAGGCCTCTATTTAACAAGCTTTACGGGCTTTTAAGAAATGTCGCAAAGGATAGAGTAAATGATGCAAATCTTAGCTTTGATATAATGAGTATTTTTGGTATTATCCTGTACTTTAATTATTCAAGGCCAATGATCTCACGCGTAACAGGCAAACCCTATGACGCAGATTTTAAGGCCAGATTAATAGAGCATGTAGTGAGGTTCTCGCTTTACGGGATGAGCAGTAGCAGTATGAGCTATCCTGCATCGTAAAACAGGGCTATTGTCTCTCTTTTTCACCCTGATAAAAGGGAAAGACAGGATCAATTTTCTTTGGAGGAATATATGGCTGAACAGGTTTTTACAAGCTGTACAAACGCAGGCCCCATATCAGTTTATGTGAGGGACGGCAAGGTTGTCAGGATCAGGCCTCTCGAGGCAAAGGATGAAGACTTTAAACCATCCTGGACAATAGACGACGGGAAGAGAAAATACTCGCCCCCTAACAAGTTTTTCATATCACCCTTTATTCATGCGGAACGGACAAGGCTCTATTCTGAAGACAGGATTAAATACCCCTATAAAAGGGTGGATTTTGACCCAAAAGGTAAACGGAACCAGCAGAACAGGGGCAAGGCAAAATATGAGCGTATAAGCTGGGATGAGGCGCTTGATATAGTATCATCGGAGATCACAAGGGTAACCAATACCTATGGCTCCTCTGCCATTACTGGCATCACATCAAGCCATCATAACTGGGGTGTTGTGGGTTACAAGATGGGTCCGTTCGCAAGGTTTATGCACATGATAGGCTACACACCCATATTTGACAACCCTGACAGCTGGGAAGGTTGGCACTGGGGCGCAACACACACCTATGGCTTCTACTGGCGGCTCGGCATGCCCGAACCTTATGACCACCTTACAGATGCCCTTCAGCATGCTGAGATGATTGTATACTGGTCATGCGACCCTGACTCCACAAGGGGCACCTATACAGGTCAGGATTCAAGCATGTGGCGTCAGTGGCTCAAGGAAAAGGGTGTGGAGATGGTCTTTATTGACCCCCTTTACAACTACACAAATGCCGCTATGGACGGCAAATGGATACCCATAAGGATGGGGACAGGCACAGCCCTTGCCATGGCGATTGCCTATGTATGGATCAAGGAAGATGCCTATGATAAGGAGTATATTGCGAATCGTACTGTAGGTTTTGAGACCTTTAAGGATTATGTGCTTGGCAAAGAGGACGGCGTTGAAAAGAGCCCAGCGTGGGCATCTGAAGAGACAGGCATCCCCATAAAGACAATAGTCTCCCTTGCAAGAAGATGGGCAACCAAAAGGACAGTGCTGGCGAGCGGCACCAGGGGCGGCGAGGGCGGGGCATGCCGCGAGGCATATGCAACAGAGTGGGCAAGGATGATGGTGCTGTTGCAGGCAATGCAGGGGTTAGGAAAACCGGGGGTAAGCATCTGGGGCACATGCATGGGGGCGCCATCAAATGTTGATGTATTCTTCCCCGGATATGCTGACCCTGACGGCAGGATGGGCTCCACAAAGGCGGCAAAGATAAAGTTTTCACCGGCCCAGAACCCCACAAAACAGAGGCTTTACAGGCTGACAGTGCCGGACGCCATACTGAATCCTCCTATTGACTGGAGGGGTGACGGCTTTTGCGGTAACTCCCTTGAGCAGCAGTTCAATGAATATGTATACCCTATGAAAGGTTACTCTGAAGTAAAGATGTTCTACCGTTACGGCGGGTCATTCATGGGCACCATGAGCGATACCAACAAGTGGGTTAAGATGTACCAGAGCCCAAAGCTTGAGTTTGTTGTAAACCAGGACTGCTGGTATAACAGCGAGACCAATTTTGCAGATATCATACTCCCTGCCTGCACAAGTATTGAGCGGGACGATGTGGGCGAGTGGGGGGCTGCTGGCGGGTACACACACCATGCCTCTAATGGATGCAACCACAGGATCGTAGTGCGCCAGCAAAAGTGCATTGAGCCTTTGTGGGAATCAAAATCCGATTACCAGATTTTCACACTTCTCGCTGAGCGTCTTGGAAGAAAAGAGGAGTTCACTGACGGCAAGGATGAGATAGGGTGGATAAAGGCATTCTATGAGATATCAGACCTGCCCAAGTACATTTCATATGAGGAGTTTGAAAAGAAGGGTTACTATGTTATCCCGATGCCGAAGGATTACAAGCCGACAGTCTCCATGAGGTGGTTTGCTGAAGGCAGGGAGTGCGACACGCCTGACCCCGGCAATCCTAAACGGGGCACAGACAAGGCAAAGGAGCTGGGAACATACACAGGTAAAATCGAGTTTGTATCTGAGAGCCTTAAAAAATATTATCCCAATGATGAAGAGAGGCCTGTATCGCCCAGGTATATACCGAGCTGGGAGGGTCACAGGTCAGAGCTTGCCAAAAAATATCCACTGGCCCTTGTCTCCCCGCATCCCAGGTTTACATTCCATACCCATTATGACAAACATACAGACTGGCTTAATGAGATACCTACTCACCGCGTATATAAAGATGGTTATCCATACTGGCCTGCACGCATACACCCAGTGGATGCGGAGCCACGCGGGATCAAAAATGGGGATATTGTAAAGCTATATAATGACCGGGGCGCAGTGCTTTGCATAGCAAAGGTTACCCAGCGGATTATGCCGGGCATTATTCACAGCTACGCCTCATCTGCTGTTTATGATCCGCTTGAGCCCGGAAAGGCCGGTTCAATAGACCGTGGAGGCTGCGTTAACCTGCTCACATCATCAAGGATGCTTTCAAAGAATGCGCCTGGTATGACGCCCAATTCATGCCTGATAGAAATAGAAAAGTGGGAGGGATAATTATAATGGCAAGATATGGAATGATAATAGATATTGATAAATGCACAGGCTGCTATAGCTGTTTTCTGGCCTGCAAGGATGAATTCTGCGGCAATGACTATCCGGGCTATGCGGCCTCACAGCCAGCTAAAGGCCATTACTGGATGAAGATAGTCCCTGTTGAAAGAGGCACCACACCCAAGGTAAAGCTTGACTATATCCCCACACCCTGCCAGCAGTGTGAAAATGGGTCATGTATTTCAGGCGGAGCTCCGGGCGCGGTTTACAAACGGCCTGACGGCATAGTGATTATAGACCCTGACAAGGCAAAGGGCGATAAGGGTATAGTATCATCATGCCCCTACAGGGTAATATACTGGAATGAAGAGTTAAATGTTGCACAGAAGTGTAATCTCTGCGCCCACCTTCTTGACAAGGGGTGGAAGGAGCCAAGGTGCGTTGAGACCTGCCCGACAGGGGCATTAATTTTTGGTGATCTTGATGACCCGAAAAGCGTTATCGCAAGGAAAGCGAAAGAGGGTAAAACCGAGATTCTTCACCCGGAATTCGCCATGAAGCCTTCAGTCTCTTATATCGGCTTACCCAAAAAGTTTATCGCAGGCGAGGTGGTATTTATAGACAGAAAGGATGAGGCGGCTATAGGCGTAAAGGTTACCCTTGTATCCGGAAGCAATAAGATAGAGACCATGACAGACCATTTTGGCGATTTCGAGTTTGACGGGCTTGAATCCAATAAAGAATATAAAATAAGGCTTGAGTATGCAGGGTATAAAACATGTGAGATGAGTGTAAAGACACTTAAGGATATTAACCTGGGTGAGATTGTAATGACAAAGTGATGCAGCATTGCATTACATTAATATTTATTAACAGCAGCATTAAAACTGTATGGCCTTAACTGGTTTTTATAAAGGGCCATATAAAACCAATTCGGAGGAAAATTATATGTTGAAGATATTGCCAAAGGATAAAATACTTATCACAGTGGCCATGACCGGCGCGCTGGTAACAAAGGAGCAGCATCCAGACCTTCCTGTAACGCCTGATGAGATAGCTGAAAACGCAAGGCTCTGCGTTGAGGAGGGGGCTGCCATATGTCACATCCATGGAAAGGATAAAAACGGTGGAAATACATCCGATGTTGCGGTATTCAGGGAGATCAAGGAAAAGGTAAGGGCAAAATCAGATGCCATTATACAGTTCAGCACAGGCGGCGGCCCAAACCTTACACAGGAACAGAGGATAGAGTGCCTTGACGCACTGCCTGAAATGGCCTCGCTTAACATGGGTTCGCTCATGAGGCTTTCAGGCCAGTATAAGGGCACTGCCTTCTGCAACCTCCCTGAGGAGATTGAGACCTACCTTGCCAAGATGAAAAAACTCAACATCAAGCCAGAGATGGAGGTTTACAATTTAGCCATGTTCAAGGAGGTAAATGACATCATTAGAAAGGGGCTGGTAGAGCCGCCTTACTGCATCAACCTTGTGCTTGGCATGCGTTATCAGGGGGCGCTTGAGGCAACACCCAAGATCCTTACCACAATGATCGATTTTCTGCCGGATAACGCCATATTCAACTGTGCGGCTGTTGGCTCTGACCAGCTTCCCATCACCACCCTGAACATGCTGCTGGGTGGGGCTGTAAGGGTTGGGCTTGAAGATAATATTTACTACAGCAAGGGTGTAAAGGCCACCAACATGTCGCTTGTTGCACGTACAGTAAGGATAGCAAGGGAGCTAGGCAAGGAGCCCATGACACCAAAAGAGGCAAGGGAATTTATAGGGCTTAAACCCCTTTAGAATATAAAAATAATTTTCCGGGGCGATTATATTGATCTGCCCCGCATATACATGAAGAAAAAATAAAACCTATAAAATATGGAGATAAAAAAATGACAGATAAACTGAAACTGGAAGATATTAAGAAGATAGCGGTTATTGGCGCAGGCACAATGGGTCATGGTATTGCACAGGCATTTGCCTATGCAGGCTACCAGGTAAACATGATGTCCCGCACACAGGAGACACTGGACAGGGCAATGTCCCTTATAAAGGCAAGCCTTGAGGCAATGTCAAAGGCTGGCCTTGTTGACAAGGCAAAGATAGCTGATGCCCTTGCACGTATAAAGACCTGCACCAGTCTTGAAGAGGCAGCAAAGGATGTGGATATTGCCTTTGAGACAATGGCAGAAAACAAGGATGCAAAGACAAAGGTATTTGCTGACCTGGATAAGGTCCTCCCCAAAAGGGCGCTCATTGCATCAAATACCACCTTCCTGAACCCCTTTGAGCTGGCCAAGACAAGCCGCCAGGATAAGATACTGATTGCCCATTTCTATGCGCCGCCACAGATCATTCCACTGGTGGATGTTGTAAAAGGGCCTGAAACAGATATGGCCAATGTGGAGCTCATGGTAGAGCTTTTAAGAAAGATGGGTAAAAAGCCAATACTCTTCAAGAAATATGTATCAGGCTATGCAATCAGCAGGCTCCAGCTTGCCCTCCAGAGAGAGGTATACTACCTGATAGACGAAGGTTACCTTACCCCGAGAGAGGTTGATGACGCCTGTATATGGGGCTTGGCAATGCGCATGATGATTGTTGGCGCTGTTGGCCGCATCGATTTCGGCGGTATAGGCCTGAGCGTAAACAACCTGAAAAATCCTGCATGCAATGCAACACCAATTGATTACAAGCCCAAAAAGATATTTGAGCTCTTTGACCAGGGTCATTTGGGCATAAAGACAGGAAAGGGTTTTTACGATTACGGCGGAAAGTCAGAGGCAGAGCTCTGCTCCATCAGGGATGAAAAGCTCCTAAAGATGCTGAAGTTCGCAATGGATCTGGGTGATGCACTGCCTTCAAAATAGTTACCATCCAAATACTATCGTTTTTGGATGGTAGTGGTCAGCATTCAGCTTTCAGCAGAAGGCATTCAAAACAAAGAGGTAGCTGACAGCTGATCGCTGACAGCTGAAAGTCCCACCCAGAATTTATCTCTTTCTGGATGGGCAATAAATAGCATATGAGTAAGGAGAGACTATGAGTCTTGAAAAGGTATATATAGTAAGCGGAGCGCGCACCCCAATCGGTCGCTTCGGCGGGACACTTCGCTCCCTGCCGGTGCACAAGTTTGCCGCCATCGTGTTGAATGAGGTTATCCGCAGGGCGGGTATAGGGCCTGAGAGTGTGGATGAGGTTGTGATGGGGCATGCATACCAGAATGGTGAGTGTGCCAATGGTGCACGCATGGCACTTCTTGAAGCGGGCTGGCCTGTAACCGTAACAGGTATTGTTGTTGACAGGCGCTGCTGTTCCGGCCTTGATGCCATTAATATCGGTGTAATGAAGATACAGACCGGTAATGCAGATATTGTTGTGGCAGGCGGCATGGAGAGCATGAGCCTTGCCGAGATGTATGTGCCCGGCGATATCCGCTGGGGCCTTGGCGGAAAGACTGATGAAAAGTTCGGTTTTATGCCAAAGGGTCACGGCGCCCTTGCCATGTGGGGTATACCCTTCTATGACAGGATACAGAGAGGCAGGGTTATGGCACAGCCCATTGAAAGGTTTGGCGAACTCAACTCCATGATGACATGGGCAGAGGCTGCTGCAAGAAACGAGAATATTTCCAGAAAAGAGGTGGATGAGTGGGCATACAACAGCCACCAGAAGGCGGTAAAGGCGCAGGAATCGGGCAAATTTGCTGAAGAGATAGTGGGCATCCCTATTCCTCAGGCAAAGGGTGCGCCGATCCTTTTTGACAGGGATGAAACACCAAGGCCTGATACCACTATTGAGCAACTGGCAAAACTTAAGCCCATATATGATGGGGGTGTGTGTACTGCAGGCAATTCATCCTCTGAAAATGACGGCGCAGGCGCTGTGGTGCTTATGAGTGAAAAAAAGGTAAAGGAGCTTGGGATTAAGCCAATGGTTGAATTTATCTCCTTTGCGCCTGCGGGTGATGATCCGACACTCACATATCCTGCTGTCCCTATTGCAGTAAACAAGGTTCTTAAAAAGGCCGGGATTACACAGTCTCAGATTGACCTTATTGAGATCCAGGAGGCATTTGCCGCACAGACTCTTGCCGATGCAAAACTTCTGGGGCTTACACCAGAGGAGTGCAGGGCAAAGGTTAATGTAAACGGCTCAGGTATTTCATTAGGCCACCCCATAGGTGCAACAGGGGCAATGAGGCTTGTTACCCTTGTTCATGAGATGGTGCGCAGGAACGCCCAATATGGCCTTGAGACCATATGCGGAGCAGGAGGCCTGGGCGTTGCGGCTGTTTTTAAAAGAGGCTAGTCCCTATTAATTTTACGATGTTAGCGCAGCTCTTTTTTGAAAGGTCTGCGCTAATTCCTTTGCATTTTCTAATTATATGCCCGGCGTTTATGGATTGTGAATATGATAACCCCATAGGTTCAGCAGGCATTCAAATATGTAAAATAGATTAATGCTTAACAGAAATGAAAAATTCTGGGTAAAGATTCTTATGTTATTGGATAAGCTTAATCAGCCATAAGCATTCAGAAAAGATAAACACATTATCTTAACTGAAAGCTTATGGCTGTATGATGAAAGCTTCATAAACAGTTGTCTATTGTGCAACAAGCTCCACGCGGCGGTTCTTGGCCTTGCCCTCTTCTGTCTTGTTTGATGCCACAGGCGATACAGGGCCGCACCCAAAAGGGATAAGCCTTGCTGCTGCAATACCGTGTTTATTCACTAGGGCATTTACCACTGAGGCTGCCCTATCCTGTGAGAGTTTTACATTGTAATTAAACTGCCCGACATTATCCGTATGTCCCACCACATATACCTTGAGGTTATTATCCATATTGAGCATCTTTACTATCTCTTTTAGGGCCGGTTCTGATTCGGGTTTAAGCTCTGCCTTGCCTGTATCAAAGTATATCCCATACACAGCGACCCTGCCTGTCTCCTTTATGCTGCCGGACATGGCCTCAGCGTTTGCCACCACATCCTGTTTCATGAGCTCTTTTTCGATCATCCTGAAATTATACATCCCATTATCAGCCCCGGAGACCTCTACCCATACCTCCATATCATCCTTAACCACCTTGATGATAGAATACTGGGTGCCACCATCTTCAAAGCTGTATACCTCTTTCCCTCCTATGGCCTTGGCAGCATTAACATAATTACGAATAATCTGAAGCCCGCTTGGCTGGGTAATACCTTCATTTGCATAGTAGTTTATAAGTGTGCTTCGGCCCTCAACCACCTCTGTTTTACCTGCCCCTGTTGTAAATTCATATCGGCCAAAATCCAATATTTCAGAAAGATAAATATGGAACCCTGGCATGCGGGAAAAAAGGTCAGGGTCTTTGGTGCCGGGTTTATCATTGGGATCGCTCGCTGCCAGGGTAATGCAGGGAGTTAAAAAGATCAAAATTAATATAGCGATGATATTTTTTTTACGCTTCATGGCTTCTCCTTCATGAAATTGTTTGTTTACAGATTATATTGGCCCCTATTGGTCAATCGTAGCGATACTATGCCATGAAAATAGTACTTGTCAATATGGCTCAGATTGTTCAACCTGAAAATCATCCGGATTTGGTTGATAAGTACCCTGTTTTGAAATAGTATGCGCCTGATTCAAGAAATGGAGGAAGGTATGAAAAGTGATCTCCGGGCTGATTCTTGTGACAGGGATATGAATAAGGTCTATGAAATAGATCCTGATACCCTCATAGATATCATGGAGAGGATCAACGGGCTTTCATTTGAAGGCCAGTGTCAGATAGTCGCATATTTGAAGTCGCTGATCGCCAGGGGTGATAACGGGTTAAAACCATATGAGCGTTATTTTGAGTTGAAGAGTATAAGGTGATTAGCCTAATGCCTATAGACTATAGACTTAAGGCTCAAGCCTCAAGGGAAAAAATCTGTAGAGACATCCCCTGGTCTCACTATTGTATCTTCAAAGCATCAGATATAAAACTGTCAGGATCAGTATATTTATGAAAACCATAATTACTATGCGTGCCTTCAGGAGACCAGCCACACACGGCGCCTATCAAGCCCTCATTAGCAATATCAATGGTTTTTTCATATGTTATATACATATATTTTTTATCTACCTGTCGAATTAAAACAAAATAGCACTCAGGCATGTTATCTGGTTTCGGAAAGGTTATTAAAATACCATTAGATTCGTTGATCGGTTTTATCGATATTCCCTCCGCAAATTCGGGCGAAACCATCTCAGTTGCTGCGGCTTTTACTCTTGTTTCATTGCCGCTCATTAGATCTTTATAAAAGGCGCCATCGGAATTAAAGGTTCAGCCTGGCAACAACCTGTGTTGAAAAAAATAGATTCGATCTTTTAATGAACGCCCCTGATCAGTTTTGGGAATTGCATCGGGTTCATTCTTTTGTTCTGTGCTCGTTACAGATGTAAATAATGGCAGAGATAATAATAAGATACATAAGATTATTTTTTTCACTTTGGACTCCTTTTAAGATTTAAAATGTTTTTCTCCGCTTTTCACTCCGAACCCTGTAAAGCCTCTCTGTAAAACCACCCTCTTTTTCAAAATCCTGGGCAAGCCTCTCAACTTGGCGATCCAATAGAGAATTTGCCACAATGATTAAAACAAGTACAGCATTTGCTGAGAGCTCCGGAAAATTTCTTGACAGAATGGACCCTGTGGACTTTGTGGACATCAATGAGTTTTGTCCACTACGTCCATTTTGTCCAGATAGTCCATCCCTTTTTGCCACTCCCACAACCCATGATGCCAGTTCATCTGCATTCTGGCACCTTTTATCAATAAGCTCCTGCCTTAAAGGGTTTTCACGCTCCCACTGTTTAAGCCCATGCTGCCTTAAATAATCCTCATAGTCCAGTTTCAGCTCTTCAAGACTGGCCCTTGCCACCTGGGTAAGTTTTAGCTCGGTCTTTTTGGAGGTTGCTGATGCCTGTGAGCCCTCTGCTATATTCTGAACCCCTGAACGCGCTGCCTGGATCATCTGATCGTGGGTACGGCTGCGTTTGTCAATATACTTATCACAGAAACGCACTGTCACATCATAAACCATTTGAGCTATCTGAAAGCTCCTGAGCTTCCGGTATCCGCCATGTTTTGGTATTAAGTCAGACATCAGGAACCCACTTCGAGTGCATAAAAATTTGAATCGTTGGTTGGACTAAGCGAAGCAATCCACAATGCGGCCATATTTTTTTCAAACAACAGTTGGTTGATAAAAATAAAATAATCATTTTCTTTTTCAGCCATCAATTAAAGGATTTTGGATTTTAATCAACCTACCAACCACCTACCTGTCTTATTTGCTTTCAGGCTCTAATAGAAATTCATTTACGCTACCAGGAACAAAATTACCAATGTCTGTTAAGAAAAGTTTATAACCTTCTTTATATGCACCAAATTCAACTAAATGGTCTGTACAAAAATTATTCGATTTATAAATCCCATTTTCATCAGTTACTATATCAGAACCAAACGGACCTCCTTGTGTAGTGCCTGCAAATTCCATCACACCCTGAAGTATTGCACCAGAAACCGGTTCACCTGTCACTTTGTCTTTTACAATAACCTCAATTTGTTTTCCTATGCATTTATGAAGCCTGACAATATTTACACTACTCTCAAGCCTTTTTATTACAGTCGCTGAGAAGTAATTAAGGTCTGGAGCTGAATAT
>CAZXUA010000004.1:0-20212 GCA_964643755.1 uncultured Desulfatiglans sp. | reverse complement strand
TTTTAATATCGCCTTTATCATCTGTAGAAGTGTCAAATATGCTGATCTCTCCACCAAATCCTGTATGGCTATTTGCCTGCAAATCAAGATCAAGTGACAGCTTCATATTTTTTATAGGATCATTATTTTGGTCTCTGAAACTTACTACAACATCAGAGCTTTTATGTAAAATAACATTCCATTCTATTTTTGTGTCTTGAGAAATATTTACATTCTTTCCGATTGACATATTTCTTTCACCTGGCAAATAATTTTCATAAAAATCAGTGCCGTCATCTGGAAAACGAGCCCAGTATATATCTGATATTTCCCATCTGAAATTTTCGGGCATTACAACATATCTGTAGAGGTAAGAATAATAACCATTTAAATCGTTTGGGATATTTTCAGGCTTTACAATAATTTCTGTGTTAATATTTCCATGATTATCAGTAACACCAAGAAGATCATTGTACATATTTCCCCTATCCAAGCCTACAGCCTGAACCTTAATCCCCTGCGCAGGTTTACCATCTGGATAAGAAACATGTATATTTATCTCTGCACTCATAACATTGGAGGAAACCAAACAAAGCAACAATAAAATATTAAGTCGCATAGAATACTCCTTCAAAGGACATGTCGTTTTTTTATATACAACAGGCATTATATTTAAAAATAAGTAAGAAAACTGAAAAGATTTAGGCATTATCAGAAATGGATTGATTGTTGTCAACTGGTTTTGGGGGTGTTCTTGACGTAGACCCTATGCCAGCAGGGAATCATGAGAAGGGTGAGGTGTTTTTCTTTTTACCTTTTCATTTTATCTCAAATAAACTATTATTTCTTACAATTTACACCCGAAGTTTTTCTAAAACAGCGAGGGGAATTGCCATGCCAGATGAAACAAGGGAAACTATTGCTCAGAAAGAAAAGCTATCATACTACAAAGCTCTGAACGATATTGCCAATCAGATCCATTCTGCAAGGGACATGGATGAGATATTCCTTAACCTGAACAGCCAGATACTGAGCCTCTTTGATACGGAGAGGATCAGCATATATGTGATAGATCATAAAAGAAAGGAGCTTTACCAGCGGCTTAAGGCGGGGGGCGCAACACCAAAAGAGATACGTGTGCCCATAAACAATGAGAGCATAGCAGGCTATACTGCCAATAATGCTCAGGTGACAAACATAGTAAACGCCTATGACAGCCATGAGCTGTCCATGATTAACAGGGCTCTCACCTTTGATAAGAGCTGGGATGAAAAAAACAGCTTCAAAACAAAGCAGGTGCTCACAGTGCCCATCTTTTTCAAAAACAGCATTATAGGCGTGCTCCAGCTTATAAATAAAAACAATGGTGACAGGTTCACCCTTGAAGACCAGAACTCCGCCATTGAGATGGCCAAGGTGCTGGGCATTGCCTTTTACAACCAGATTAAACTCGTCCAGAAGAGCAAAAAGAAGACGCGGTTTGACTATCTGATTAATAATAGCCTTATAACAGAAAAGGAGCTTGAACAGGCAATAATAATGGCAAGGGATCAGAAGGTTTCTATTGAAACTGTATTTATCAATGACTTCAAGGTTAATAAAAATGATGTCGGAAAGTCCCTGGGTGAATTCTATGGTTGTGACTATGTGCCATATGACAGCAATTTCCCCATACCCGGTGACCTCCTGGCAAGGCTCAAGCATGTTTACCTGAAAAATAATCTCTGGGTGCCGCTTTTACGGGATGGCAACAGGGTTAAGATACTCATAGATAATCCCCAGCGACTGGATAAGATTGACAGCATAAAGAGCCTTATACAGGCAGACACCTATGAATTCTGTGTGGGCCTAAAGGATGATATAATCCGGTTTCTCGATTATTTTTATGGAACATCCCAGGTGGTTGAGACTGATTCCATACATGATATCATGGCAAAACTTGATACGGATGCAGTTGATGCCGATGATGATTCAACAGAGATGATGACTGAGGATGACAGCGCCATTGTCCAGCTCGTAAACAAGATCATAACAGACGGGTATAAAAAGAACGCATCAGATATCCATATTGAACCATATCCGGGGAAGTCAGGCGCAGAGATACGCTTCAGGGTGGACGGTTCATGCGCAAAGTACCAGACCATACCTTATCATTACAAAAGGGCGATCGTTTCAAGGATCAAGATCATGTCTGAGCTTGACATATCAGAGAGAAGAAAGCCGCAGGATGGTAAGATAAAATTTAAAAAATTCGCCCCCCTTGATATAGAACTCAGGGTTGCCACAATTCCCACGGTTGGAGGCGAAGAGGATGTGGTAATGCGTATCCTTGCTGCGGGCGAGCCTATCCCGCTTGATGCGATGGGGCTGAGTGAAAGAAATTATAAACTCTTTACCCATCTTATATCGCAACCCTATGGGATTGTGCTTGTTGTTGGCCCCACCGGAAGCGGGAAAACCACCACCCTCCATGCTGCGCTTAACTATATTAATAAACCGGACACAAAGATATGGACAGCGGAAGACCCGGTTGAGATCACGCAGAAGGGCTTAAGGCAGGTGCAGGTGCTGCCGAAGATCGGGTTTGATTTTGCCGCTGCAATGCGTTCTTTTTTAAGGGCTGACCCTGATGTGATCATGGTGGGTGAGATGCGTGACCATGAGACTGTTTCAACCGGCATAGAGGCATCTCTTACGGGTCACCTTGTGTTCAGCACGCTTCATACAAACAGTGCGCCTGAGACCATTACAAGGCTGCTGGATATGGGTATGGACCCGTTCAATTTTGCTGATGCAATCCTTGGGATACTTGCACAGAGGCTTGTGAGGACACTGTGCAAGGCATGCAAGGAGCCCTATCACCCGGATAAAAAGGAGTTTGATGACCTTGTTAGGGCCTATGCGGGTGATTTTGATGCGCTCGGCATCACCTATACGGATGACCTCAAACTTTACCGTGCAAAGGGTTGCGAGAAATGCAATAATACCGGCTTCAGGGGGAGAACAGGGATAGTTGAGCTTCTTAATGGCACCGATAAAATGCGCGCCCTTATACAGGAGAAGGCCAAAATGGATACATTAAGGGAGCAGGCTGTTAAGGACGGTATGACCACCCTTATGCAAGATGGCATAAGGAAGGTATTTTTGGGCCTCACTGATATTCAGCAGGTGAGGAAGGTGTGTGTGAAGTAGAGGCGCAGGGATTAAAGATTCAAAATTCAAGATTTCAAATTTCAAATTTGTAATTTGAAATCTCAAAATTAAGATTTAATATATAACATTTGATTGATAATGGTGCAGATATTAACCTGCCTTGATGAGGAGATGATTATATGAGCATCACTGAAAAGATAACGGAATATTCTTTAAAGAGGTACAGGCTGATCACCCTGTTAATGGTCATTGTCACCTCTATTGTCATGCTGCTGGCAGCACTCCCATCTCTCTTCCCGGATAGATTCCCTTACCTTAATGCTCTAAGGGTTGATACTGACCCCCAGAACATGCTTCCTTCTGACGAGCCTGTAAGGGTCTTAAATGACAATATGAAAAAGGATCTGCAGCTATATGACATGGTAGTTGTGGGTGTTGTCAATGATAAGCACCCTGACGGGGTATTCAACCCTGAAACCTTAGCCAATATCTATGATCTTACCAATTTTATCAAAACCCTCAGATGGACAGAAAATGGTGAAGAAAGGGGAGTGGTTGAGGTAGACCTTATTGCCCCTTCAACAGTGGACAATATTGAACAGGGCGGGCTCGGTATGGTGAAGTTCGAATGGCTCATGCCCAAACCGCCTCAAACAAGGGATGAGTCCATTGCTGTCCGCGAAAAGGCCAGAAATATTCCCTTCCTGAACGGCACACTGGTATCAGAGGATGGTAAGGCGCTGGCCATCTACATACCCCTAACACATAAGGATCTGAGCTACAGGGTCTCTTCGACTATCCAGAAAAAGGTGGCAGAGTATAAGGGCAGTGATCAGTATCATATAACCGGTCTTCCTGTGGCTGAAGACACATTCGGGGTGGAGATGTTCATACAGATGGCGGTCTCTGCGCCTGCCGCCATGATAGTTATATTCATACTCATGCTGATCTTTTTTCGTAAACTTGTGCTTATAATATCCCCGATGATTGTTGCCATAGTCTCGGTGATCATCACCATGGGTGCGCTTGTTATATCCGGTTTTCCTGTTCATATAATGAGCAGCATGATCCCCATCTTCATAATGCCCATTGCAGTGCTTGACTCCATACACATAATAAGTGAGTTTTTTGAACTCTACCAGCAGACAAAGAGCCGCAGTAAAACCATGATAAGGGTCATGAATGAACTCTTTACACCCATGCTCTACACATCGCTCACATCCGCCGCAGGGTTTTTGTCCCTTGCGCTTACGCCCATACCGCCTGTACAGATATTCGGCATATATATCTCTCTTGGGATCATGGTAGCATGGGTTTTAACCATCACCTTTATACCTGCCTATGTGATGTTTCTTAAGCCCGAAACGCTTGAAAGGTTCGGCGCTGTCCATGCGCCCGGCGAACATGAAGCCTCGACATTAACAGGCAGAGCGCTGATAAGGGTAAGCAGGTTTACCTACAGATGGTCAAAAACAATACTTACGCTCACTCTCCTTCTTGTAATCGTATCTATCTATGGAATGAGTCTCATAAACATAAATGACAACCCGGTGAAATGGTTTTCCAGCGCCCACCCTATCAGGGTGGCAGACAGGGTGTTGAACAAACACTTTGGCGGCACATACATGGCCTACCTCTCCCTTTCTGCAAGAGATGAAAAATATGATGCAGCCAACTTCATCAATGGCTTTAAGGCGAAGGCCGCAGAAAGGGTCCAGGAATTGGGCCACGATGAGGCCACAAATATATTTGCTCAGGTTGTAAACAGCGCGGCTGAGGCAGCGCGCGCTGCAGATGACCCGCAAAAGGTTTATGATAAGATCAGTGAGTTTATCGCTGAAAAGATGAACAGCGCAGGCGGTGAAGAGGCCTACACATGGGAGGATGCAGCCCTCTTCATAGAGGAGGAAAAGCAGAGGGGTGAGATATTTAAAAACCCAAAGGTGCTGGATTATATCTCAAATATCCAGGATGCCCTGCTCAAGACAAATATTGTCGGAAAGTCCAATTCTCTCTCCGACATAGTAAAAACGGTTCACCGGGAGCTGTTTGAAGGGAGAAAAGAATACTACCGTATCCCTGACACCTCAAACGCTGTTGCACAGTGCATGATAAGCTACCAGTCAAGCCACAGGCCGGGCGATCTGTGGCACTTTGTTACACCTGACTACAGGAAAAGCAGCATCTGGATACAACTCAAGAGCGGTGACAACAGGGACATGTCAGCAGTTGTGGATGATATTGATGCCTATCTGGAAAAGAATCCGCCTCCTGTCCCAATGGCTATAGAGTGGTTCGGGCTCACATACATAAATGTGGTGTGGCAGCAGAAGATGGTTAAAGGCATGCTTGAGGCATTTGCAGGAAGCTTTCTGGTTGTATTCCTGATGATGACAGTACTCTTCAGGTCGGCATTGTGGGGACTGCTCTCAATGATACCTCTTACCATTACAATAGGGGCAATCTACGGCACAATAGGCATAATAGGCAAGGATTATGACATGCCTGTTGCAGTATTAAGCTCCATGACCCTTGGGCTCGCAGTGGACTTTGCAATACATTTCCTTGAAAGAAGCAGACAGATGTATACATCATTTATGTCATGGGAAAAGACAGTATCTGCTGTTTTTTCTGAACCGGCAAGGGCGATAACAAAAAATATAATTGTTATTGCGGTTGGTTTTCTGCCCCTGCTCCTTGCCCCTCTTACACCATATAAGACCGTGGGGGTATTGCTCGCCTCAATACTTCTTGTATCAGGGGTAGGGACACTTCTGCTTTTACCGGCGCTTATGAAGGTTCTTGAAAAGAGGTTATTCAAATCAAAACCGGTTGCAGGTCAGTGCTGTAACTTTGCCGCCTGTCTTGTCTCATCAATAACACTTGTTTTACTCATAGCGCTCACACTATATTCCTTTATACCGGTGACTTGGTCTATATTAACATGGATAGGGGTTATAACCATACCTGTTATGTCCCTCGGGTGCGGTTTAATGTCAAGACGTGAAAAATGTAAAATGGTAAACACACAGGAGGTGAAAAATGGATAATGTGAATATAAAAATAAAACTGGTTCTGATATCTTTCTGCTCTATGATCTTCCTCTCTTCAGGAAGCTTACTATATGGGGCTCAGCCCGATATTACTGATGTGGGAAAGATTGTGGATAATACCAACAGGGTGGCCTATTACCAGGGCACAGACGGGAAGGCCAAAGTAAATATGACCATATTTGACAGCCAGGGGAGAACCCGTGAAAGGAGGCTTACCATATTAAGATGGGACCAGCCTGACCCTAAAGGCGCTACAGGGGATGAATATTGCGGCGGACAGAAGATATTTGCCTATTTTGACAGGCCGGCTGATGTGAACAAGACTGTATTTATGGTCTGGAAAAATCTTGACAGGGATGATGACCGCTGGATGTATCTTCCTGCCCTTGACCTTGTTAAAAGGATATCCTCAACAGATAAGAGGACAAGCTTTGTGGGTTCGCACTTTTATTATGAGGATGTGTCAGGCAGGAATATAAACGATGATACACACGAACTCATAAAGACCACCAGTGATTATTATGTGTTAAAAAACACGCCAAAAAATACTGACCTTGTAGAATTTGCCTATTATGAGATGTGGATACATAAGCAAAGCTTTACTGTGGTAAAGATCGAATACTATGACAGGGAAAACAAAAAATATCGTACCTATGAGGCGCTTAAGGTTGACACCATTCAGGGATACCCCACTATCACAAGGTCAAAGATGACAGATTTAAAGGCAGGCGGATATACCATACTTGAATATTCTGATGTCAAATACAATATCGGTATCACAGAGGATATTTTCACAGAGAGATACCTTAAAAAACCGCCAAGGGAATTTTTGAAATGAATATAATCTGCACATCAGTCAAAAATAAAAAGGTTGACTATCTGTCATCCCCGAGTATTTTATTTTCATTGCTTATTATTTTATTGTCAACACCGCGTGTTTTATCGCCATTCCCGGTTTTTTTATCGTCATTCCCGCGAAGGCGGGAATCCATTTTTTATAAAGCACCATGGGCTCCCGCCTGCGCTGGAGCGACGGGTTTCTACAAGCGCATGCCCGTGACTTTTAAAGCCGGCATTACAGTATCTTTTCTTTTTCTCTCTATACTATTTGTAATACTGAGTTCAACAAATTTGCATGCAGACGACACGCCTCTCCTGCCAGTGGGGCTGGGTGAAGTATCAAAGCCGGCAAGCGAAGAGGATCAGCCCGGTCTACCCGCAGGGCTTGGATCAGCAGTAACACAGGGATCAGCGGATGATTCAGGCCCATCACTTCCGCAGGGTTTTGGGTCGGGGGATAACACAAATACTGCTTCAACAGATCACCCCGAAACGAAATCTCTTCTATCTTCAGTCACAGGGTTTATTGAGGCGCGGGGAGGAATGAGACTCCACAATGATCCCTATGAAAAGGATGCATCCCTTGGCGAGATACGGCTCCAGTTCAAGTCAGAAAAACAGCTCGGCAGGGTTCTGCTCCGGAACAGTACTGATTTTTACTATGATGCTGTGGCAGAAGATCATTCGGTTCACCTTGAAAAGGGGGAGGGTTTTATTGATCTGAGGGAGCTGTCCGCCTCATTTTCTCTCATTGATGTTATGGACATAAAGGCAGGCCGCCAGATACTCACATGGGGAACCGGTGACCTTGTTTTTATAAATGACATGTTCCCAAAAGACTGGAACTCATTTCTCAGCGGCAGGGACACAGAGTACCTGAAGGCGCCGTCAGATGCTCTCAAGGCAAGTATCTATACCGGAATCATCAATATGGATATTGTATTCACACCAAGGTTTGACCCTGACAGGTATATCACTGGCGATAGACTCTCATACTGGAACGGTTACCGCACAGCAGGGAGAGACAGCATAATTAATCCAGAAAGGCCTGATGACTGGTTTAATGATTATGAACTGGCTGTAAGGTTTTCAAAAAATCTAAATGGCAATGAGGTCGCCCTGTACGGTTATCATGGCTGCTGGAAAAGCCCTGGTGGCTCTGACCCATTCACATTCAGATATATATTCCCTGAACTTAATGTATATGGCGCAAGCATAAGAGGGCAGGCAGGCAAAGGCATAGGAAACATCGAGGCGGGTTATTATGATTCGCGGGATGACACTGATGGAAATAATCCATTTATAAACAACAGCCAGTTTCGTTTCCTTATAGGGTATGAACAGGATCTCCCAGTGGTTGCATCAGACCTTACTGCAGGGGTTCAATATTATCTTGAGCATATGATGGATCATGATGCATACCTGAATGCACTTGCCCCAGGCTCCCCTGCGGCTGATGAGAATCGCCATCTTTTTACACTAAGAATCACCAAATTATTTTTGAATCAGAACCTTACATGCTCACTCTTCACCTATTATTCGCCGTCTGATGAGGATTTGTATATAAGGCCAAATATCAGCTATAAATTTACAGATGGGCTTAAGGGCGAGATGGGCGCAAATATCTTTTCAGGTGAACACCTCCATACCTTTTTTGGACAGTTTCATGAGAATACGAATGTTTATATAGCAATGAGGTACAGCTATTGAGATAGGAATCTTGAAGGGTATAAATTAATTTGCGGTTATTGCATCTGCCCAGGTTATTGCCTCAAGAAAGCTCTTGGGGAGTTTTTCCTGGTTAACCTTGTGATCCTTTGCCAGTTCATTAAACCTGCTCCAGTCACCTCTCTCATAGCTTTTTGCCATTTCAAGGTACTCTGCTAATTCGCCTGTATTATTCACAAGGGCATTCTTGATATTTTGAGACAAGGGCAGCTTTGCCATAACATTTTCCATTGTGTCATCAAGGATTGCGTCAATGGAGGAGAACAGCCCAAGGGTAAAAAGTTCGGATGTATTTTTGCATGGCTCCACATACCTTGCCATCAATTCGCAGAATTTGGCCCTAATGATTGAGGAGCGTATCAGTTCATCAGGCTTGTTATCTGAAAGCTTTGCCATAGCGATAAGGGAGAGAAAGCTCCTTATACCCTTTTCACCGAGCATCACTATGGCCTGCTTTATGGATGATATCTCGTTACCCCTCTTATAATACGCAGAATTTATATATCTCATAAGTTTATATGAAATGGAGACATCCCTTGTAATGGTCTCATCCACCTTTGAAAATTCGAAATCAGGCTGATTCACCTCTGCCATTATCTGGAGAAGGTTAAACTTGGCCGGAGAGATATCCTTTCCTTCAACCACCTCCGGCTTACTGAAAAAATATCCCTGGAAATATTTAAAACCCATCTTAAGGGCCTTATCAAATTCTTCATAGGTTTCTACCTTTTCAGCAAGGAGCACTAGGTTATATTTTCTTATTTTTTCTATAATCCCTGAAATCTGATCAGGGGGGGTTGCCCGGAAATCAAACTTGATAATATTCGCTATTGAAATAAGGGGGGTAAGCCCTTCATTATAAAAAAAATCATCAAGCGCAATAGTGTACCCCTGTTTTGAAAGCTCAACGCATGAGTCAACCACTGCCTTCTCTGCCTTTACATCCTCCAGCACCTCGATAACAAGTTGTTCGCTTGGGAAAAGCTTTGGTACCTGTTCAATCAGGAGTTCCCTGGTAAAGTTGATAAATGCCACTCCTTTACCTACAAGTTTTTCCATGCCTATATTAAGAAAGCTGTTTGAAAGCACCTTTGATGTTGCAGCATTTCCATCAATACCTGAAAACAGGTTTTCCATGCTGTCCCTGAAGAGCAGCTCATAACCGAATATCTTCTTCTTTTGATCAAATATGGGCTGCCTTGCTACATATATATCCATAAAAAATCTCTTAAAAGGTTAAAACAGGGTTTTCCCGGGTATGATTCTGCAAAAAGCATACCCTTAAAACCCCATTTTTTTTTACCGTTTCTGATGGAGATGGAAATATCCATATCTTATTGATAATTAATGAAAATATTAGTTCCTGGATCATGCGCAGGTAAAAACGCCAGCAGTAAAGGGGGCATACACTGAAAGAAACGTCATATTTTTTGGGTATGACGCGTCAATTTTATGTTGATTTAAAAACCTTTATTTCATTATGGTAAGGTTTGAAAGGCTCAAGGCGCAAGGCACAGGCTAAAAAGAGGTATTTTAGTGTAGGGGCAGACCCCCGTGTCTGCCCGCCATTTTATATTAAAAGCCAGTTTCCTGCCCCGATATGATTAGAGATTAAGCATTTTTATTAAAGAAATGGCGATGAGTATGAAATATATCCCTTTAAAAAACGATTTTATAGAATCCTTTCTCAAGGAATCAGGTCTCCCGGCAGATAACTACATTATATCGCCGCTAGCAGGCGACGGTTCAAAAAGGCTCTTCCAGAGGCTTAAACCAGCGAGGTCTGAACAGACCTATATCTTCATGCAGAATTTTCCTGATGACGAATTTCTCAAAAAAGAGAACTACGCATACCTTAAGATAGGAAACCACATGCGTTCAAAAGGGCTGCCTCTCCCTCAGATCATAAGGCATGACCTTGAGAGGGGTTTTTTTATACTTGAGGACATGGGGGACATTTCCCTGCAGGATGCAGCCCTTAAAGGCAGCCAAAGGGTAGAGTTATATGAGGAGGTACTCCAAACACTCCTGAAAGTTCAGATTGAAGCAAGCTATGGTTTTGATACGGGATGGTGCTGCCAGACCCCCTTTTATGATGCTGCCCTTATGAGGGAAAGGGAGGCGTGGTATTTCAGGGATGCCTTTTTAAGGGATTACATTAAAACAGATATAGACTTTTCCATTCTGGATGAATCATTTGAATATATAATAGCGGAGGCTGATAAGGCCAATAAAGGCTTTATGCTTCACAGGGACTTTCAGTCACGCAATATCATGTGCCGGGATAAAGGGATTGCTATTCTTGACTGGCAGGGGGCAAGGCTGGGGCCGCTCGCCTATGATCTTGCATCACTCCTTTATGACCCCTATGTTGATCTGACACAGGATGAAATAGGACATTTATTTGAGGTGTATGTATCACGATTAATGGAGATAAAACCTGAGGAGGTCCGCTCCCTGAGGGAATATTTTCACTGTATTGCAGTCATGCGGCTACTTCAGGCGCTGGGAGCCTATTCCTTTCTCTCCATAAGGCAGGGCAAAACCTATTTTGAAAAATATATCCCTGTGGCATTAAAGTCTCTTAAAACCCTGCTTAGTGAAATATCCAACGAACAGATTTCACCACTGGTGAATATTATTGATGAACATCTCAATATGCAATTTATATGATAGATCGCCGGAGATCGACTTTTGTGAACCTTAAAACTTGTATTTCATCCCTTGACACCCCAACTATATTCTCGCATAATGCAACAAAAAAAAGCCCATCTTAATATGACTTCATGGGTATTCGTTGATTAGCAAAGAGAATAATATGGAAGTAACATCAAATATATACCATGGGGATTGTAAAGAGGTTTTAAAACAAATTCCTGATGACTCTGTAAATCTGATAGTAACATCACCACCTTATGCAGACCAACGAAAAAACATATATGGTGGCATTCACCCTGATGACTATGTGAAATGGTTTTTGCCTATTTCAGAACAACTATTACGTGTTCTGAATCCTTCAGGTACTTTTATACTAAATATAAAAGAAAAAGTTGTGAATGGAGAGCGTAGCACTTATGTAATGGAACTTATTATTGAGATGCGTAAACAAGGTTGGTTATGGACAGAGGAATTTATTTGGCATAAAAAGAATTGTTATCCAGGGAAATGGCCGAATCGTTTCCGCGATGCATGGGAAAGGCTTCTTCAGTTTAATAAGAACAGGAATTTCAATATGTATCAGGAAGAAGTAATGGTTCCAATGGGTGACTGGGCAAAATCGAGACTCAAGAGGCTTTCAGCAACAGATAGAATACGAGATAATTCAAAAGTCGGAAGTGGCTTTGGTAAAAATATTTCAAACTGGTTAAATAGGGATATGGCTTATCCTACAAATGTTCTTCACCTTGCAACAGAATGTAACAATAAAAACCACAGTGCTACTTTTCCAGAAGAACTCCCTGAATGGTTTATCAAACTCTTTACGCGGGAGTACGACATGGTTCTGGATCCATTTATGGGCTCTGGTACGACTATGATCGTAGCTAATCGTATGAAACGTAATTCCATCGGAATAGACAATGTTCATGAATATTGTGAGATGGCTCAAGAAAAATTAAAACCCGTTGAATTATATCTATTTGAACCAAAGGCGAAATATGAAAAAGCTAAACCAAAAAGACGTTCTACAGTACGTTGAACAAAACATCGGCAATTTTCACCAGAAGCGTATCCAAAGCCTTGACGACTTAAAACTGTCACAGGTTCTTAAAAGAAAGAATCCATATTTGTTTAAAGCAAAATATGTTTTAACTTCAGAACAAATTATAAAAGGCCTTGTAGATGCCCATATATCATCTAATGAAGAAACCATTTTCGGAGATTGGCTTGAAGGTCTAGCAATATTTATAAATAGCAAAGTCTATGGCGGACACAAATCAGGTATTACTGGCATTGATCTAGAATTTGACAATGATGGCGCGAGGCATATTGTAACAATTAAGTCCGGCCCAAATTGGGGAAATAGTTCACAAATAGCTAAAATGATCTCGGACTTTAAAACTGCAAAAAAGGCACTGAGAACTAGCAATTCAAAACTAAACATTATCGCTGTAAATGGTTGTTGCTATGGCAGAGACAACAAACCAGACAAGGGTGATTACTTCAAGTATTGTGGCCAGCGTTTTTGGGAGTTTATTTCTGGAAATAGTGATCTTTTCACTGAAATAATTGAACCCCTTGGCTATAAAGCCAAAGAAAAGAATAACGTCTTCATAGAATCATATTCTCACATGATCAATAAATTTACTAAAGAATTTACCAACCTGTTTTGTAGAGATAATGGTGAGATAGATTGGGAAAAGCTGGTACGTTTCAATTCTGCTAAAGAATAACCACACAAAAATAACAGCCTGCATGTTTGTACATTTTGAAGGGCTGCTAATTATTGCTAGAATTTACCTTTTTATTCATTGACACTTATTTGTAATCTAATTCTAAGGGCTTTGGCGCCAGGGTAATCTTAAACCATATCTCCAGAGAACCGTTATGTGATCCCCCCATTGGGCCGCCAGGCCCTCCACCTTTACCGCCGCCCATTCCACCCATGCCGCCGCCAATGGGCCCGCGACCACCCACATCGCCACCGCCGGGCATATCACCGCCTCCTCTTCCGCCTCTGTTCATGTCTCCACCACCCATGCCCTGAGGCGGGCCGCCCCGTTTCATCCCTTCGGTCATTATACCCATCCCTATCTGGTTTAAGGCAGATGGTGTTATAAAAAAGGCGGTATTCTCCTTTTCAACAAAAGGCATCTTAAGCTCATAGATAAACCTGTTCTTATCATCTATTCTGCTCTTTACCTCGATGCCCATTTTAGCTGCCTTTTCAAGGTTGCATACATAGCCTTCATCCTCTTCGCCGGTCATGATCTTTAACACTGTATCCATTATCGGGCCACGGGGGGCTCTTTTTGAAGCAGCCAATTTCCTTCCTTCCATTCCTTCAGGCGGAGGGGCTGAGATATCATCAGGCGTAGCCGGAGGTGGCTCTGGCATGTTGCCATCTCTTCCAGGAGGAGCAAATCTGCCAGGGCCGCCACCAGCAGGAAAAGAGAGCCCTAACCCCTTCTCCTTGCCGCCCTGTTCATTGAACCAGATGGTTAGACCTATGCGTTCAATCTGCTTCTGTATCTTCCTGTCCATTGTCTGAAAATGGAGATATAAATTCTCGTTGTCATTATAAAGCCCCAGACAGCTCTGACTTTTTTCATCATAAAAATATGGATAATTTGCCCAGTCCGTATCATCTGCATCAATTACGATCTTTTTATCAAGCCATTTGCTCTGGATCTCTACAGGCTTTCTGCACCCATTTAAAAACACAACAAGGATAATCAGAAATAAAAATGAGATACCTTTAAGTCTATTATATCGCACCATACTGTTCCTCTGTTACTTTATAACCTCTTGAATCTAACACTGGCACGCAGCCTTCTTCGCTAAAGCTACGTCGAGCCAGGCAGGTGCCGGTGTCCATACAAAATAATTATGTTTTCCTTGCGCCCTGCGCCCTTCTATGGGATAGTCGTGATTACCGGGATAAAGTTACATAATTATCTGTAGATAAGGGGACCATTAAAATTAAAATTGCTTGACATTGGTTAGATATTCAGTAAAAGTGTGGGCATGTCAAGAAAAGCCAGACTGGATACACCAATTTTATTACATCATGTGATGATCAGGGGGATAGAATGTAACCCGGAATATAAATCAGTGCCAATTCCGAGGATATAAATGAGGGCATAAGGAGGATTTAGAATAAGGCCACCAATAATTCAGATTTAATTTATTTGATTCAACAACCCTTGTTTAACAAGTCCATATAATTCATCTAATTTTTCAACTTCATTAATAATTGCAGTAAAGTTTAGCCATTCCAAATTTAATTGGAGGTGGCTATGACAGAGATCGAGTGTGTTTACTGTGGAGATATGTTTGAAGGAAGCCCACGGCACAAGAGTAAAAATATTTTAACATTTCCTTTGTGTCAGGATGTTGGAGATCATGTTTAAATGGTCTGCTTAAGCTTTTTTCTCTGATAAAGGATGCTTCATATTTCCTATAACTATATCCCCTTTATGTCCTGATTTATATTCTACAAATCGGCACCAAATCATAGCGGGTGGAGTCTGGGTTAAGGGTATTTTTTAAAAAGTCAGTAATCATCTGTTCCGATTTGGGAAGATAGGTTTGACTGTTAATAAAAATATTATATAGAATAAGTACCTGATTGGCAGGGAATCCTTTTATAACCATTTGCTGTGTTTGGTATTTCCTGTAAGGGGAAAAATGAATCTGGAAAATAAGACCACAATATACTGGATTGATTTATCAGAATATGATCTGAAAGTAGCCGAGTCTTTATCCGAAAAGGGACATTACCTCTATATGGGCTTTATGTGTCATCAATCTGTTGAGAAGATGCTCAAGGCAGTATATGTGGCTAAATTCAATATTACCCCGCCATACATCCATAAGCTTGATAAATTGATCGAACTGTCAGGATTAAAAGATAAAATTGCCGAAGCCCAATATGATCTCATTGATGAACTAATACCTCTAAATATCCAGGCAAGATATACTGCCTATAAGGATGCAATATATAAACTTATTGATAGTACTAAGGCAAAGAACATACTTCAAAAAACAGGAAACCTTATTTTATGGCTAAAAGAGCACGCAATATAAGCAGAGAACTAAAGGAATATCTCAGTCTTTTAAGGGATTCATATGATATTTATGCAGTTATATTGTTCGGATCTCATGCGCAAGGACAGGCAGGCGAATACAGTGACATAGATCTCGCAGTCTTTTCTGAAGATTTTGGAAAAGATCCATTCTCAGAAATGAAAGGACTCTTAAAACTAAGGAGGAAGGTTACACCTGATATTGAACCTCTTCCTTTCAATAAAAAGATGTTCTTTGACCATGACAAAGCTGAATTCGTCACAGAAATTTTGTCAAAAGGAAAACTCATATACAAAGAAGGGGAAACATATATTTAGCCGCAATCCTTTTACCACAAGTCCTTACTCTTTGAACCTTAAAAAACATCATTCCATTTCAGATAGCAAAAAATTATCAGGCATAGTATGTATATTTTTACCATGTATATTTTAAATAAATAGAATTTATGAGACACCTCAATCTAAGGAGGATAACATGCAGCAATCATCTGAACGGCAGATCGCAAATAATGACAGAAGAAAATTTTTAAAACTTGCTGGTATTGCGGCAGCAGGGGGCGTGATAGGGCTTAATACTGCCTGTGAAACCGCAACAAAGAAGATACCGGCCATTAACCACAACCTTTCTGAAGAGAGATTCTGGAAGAGTGTGCAGGAGCAGTTTGTGCTTGATCCTGATCAGGTCTACATGAATATCGGGACAACAGGGGCCATGCCCTTAAGGGTGCTTGAAAATTATGACCGGTATAACAGGGTTATTGCAAGGCACCCTAATGGTTTTCCGGATGAACTGGGCTGGGAGTTTGGGATTAAAAAACAGAGGGAAAAACTGGCTTCGCAGTTCGGCTGCACAAAGGATGAAATAGCTTTTACACGTAACACAACAGATGCACTTAATATGGTCCTGTTCGGTCTGCCATTTGAAAGAGGCGATGAAATACTTATCAGTCATCACGAGCATGTATCAGCGTTAGCGCCCCTTAATGTGCTTAAAGACAGGTATGGGGTTGTATTAGTAGAAGCGGAAATACCTGTGCTTGACCTTGAAAACAGTGATCAGGTCATTGAGGCATTCAGGAAAAAGATCACCGGTAAAACAAAGGCCATACTCTTTTCACACATCACCTATAAGACAGGGGCGCGATTACCTGCAAAGGCCATATGTAAACTTGGACGCGAAAATGGATTGATTTCCATTGTGGACGGCGCCCACTGTACCGGTATGATCGAGCTTAATTTCAGGGATATGGGGTGCGACTTTTACTGTGCATCAGGACATAAATGGCAGTGCGGCCCAGGCGCAACAGGCATACTGTATATCAGAAACCACGGTTATAACCTCCCTTTGCTCTGGCCAAATAACAGTTGCTTATACCAATATGTCGCCCAACCTGTGAATAATGAGAGGTCTAAGATAGAGGATTTTTCTGCCCTGTTCGGGTTAAGGGGCCAGGATAACTACCCTAGCCTTCAGGCCTTGCTTGATTCATGTGATTTATGGGAAGAGATAGGCCGGGGCCGCATTGAGGCATATGTGTGCGGATTAGGCTCTTACCTGAAAAAAAGGATAAAACAGGTCTTTGGTGACTCTGTTATGATGTTCTCATCGGACATCCCCGAATTTTCCTCCGGCCTTACATCCTTTAACCCATTTAAGGATGTGAATGACCAGAAAAAGATAGATGGATTTGTTGACCGCCTTAAAAAGGAGCAGGGCTATGTGATACGATCAACCGAGTTTAATCTCAAGCTGGGGGACCCAAAACTCACCTATGCCTTAAGGATATCCACCCACCTGTTTCATGACCGGACACAGGTGGATGGAGTGGTTGATGCAATGTACAAAACCTGGAAGACAATGATATAAAAAGCAGGCTTCAACTATTTCCAACTTAAAATTGACATGTAACTGCAACTTATCTATAGTCCGTTCATCAAAAAGCTCTTTTTATCAACCTACTTTAAAGGAGATAATAATATGTCTCATGATAAGATGTTCGACAATATGGATAGAAGGTCATTTTTAAAGTGGACCGCCATTGCCGGCTCCATCCTGTTCGCCAACAGTGCTGCATTCAATGAAGCCTTTGCAATTACCAATTCTGAAAAGCAGATTATTCATCAAATACTCATGGATGCTATGGAAACAAAGGACATCCGGATCAGCGTAAGGAAGTATGGGGATGCTTTAACCAGGGAACAAAAGGATATGCTTTTCAGTCTTACAAAAGATGACCTTGATAAACTGGCATCTATATATAAGAAGTTGAAACCCGCCTCCAATACCAGAATTGACAGGCGTCGCTAATTACAAAAAAGAATCAAAATACTAAAAGATATAAAATCATATTATGGAGGGTTTAGAAAATGATAGGTGGAGCTAATGAGGCTTTTTATAAGGTTCTGACTGAGGCGGGAAAGACCAGGGATGTGCAGGCTGCACTCAGAAAGTATGGTTCAGCTCTTTCACAGGAAGAAAGAAATGCCCTTCAGAGTCTTACACGGGAAGATCTTCAATCATTACAGACCATAAATAATAAACTTGCTCCCCTTGGCGTTAATATAGCCATGGTGACGGATTGAACACTGCAGAGGGTAATATTAATGAGTTTGCAGATTTAACCGGTACGGAGTCAGAGCACTGCTGGCCCTATACGCGGCATATCGCGGTGCAAACGACTCTATACTGTCCGCTGAAATGCAATCATTGTGTTGTGAATGCCCATAATAAAAGGGATGAGGATATGTCCGATGAGATAGCGGAGTCCCTTCGTATTCAGATGTCTGAGTGTGATGATCTTGAGGCATTTACCATTACTGGAGGGGAGCCATTCACACGTATCAGGATGCTTGAGGAATTCTGCAGGTATGCAAAGGATAGAAAGCTTAAGCTGAATGTCTTTACAAGCGCCTTCTGGGCGGTGAATGAATCTAATGCATCACGTTTACTGGCATGGCTCTCTGGTCTGACCCGCCTGATCATAAGCGCCGGCCACTTTTACTCTGGCCAGGTACCTTTATCTAATCTCCGCAATGCAGCATTAGCAGCCTTCGACAGGGGTATAAAGGTCGGGTTTCGCATTTTTCCAGGCAAAGAAACAGATTATATCAAGGAAATAAAAGAGTTATTCCACGGCAAAGCAGTAGATCAAATTGAGTTTTCCTCTATGGCGATCCAGGCAAGGGGAAGGGCTGTTGATCTCCCCTTGTTTAAAGATGAAGAGAGGGTCACTCTTGAGACCATTCCTTACGAGTGCTGCGGTGGGTTATCTTCTCCTTTTGTAGGTTATAATGGCACTGTTATGGCCTGCACCTGCTTTGTCGAGCCTGATATGGCCCACCCTATGAGACTTGGAAACATCAGGGATAACAGCCTGGCAGAGATCCTCAGGAAGGTTGACAAAGATTTTTTTATCCATGCCCTCAGGTTATGGGGAACCAAGGGGGTACTTGACCGTTTGAAGGATAAAACCTGTTTATCAGATATTACAGGAAGATATTCGCGCAGTGACCCATGTGGGCCGTGCATTGATATATTCAGTAACAGAAAGGTTATGGATTCTCTTATGGGCGTTCTTAACGAACCGGATATGCAGCGCACTATAGCCCTGGGCAGGGCATTAAGGTATGGAGAGCATGCAATGCTCAATTACACAAGGCCTTTTTGAAAAGCATGAGAATGGAATGCTTTTTTCAGGTTTACATACCTTTTTTTGAAATTTATCACAGGATATGATCAGGGTTTATCACATAAACTCAAGGATATTTAACCCATAACCGGGATTAGCTGAAACCTTCATCTTAGTTTTGCGACTCTAAATCTTGAATAATGAATTGAGCTCAGATAAAGTGGTGACCACTGAACATAAGAAATCACCATAAGCCACAATGCCCAAAATGCCCAAATTTTTTAAACCGGAGGAAACGCGCATGAAAAAGATAACTTTTAAATTCATACTTAACATCTTCCTGTTTATCACCTTTCTTTTTCTTATGTATGAATGGTCTTTTTATGGAATTGCCTTTCATGAGATTGCGGGGCTAATAATTTGCCTCTTTTACATACTGCACAAGGCCCTTAACTGGAAGTTTATCAAGGAAACCACACTCAGGATGTTCGGAAAGTGTACCGCAAGGGGCCGCATCAATTATATCCTTGATCTCCTTATCCTTATCGGTTTTAACCTTATCATCATAAGCGGCATGGGCATAGCCAAAACTATGAATTTTTCATGGCTGGGTTTCACAAGGGAGAACTTCATCATCTGGCGCTTCATGCACACAAGCATCTCCATGATTACCCTTATGCTTGTGGGCATTCATGTGGGGTTGCACTGGAACTGGGTGGTTGCCCGTTTTAATAAATCCCGTTCTGTTCAGGAGAATACATTATGCTAAAAAAGATAGTCTCCTTCGTAGTCGTTATTGCCATTGTGGTCGGGGCTGTTATTTCATACAAACAGGTGGATTTTGGCAATAAGACAGCCATATTATTTAAGATTGTCTTTGGAGACCAGGACCAGATGATGCAACGGTCAAAGTTTCCACTTTTTCCGGATGGGCAGCCACAGGGTGAATTCGGGCCGGGACGAGGTGATGTTAAAGGCAATGGCGGACCGGGTTTTCAGGGGCCGCCCGGAGGAAAAGGTATGGGTGGCAAACCGGGGAAGATCGGAAGAGCGTCGTGTAGGGAAAGAGTGTAGGATAGGGTGT
>CAZXUA010000003.1:29238-64638 GCA_964643755.1 uncultured Desulfatiglans sp. | reverse complement strand
CCAGCAGATTTCAGCGCTTGAAAAAAGCTTTGTGGAAGAGGGTGGGTACAGCGAACAGCTTGCATCAAAGCGACTTGCCTTCAGGGAAAATAAAAAGACGGTTCAGCCGGAGCAGACTGAGCCACCAGATTCAGCTCCTTCCTGCCCGATATGCGGGAAGGCAATGGTGGTGCGGACCGCCAAAAGCGGGAAAAATGCAGGCAATAGATTCTGGGGCTGCTCTGATTATCCGGGATGTAAAGGGGTGGTGAAGTTGTAACGCTACAGAAGAAAACTGAATTAGGTGAATGATGAATCTCTCACTGGAAAAGAGTTTTAAGACATTATGTGGTTTGGACATTAAGGGGATATTGAGGCTGAGAGCAGAAAAATCCTTGACAGGTTTGATAATAACATGAGCGATGTGCTTCTTGATTTTGGTTCAGGGACAGGCACCTTTGCAATTCATGCCGCAAAAAGGTTTAAAAGGGTTCACGCCATTGATGTCTCACAGGTCATGATAGAGAACGCAAAAGCCAAGGCTGTTAAGATCGGGGTTACAAATATCATGTTCCACCATGCCGGGTTTCTTACCTACGAGCATAAAGATACCCCTGCGGATGCCATAGCAACGACACTTGCCTTTCATCACCTTCCGGATTACTGGAAGGGCATCGCCTTAAAAAGGATGAACAGTATGCTTAAACCCGGTGGCTTTCTGTATATTCATGATGTCATTCTTGAAGAGGCAAATTCAATTAATAACATTCAGGCCCTTATAGACAAGCTTGCTAAAGATGGTGGGGAGCAACTTCGCAAGGATACCGAAAGGCATTTCAGGGAGGAGTATTCAACCTATGACTGGGTTATGGATGAGCTTTTAGCAAGAAGCGGGTTTCAGATTAAGTCAAAACAGATAGAGGGCGGGGTGCTGGGGACTTATCTGTGCAATAAGAAATAAAACATTCATCATTATTGCTTTCTTATGTAAGGTATGCCATGCCACAGTAAATTACACCTGATTGACAAAGGCACCTTTTTGCTGTACATTTTTAACATTTAAATGCCCTTAAAGAGGAAGTAAATATGAAAACCTCAGCAAGTCTTAAAAGCGATAGAATTAATATCCGCCTGAGTGGTACGATTAAAACACTATTAGAGCGTGCAGCAAGTGTTGAAGGAAAAACAGTAAGCAATTATATCCTGAACTGTGCATTGGAACGGGCAGAAGAGACAGTCCGAAAACATGATTCCATATCTTTAAATGTCAGGAATTCAGAGATATTCCTTAATGCATTATCAGGCGATATTAGTTTCAACAAAAAACTCTCTGATGTATTTAAAGAACATTCCCAGCGGATCATCAGTAAATGAATGACTGGTCAAAATTTATCATAGAGCCATTAAGCCCGGCACATGACCGGTCAGGGTTTAAGTGTGGAATTGATAGTTTGGACAACTACATAAAAAGGCAGGCCAATCAGGATATCAAGAGGCAAATCAGCCGGGTTTATGTAGCTGTAAACATTGAAAAGCCCAATAAAATTATGGGTTATTACACCCTGAGCAGCCTTTCTATAGAACTGAACCAATTACCGGAAGAGTTATTAAAAAAATTACCAAAGCACCCAATCCCTGCTGCGCTTATAGGAAGACTCGCCGTTGACAAATCGGTGCATGGTAATGGAATTGGCAAGATGTTATTGGCTGATGCATTAAAGCGGATATTAGTGATCAGCGATGAGATTGCCATATACGCAGTGGTTGTGGATGCTATTAATGATAAGGCAAAAGGTTTTTACAAGCAATATGGCTTTCAATCACTAGGTGAAGAAACTCCCAGGCTGTTTTTACCTCTTAAGACAATAACTTTTAGTGCTAATGATTAGAGTGCAAGGGAATGTTATGGCAGTGGGATGGGCAAAAGATAACGGGGTGCAGGATCAGATAGATGCCACAGTGGAATCTGCGGTTCAGCTCGCTAAAAGCAGGTTGCCAAAGGGTGAAAGCCTGACCCATTGCGAGGAATGCGAGGCGGAGATACCTGAGGCAAGGCGAAAGGCATTGCCAGGGGTAAGGCTTTGTGTCACGTGCCAGTCAGAACTGGAGAAAAGGCTTAAGAGTAATGACCTCTACAACCGGAGAGGCAGCAAAGACAGCCAGTTGAAATAGTTGCTTTCATGCTTTACCCTTCATATCTCAGCCATTATGTCGAACAAAACAAATTCTGCGACTAAACTAAACAAATTCTGCGACTAAAAAACCCCTCCAAATTTTGGCAAAACAAATCCTGTTCGATTTGGATACCCTCTTCGACAGGTTTTGATGAAACTGTTTTAACGATTTATTATTTTGTGCACACCCGAAAAATCGTTAAAAATTATAGATTAAAAGTTCTTTTCCCTCCTTACCCTGATTCTTATTTACTGTGTATTTCAGTGAAACACTTTTAATCTTAAAACCCTTAAAAACCTCTCTCATCTCCGGGAGATCATTAATACTTAAAATGAATTTACCTTTCAATCCGGCTAGTAATTCCGTCATCTCCTGGTAGTCCTTCAGTTCCATATTATGGTTATAAAAAGGAGCATTATAATAAGGTGGGTCAAGGTAAAAAAAGACATTCGGCCTGTCATACACAGTTATAAATTTCTGGTATGGCAGGTTCTCTATATTCACCCTGGACAGCCTCAAATGTACTTCCGAAAGCTCCTCTTCAATCCTCAGCAAATTAATCTTCGGCCTCTTCAATGGCCCTAGGCTGAATATCCGGCTTTTCACTTTCCCGCCGAATGAGTGCTGCTGTAGATAATAATATCTGGCCGCCCTCTGAATATCTGTTAACCCTCCGGCGTCCTGCTGCCGTTTCCAATCCTCGAACCATTCCCTGGAAGAAAGCAGCCATTTAAACTGCCTTAAAAACTCTTCTAAATGGTTTTGAAGCACCCTGTAAAAGCGGACCAGGTCACTATCCAGATCATTAATCGTCTCGTACTTACTGGGTTCTTTTCTGAAAAAAACCCAGCCTGCGCCTGCAAAACCCTCACAGTATCCATCATGCTTCGGGATCATGTTAACGATCGTCTCCGACAGTTTGCTTTTCCCCCCAATATATGCGAGTGGACTATTCATTCTCGGCCTCCTTTACAAATGGTTCCAGCTCTGCTTTAATTGCCACGCTCTCGCGGGAGCTTGGGACATATCCGGAAACGGGTTGATCCAATGCGCGAACATTGGGTCAGTGTAGGAGGGCGGTTTCCTCCTCGCCCGTTCCAATACAATCATACCAACAAAAGGGTATTAACTGCAGGCCGCACATCGGCTGCGGCCTGAATTATAAATTTTTGTTTGTTCTCATCACGGCCACAGATCACTGTGGCTCCAACCTCCAGACTTAGTGTCGTATTAACCCAGGTAGTTGTATCACCGGCGGTTATCTGCACACGCTGGCCAGCGGTATCAATGGCCATAACCTCGCCATACAAAAAGCTTCCTTTAACCTTCTTTAAAAGCTTTTCAATCATCGTTTAAGCCCTATATATTTTCGAGTTTCAACAGCATTTACCAGGCTGTTTTGCGTGCCAGTTATTGTAATCTCCGTGATCTGGCTCAGGTCATTAATTCCGCGCCTGGATGAGTTCACGCCCAGGATCTGGCCGGGCTCAATCTCCGGCAGATGTGTGCCCAGGCTGATGTCTCTTATAATGGCCGCATGGGTGTGTGCGTTGATCTCAGCCGTTGCCTTGGCCGTGATCAGGCTGCTGTTACGGTAAATGGCATGAGATATCTCATCCATCTCGATAAATTCTTTAACTTTAAATATCTTGGTCGTGTCCCCGTTTTGTCCGTCAACTATCAAATGCCAGGCATACTCATCCTGAAATAATGTCACCGGTACTATGGCTCCAACCTCATTTGTAAGGGTAACCTCCAGGGCTGAACCGTACCCGGTTGTCTCCCCGCTCGCCTGCATATTGGTGCGAGCCTGTGCATCGGTCTGTGTCAGATACAGTTCAACAAGCACAGCGCTTCCAGTGTCTGATAGTCTCACAAACCAGACCCGGTTTTCTGCTATGTTCCAATTTACAACCGATAATGCCATTTGAACCTCTTTTTAACCGGGCGAATGATTATTCGCCCCTACTTTTTCCGTAAACCGCTACACTCTACTATACCACCTCATGCACAACCGAACTTACCCTGTGGGCCGTGACAGACCTGAAGGCTGGTGTGGCTTTAATCGCCTGCAGGTGCAGAGCAAAATTGTTAAACACCTCGCCATCAGAGGCTTCCAGGATCATCATAAAGTTATTAAAAACCGTGCCGTCAGCGGCTTCCAGGATCATTTTAAAATCCTTATATCTATTTTTTGCTGCTTCCAACAGAAGCTGGAACGACTCTTTCTTCTGGCTCAACGCCTCCAGAAGCATCACAAAATCCTTATATGTGGTTGTTAATTCTATCGCTTCAAGTATCATCTGAAAATCCCTGAATTCCAGTCCGTCATGTGCCTGTAAAATCATCTGCATGTTATCGTATTTTTGATGATAGGCTGCAAGATCAAGAGAAAAATCTTCAAGCATTAAATCAGGTATTACTGTCCCAGAGTTAACCACAAAATTATCAAAATCCGTAGTAGTTGCTCCATTAAAGTCTGCCGATACAAAAACTCTAACGGTCATATCGCTGAGATCAGCACTCGAAAAAGAATACCCGCTTGTATTCCCATTCCATTCCCATTGTGAGTTCACCCACAAATACCCTTTAACATTACCTGATGTATCTCTTGTGAGCTTCATTTTTGATGATGTAATTTGCGGTGAAACCTTTATTTGAACATTATCCCCGCCGTTACTATAAACAAATATGTAATGCACGGTCGGAGTCCTCTGAAAACCAATATAATATCGGTATGTGCTCCCATAAACTCTCAGATCACCTAAAAACGAAACAGACGAAGAGGGCGATGTGTATGAAATATTTTCGTAATCTATCTGGATATCAAACTCTCCGGAAAGTTCAAAATTTGATATTATTTGTATGCTTTCGTCGTTAGCTGATAAAGGTATCGATATTCTTAACTTATTATTATTTAGTAAACATGTGCCTGATGCGCTGCCATTATTTATCGTCCATATGTCAGGATTAGGCAACGTACCATTTGGTCCGGTAAAAGTGTCATCAACCCATGCCATTTAATTACCCACCCACAATTGTTGAAATTACAGTTCCTGGCAAACCGATTTTCCAGCCTGTTGTATTACTGCCATGCCATTCTTTTCCCCACGGTTTTCTATCTCTCCAGATTTTTTTGTCGCCAATAAGAAAGCGATCTACAGTGTTCAAGCCTGGAAGTTTTCCTAAAAAACATATTGTTTTCATAACGGCTCTTCCTTTTCCCCCTCCCCCAAATGACTGAACCGCATCTATAAAAAAATTGTATCGCTCCATACCCGACAGCACAATTCTATGCCCTGTCGGCAGGTAAAACTCCAGTTTTTCAATCACCCGATTAAACAGCTCACTGCTCCATCCTGGATCTGTATTGCGTATATCCGGAGTAACATATTCTTTTGGCGGAAGACTGCCTGCAAAGGTCACCTTAATCCTCCATGCCATTTCATTTTTGAATAAAATATGCATTACGAATATGTAAACCTCAACGCCAGCACAATATCCGAGTCCGACACTGCAGCCAGTGTATACGGGATTACCTGCTTAATGTTAAAATACAAATTTTTCGCCCCTGCCAATGCACCTGTATCAAGAGACAGTCGATAGCTGGCTCCTGCAATCGGGGAACCAGCCCATGTTGCAGATCCTGGTGCCGCATTTGTGGTGGTGATCCCTAAAAGGGTAGAATCGGTCGGGGAAGACGTATCAACGCCATTTCCCCCCAATAATGTTTTTATAATCGTTAAGTGTGAGCTATTGTCCCAGGCTTCCAGATATGGAACACTTGCAGTTGCTCCGTCAAAATAAATGGCAAATACATACCTGGTATTCCCACCACTCTGTCCTCCGTTTGTAGTTCCTGCAAGAGGCACCTGATCATATATAGCCGCTGAGGCATCTTTAACAAACGTTTTAGGAACTTCAATTGATCCTGATTCCGGAATAAGCCCCGCATACTTTGTGCCGGAAATCGGGGCACCGTCTGTCTGCTGGTTATCCAAAAACAGCAGAGCGTCGTTAGTCAAGTCAATTACTACCCAGTTAGATGACGAGTCCCCTGCGCCTCCAGATGCATTTCCGGTGTTCGCACCGTCATTCGCAGTATTGTTATAAAGCCAGTAGGTATTAGGTAGTGCCATTTTTTACCCCCTTTAAAATTTCATCTATTGTTAACTTGCTGTATTCTTCATATCCGCAGCCTTTACCAGTGCAGCAGGCTGCTCCGCATAGAAAGTATGTTCTGTATCCCTCTTTGTATTTATCAGATTGACTACTGATAGCAGACGCATTTAATATTCTGCCACAAACTGGACACAACATTAGACCAGCCTTTTTAGTCACCCTCGATTCGACTTGTCTGGGTTGCATGAGCTTCGGCGGATTCGCACTTAGTGCGTCGTGTAGGGTGATGCCATTGGCATAAGCATGCCGAGACATATTGATTATCTCGGCAATCTGCTTGCCAGTAAAGATATTATCCCATGCGTCAAATTTGATCATTCTCCACACCCCCATTGCCAAGCTTTTGACCCTCTAATCCAACAGACTGTATAGGCATCTGGACATCCTGGGTTATCTGGAACAGTGTCATCCCATGAAAAGAATTCTGTGCATCCTGGGTTAGTTATGCAGTTTGTAACCCCACATACATCAGGTATGCAGTTCGTACACCAATACTGGAGATACTTATATATACCGTCTGTAACCTCTTTATACTCAGGAGTGTTAAACATTCCGCACTCGTAGATAAGCTCCCATTCGCCAGCCACATTACGAAGTGCGCCAGAAACTACATCCCCACAATCATCAGTAACAGATATACTCACAGTTGCATCATAGTCCACTCCACACACACCCTCCACACAGGTTATTTGATTCTGTCCTACTTCGGTTTCTGACACTAGTAGGCTGTATCCATTGCCACTCACACTCCACTGATAAGGCCCTCTCCCACCAGTCACATATAGGGTCACAGATGATCCTTTAACAATAGTTTCTGGGTTGTTTACAGTGTCCCACTCCATGCCCTCTGCACATTCGCACTGACCCTGGCAGTGGGCAAGAGCCTCGGCTTTCAGCTCTGCATATTTTTCCCAGTATTCCGGGCTTCCCTCTTCGCAGGCGCATTGCTCAACAGCTAGATCGGATATATTTCTTCCGCTTCCTTCGTCGTAACCCTGTGTCGTGCCGTATATATCAAACTCCTCATTGCACAGCAGCTCACAGTCACAGTCGTGTTCCAGGGCTGTGGCAAAGCGGTCACCTGTAGTCCCCTTGTCTGGTACACACCAGTTATAGTCCGCTTGCTCTGTGGCTGGATCCTCTGTAGTAGGGTCATATGTATCCTCGTCTGCATCGTCTAGCCCGCCCCAGCCACCGTCATCATCGTCATCTTCTTGATCTGCAGGCGCTGTACCAGCAGGATTTGTTTTATCAGTTACAGTTACGGTAACCTGATCCGATACACCCTCTTCACGGCTGCTAAGTATGCTGGCTTTGAGCAAAGTTTCCCCGATATGCGACCCTGTAAATGTATTAATAGCTGCTCCCTGAGCAGTGTAGTAAGCAAATAAATCGATTCCCGAGGCTAAATAGGTATTAAGGGTTACCAGCTTGCCGTCGTGGGAACTGTACAGATTTGGCCCTACAGGCTCATCATTCTCAGCTCTTCTGATTGACGTAACGCTGGCTGGATACATGGATAGCTCGCACTGAGTAAGACCTGCCACTTCATTGATCACGACTGTTTTCTCTTTGGAGATGCTCACTGCGCCTAATGTAGCATGGGACCATCGTAATGACCCCTTTTTGAGTTTGCTCACATCAGATAGATAGACTGTCCGCCCAGTTGTTACAGGCCCCCCTTCTTCAACGTAAACCAATAGGGTAGACTTACTGCCAACCTGTATGGACGATGGCGCTGCTGATAGTTTTATTGTTGGGGGGCACTGGCACTGATTGCCAATATAAACAATGCCTGTATCCTGCTGTCCCTCAAGATCTGCTGTTATTGTCACATCTTCGGCAATAAAACCTGCCTGTATATAATTAACAGCTATCCCCTGGGCGAAATATGATACAACAACAGTCTGATCACAGTATGTCAGTTTATTCGTAAGAGTGATAGTGTTCCCGTCAATAGTGTACCCACCATCCGCAAAGTTGGTTTTGCGTGCTGTGTCGGCTAAGGCCCATACTCCCAGTACTGAACTTGGTGGAATATCCACTTTAACAGTGTAAAAATTATCAGCCTTCTGCTGTTCAGCCTGAATTAAAATCTCCTGAGTATTGGTCTTATCATAATCCATTGTAGCCGACGTGCCGTCATGACTCCAGGTAACAACCAGCCCGTTCACAGGTTCACCATCCGGGTCTGTCACCCTGGCGAAAACCTTCCGTTTTGACGTAGCATCCGCCTGCAGGCACCGATTAGGGATATGTAGATTAATAGAATAGCTGCCCAGGGAACCTATAGGCGTAATGCGCACCCGGTTTGCAAATGCCGGCCACTCCGGGGATTCGAGGATCTCGGAAATATCCGCATCGGTTAAGATAATATCGGCCACAGAGGGAGAGTAATCGATCTTCTTAATACATAAATGGCCGAGCCGGTCTGTGGTAACAACCGCACCGGCCAACATGGCCAGCTCGGTGATAACATCGATAGGGTACAGGTTTTCAGCCTCGTAGGTGTATGGGAAAATAACAAAATCATCTATGTCGCTGTAAGCCGAATTCCAGGTGAACCCGGCCAGATCGCACATCTCTTCACAGATAGCAAAAAACGTGGTTTGAGATTTCCATACTTTAGTTATTTTTGATGCAAAGGGCTCGGATAGCACAGCGGTCTGTGATCTGCCCCAGACACCCTGCATGATCTCGGAGTTTACAGCCGTTGCCAGGGCCGGGCGCTCGATGAAGAATTTACCTTGGGAATAAAAAGTGGCGCCGTTTTTTGTGAATATCTCAATCTCCGGAGATTCGGAGATCTGGGAGAAGTCAAGAGAGCTGTAATAATCCGGGTCCGCAAAATCCAAATTCATCTCACGGCAGAAATTGGTTAGACTGCAGGTAATAGAAAACCCACTGATATGGGAGGTAATATCAACGCCGTTTAATTCTATTTTCCAACCGTATGCCATATTAGCCTTTTTTTTGCGCAAGGCGCAAAGTGCAAAGCGATTCAACGCCATGCCCTATGCGCTATGCACTAATCACCTCTAATACCATCTTAAAATCCTGCGTCAGTTCAACCAATTCTGCGACTACTATCAGATTTATTTCATAACTATAAATCTCGTGGCCATGCTGCGCCCAGAATAGATTTTTCCTGTATTTAAACCCGTTGGGCCTGGCAAATCGAACCCGCCAGATCCTAAAACCATCAGTAAAAAAATACTCTCCATCTATAATATCATGAATGGCCTTTAGAGCGGCCACCGTCTCTGCAGAGAGCGCATCAGACTCAGAAAAAGAGATGCGTCCATCGCCCGCTATAACACCGAAGTCCTGAACCACAACCCCGCCCAAGGTCTGGATCACACTACCTCTGCCAACCTCACCGGCATCAAAATCGTATGTGCCGAATATAGGAGGCTGATCTAATACAACCAGGGTAGCAGGAGCGGGGCTGGCATTCGCCGGGTCCGTTGTCGGCTGTATATCGGTGCTATAAAATGCAAAATCTTTCTGTTTAACCATTTCTTGAACCTTGAATTTTCAATCTCGAATCATCTTGTCACCATACCCAGCCTCACCAGTTCCTTTTCAAGCTCCTTAACCATTGCCCTGGCTGTTTGCCTGTTTCCGATTGCATTAATGGGCATTTCAACATTTCCCGCCTGCAGACGGAGGGTGAAGGTCTCGTTTCCACCGACCGCCCCGCCTGTCTGGTATGCGTATCGCGGTACCGGGATCGAGGGCATGGAGATATTTGATATAATCCCGCCGATCTTTTTTCGCATAATCTCGCCTGCATCAACCCTCATGGCATTAAGTGCCTCGAACAGGCCTGAGCCATATTTTTTGACAGCTTCTTTCCGGATCACAAACTCCCCGGCCTCCAGGAGAGCGGGTATCTTATCCCCGCCTCCATAACCCGGAAGATGCTTGCCTGTAGAGGCATAAATAGGCCCGCCAGAGGCCCTAGCCTTGGTCTCATGTATGCGGATATATATATCCTTGTACTCAGGCTTGATCAGATCGTTTATGCGATCCTGGGCTGCAATAAGCCCCTTCAGCTCAATATTTATATTAGCCTCCCGCTGTATTGCTATTTCATCAAGCTGGGCCTTGATTCCATCTGCTGTGGCCTGCCATTCTGTCTGTGCCGTTTGTGCGGCATCCTTCTGTGTTGTGTATAATTGATTTACAAAATCACCAACTGCCTTAATACCATTTATAGCAACCTTCTTTGTTTCCTCGATGGACTGTTTTACAACCTCTTTTCCAGCCTCTGTGCCCTTAACCTCAGTGGCCAAGTCCGCATATAAGCCCTCAGCATCCTTTGCCAGCTTTTCAGCCAGCTTGTAATCGCCCTCGGCCATTGCACGTCGGGCAGTATATAATTTTTCCTCTGCCTCACGCCTGCGATCCGCCCAGGCCTTAGCCTCATCCAGTCCCTTACGGCCCAGCTCCCGGATTTTATCTTCAGTGGAAAGCCGGGCATATTTGATCTTTTCTTCAAACTCGATAACTTTATCAGCGTAATCCTTCGCCTGTTTTTTAGCCTCTTCGTAGGCTTTTTTTGCCTGCTCTTCAAAAGCCTTAAGCTGATCTTCAGTGGCCTTTACCGCCTCAGCGGGTTTTTGCATCTCGGTTGCAGCAGAGGAGGCGGATTCACCTACCCGTTTAAAATCGGCATTAATTTCTTTTAGGCGTTCATTAACCTTATCTAAAGCCTGTGTATTTCCTTCCTGTTCGAGTTGCATCTTGAGCGCGGTATAATATGCCCTGGCGCTGGCCAGTTTTTTGCGAAACTCATCAAGGTCTCTCTGTGATGCCCCGGTTATATCAGCGGGAAGTTTAACGCCTTTAAACTCAGAAAACCTTCGCATCATAGCGCTTGTATTGTCTGTGAGCCTCTGTTGTGATTCTTCCTGTGCCTTAACTGCCTTGCGCCATTCATAGATTGTCTTTATCAGTTCCGCTATTTTTAGAACACCCCAGGCGGCAGCCGCGGCAAGGCCCAGCTCAAGAGCCACCCCTGCCAGCCCGGCCTGTACAGCGACGGCATTGATAGCTGCTCGCAGGTTGCCCAGCCATGTGATAATACCTGAACCGGTCATAACTATGAATGCGGCATTGAGCCCTTTTATAACTACAGCCAGCTTGGAAATAATAGAAATCATAGCACCAGTACCGGCAAGAATAATGAGAAGCTTTTTCCACTCCACTGCAAACTCAACAATCCTTGCCGCTGCTGTCACTAATATTGAAATCACTTTACCAATTTCACCGGCATTTTCTTTTACAACCTTTGCTACATTACCCATTGCATCATTCAGATCTTTACTATTTGCGACGGAATTGATTATTTCTTTCCGGATCTCCGCAAGCGCACCGCCGAATGTGTTCGCGCTGGCAGCAGCCCGCCCCTGAAACTGTTCGCTCTGCTGTAAAAACACGTTATACCTGGCCTGGGCCTTTTCCAGATCGGTTAAATCCTGCCATGCCTTTATATTGGCCTTGTCGGCTTCATAAACGGACTTTACATAGTTTTCGTTAAGGGTAAGACCTAAGTACTCTGCTGATTCTGCTTCACCCCTCAGGGCCGCAGTTACGCGCTCTATGGCCCCTTCCAGATCAACCTTTCCAGCTCCAAGATCCGCAGAACGTTTTATAACCACCTTCATTTGCTCTGCAGAGAGCCCCAGGCGTTTGGTCATATCTACTGTCCTGGAGACAGCACCTTTAAGCGCTGTGTCAGAATAAATACGGAGTTCCTTTGATAAATCCTTTACGGTTTGTTCCCATTCTTGGACAGAACCTACCTTATCAAACTCTCTATTGGCAGCGGCAACGGAGGTCTGCATGGAAAAAGCGGCATTATCAGCATCCTGCATGATCTGGGTTGCCTTGCGTAATGCCTGAAAACCGATAATACCTGTGAGCATGCTTTTTACAGCGCCGGATAGGGCGGAAACGGCCTTATGTCCATTGCCGGTTTCCTTATTGAATGCGGCAACCGCCTCTTTGCCCTTGGTAAAGGCGCCTTTGATGCCGGCTTGAGCCTGGGCAGCGGCTTCTTTTACGCCCTTGGCAGTGGCGGCTATTATAATATTGACTTTGTTTTTTTCTGCCATTATAATTTTACCATGTTCGGTTTTCTAAAAATATTCATCGGTATTGTTTTGGTTCCAATGCCTTTCATTTACAGCCTCTCCTGGGCAACCTTCTTTATTTTACTGGCCGGTCTCTGGTTTATTCTTTCCGGCATTTTAAACACTATTTGGCTATTAACTCTTTCAAAAAGGCCTGCCAACTCTCCTGATCAGCAAACCCTGCCCTGACAGCAATCGCCATATCTCTTATTTTCTCATTATTGAGACTGGCGCTTTCATTTAGAGCGACCGTAAAGAAACACCATCCATATTCCCAGGCGTTTGCGTGACCGCGTTCAATGAGTCTGCAAATGCCTCTGTCAAGTGTGCCTTTATCAAGTTCCCGAGCATCTTTGTTATCTCCAGACGCCCGGCCCATTCTAAAAAATCGGCATTCACCTCTTTAAATGCCTCCCAGATTATCTTCAGCTCGGATGGAGCCATCGCTTCAAGTTCTTCTTTTTTAATATCAGTTACAACGGGCAAAAACCCACCCAGTAAAGACATGATGTCATCTTCATTGGTTTCAGTCATTTCGAGCAACTGCCGAACGTCTTTGATCCGGAGTTCTTTAACGGTTATTTCCTTGTCATCAATTTTTATTGTTTTTGATTTTCTCATTCTGACCCCGTTTCACTATGTGATTTTCAAATCTCAATCAAATATCGGCTTTAGCCGATGGTTTCCACCTTATAAAACTCCTGCCCGCTCGGCTGCGTTGCATCCTTAAGCACGCTGGCCGTAACGCTCAGGATCGCAGCGCCTTCGCCTATCATCGGGAAATCGCCGTTCATCAGGATGTTCACTTTATGAAATGTCCATCTTGTGCGTACGCCCACATCATCCTTATCAGATACAAAAATGAGCTTCTTCTGCACGCTGCCTGCGCTCATGCCGTGTATATATTTTGTGTTTACAGCTTCATAATCGTATGAGATTAAATCCGTGTCGATTATGTCACCGCCTGATAGCTTTCTGATATAGCCATAATCCGGGTCAAGGGTATAGTCATCGCCTTGCACACGCCTTGCCGTTCCAGCCGCATTTGTAATTACAACATCCTCCAGCAATTCTACCCCGGTAGGGATTATATAATGGGTATCCTGTGTTTTATATACCTGCAGGGTCGGCACAAATGTACCGGATACGTTAACCAGCTCAATAAACCCTGCGCCCTTAAATGCGATCTTGCCCGTCGCTCCAGATGTTACCTGGGTTACAGAGTCGCCGGTGGCAAGTGTGCCGGTTATTTCGCCTGTGAGCTTGGTCGAAAACACATTAAGGTGCCCCAGGTCAATATAAAGGTCATCAACCAGAGCAACATCCGCAGATGCCCCGATTTCATCCGCATCTACAGTACCTGCTGATTGATTAGCCGTATTGATGGCCGCTCCCATGAGCGCCATCTTAAGATTTTCATTTGTCATTTCCCGGAGGCCGAAGGTGAGCTGTGCCTCCGCCTCATTTATGACTTCAAGTATTGTTGCCCGTGAGGCATTCCGGGTGCTTTTCATTTTTTCGGTAGATTGCGTCAGGCTGAATGCCAGGGTCTCAAGTTCCCCCAGATCATCGAATGATGCCCCGCCCACTGCGCCCGCATAAGCCCTGCCTGTGCCGTTATAACGAATATTATTTGCGTTTGATGCTAATGCCATTTTCTCCTCCATTTCTTAAAGGTTTTTAGGTTTTAGGTTTTTAGGCTTTTACTGACAGCCTTCAGCCTAAACCGCTTCAGACTGATTTAATCGTTTGAAACTCATATTTCGCCGAATAAAAACAGAGCCCTTTTTTGGGGGCCAGGTACATCGGTGCTGCGCCCTTTAACCGCATTATCCCGGATGGGTGAATCTTTTTTCTATGCAGTAAAGTTTCACTCAGCGCCAGGATGTCGTATACCCCGGTATTTGTTGAGCTGCCCTTTTTAGCATGCTCAGTGCCCCTCAAATTTTTATCGCCAATGATCAGCAAAACTCCGATATCCTCTTCATCATACCGATCTTTATTCCTGAGAGAGAGGCCGGTTGCCACTACATAAACGCACGGGAAAAGCTTTGTCAGTTTTGCGAGCTCCTCAATATCCTCAGCCTCAGCCTGCCCGGCATAAAGCTCCAGGGTTTTTACCCCCTGCGAGGTTAATGGCGCAAGGGCTGTCAAGACCAATTGCTCAAGCTCTTCAAGTTCATGCATTTTTTGTCCCCTTCAAAATTCTAATCGCAAACCATAGACGTTTTTTAAATGGCATCTGTCCTATTTGCCGGATCATCGCGATAAATCTTTCGTTTGCTTCCCTGCGCGCAATCTGTCTGATCTTTTTTCCCATCTTGCCGGACATTAAAAACCACTCATTTTTGACCGGTCAAATATCCGGTCATTTGACAAAATATTAACTGTGTCGCGGGTATTAACCGGAGCCGGTGTTGCTGCCCCGAGACTGATCCTGCCGTCCGCTACTTTCTCCAAAAACCGGATAGCCTCTTTATGTCGTTCAATTCTGATATCCGGCGCCGTATCACCGCGTCGTGAAAACAGATTATATATGGCTATATCAACGCTGATCTGCCTGATTTTATCAGGCACGGGATCAAGAGGGATCATATATATGCCCTGACAGTAGGCGTTAATCGTAGCATCCGCATCGGCAATGGCTTTTGCAACCCTTCCCTCGTTTACTTCACCGGCATCTTCATCATCGGTCAACTGGATAAGGCTATCCTCATCCAGTTGATCAACAATGTCTGATTGTATGCTGTATGTCATTATTTTTTACCTTTTCGGCTTTTGTTTTTTACTTTCCGATTTTGGATCATCGCCTTCTGGATTCTTTTCCAGTTTAACTGTCAGCATAGGTTCAGCCTGTAAAATTTCCAGCTCTTTGGTGGAAAATTTATTATCAGGGTATTCAACCGGACCCTTCGGATGTGCAATTCCGCACCGCCTGAACAGATGCTTTTTACTAGTTATTTTGATCATTATTTCCTCCGCTTTTAATGATTGAGACAAAGGGCATATAACACTATGCCCTTTATGCTATGCCCTGTGCGTTATCCCTGCCCGGTTGATCCATAGCTCATCTGCCACAGACCATATCCGCCTGCGCATCTTGCCTCAGCGCCGAACCGGAATTTTTTGCGCATAAACACGCTGTCCGCCTCTTCGCCCACCTGCTGCACAAAAACAGGGGCCTTGCGTTCCTGATAAACAAAGGGTTTAAGCGGCCTGTTCGTAACATGCAGAAACCAGGCAGTAGAGCTTGTGAGCCTGGGGTTGACGAGTATTTTAGCGGTGCCCTTGTATGGATTAGGACTCTCATCAGTGAGTCTATCATTTTCGAGCAACAACTTTGCAGTCGCTTCCAGCGCAGGTGGAACCTCAAGCAAGTCCGGAATCAGCGCAAGAGGTCTGCCCTCATCATCTTTAAAACTCATAATAGCGAGCCTTGCTGCGCCATAACTAGCCGCTGCTGCTGCTGTTGTAGCTGCTGAGAGTGCAGCAGTCCCCTTGTTGCTGACGCTAGCGCCAGCTACTTCGTGATCTGTGTCGTAAAAATACTGTCCGTCGTAACACAAATTAGAAAATGCGTTATTTTTAAGATCTGCGTCAATCTCATCAGGGAGTTGTTTTGCGCTGAATCCGGCATCCATTGCTTGCGGCTGATAAATTCCGATTGTATCATCCTCTATATCATTGCGGTCAACCTCAATAGTAGCTTCCCAGTCATCATTGACGATCGTATATTTAAAAGCCTCAAGCGTTTTTAATACTTTATCCCCTAACCATTTGCGCATTTTCGGAAATCTTGAAAGCCATGAATAATCATTCTGGCGTGACCCTGATGGTACAAGCATGGTTGTCTGCTGCCATAAAGTTGGCGCTGCATCAAAGGCCTTGTTGAATGTGGTTTTCAGGTTGATGAAAACCGCAGTCAAATTATCTTTGTTAACTAACATGTCAATCCTCCTTGTTAAAAGTTTAATATTATAGCGTCAGGCATATGCCTGGCTGGATTTATCTATTCGCCGTCATCAATCTGAGCAATCAACATGAGATTCAGATCAGCCGCAGCGCCCGTATCCTGAGTCAGTAGAATATCAAAGTCAGTATTAGCCGGGATTGCAATATCAAGTGCCTCATCCTCTGCATTTGTGGCTGTACCAGCAACTGCTACCAGTGTAGCGTCTGCTCCTGATGCGACTTTAATTTCGATTGTGAGCGTTTTACTTTCACCAGGCGCAGTGCCCAGGGTTGCATATGCCCGTTTGATTCGCACTGCTACCGGCAGCTCAAAATTTTCTACCACTTTCTGGTCAGAAGCAGCAGAAGTTATCGTTGCTAGGGCAAAATTAAGGGGAATGGTTTTAGCCAGTTTTTGTAAGGCATGTTCAACGCTTGCCTCGGCAGCAGAAAAATGATCACCAGCATCCGTCATGTCTATTGCGCTGGCAGCGTGTGCGCCACTTGTATCAGCAATATGTGCAGCCAAATCCGCCTGCTTTATCGCAGGCTCAATATCGATCCAGGCGTGTGTTGAGTCAATTATGCCTGCGATAATGCCGCAAAAAATATTATAGGTAGTTTGTGCGGCTAAATCGACGGTCTCATCATCGACCAGAAATACATTATCGCCGATATTAGCAATGGTAACCGTATGCCCTAATTTCACATTAAAAAGCCCCCGCCTTCTTAATACAACCTTGGCGTCACCGTCATTGCCGGAGTTTATTACCTTTTCAGTAGCGACACCCTCAAAAATAAGACCGCTCGCATCGCTTCCCGGAACTGCATAACCATCAGCGCGTACACAAACCAACGAACCGCCGAAAATTGTTGTTGAGCGATATACATCAAACGCATGCTCAACGCCCTCAGTATATTCAAGTTTTTTATCTGCTGTTAAAGACATATTTAAACCTCCTTAAAAGATTATTGTTTTAATTTCAGATCACCGATCTCATCTTTTTTTTAGGCCGTCAACCCGCTATACTTTTTGATATCCTCAGTTGTATTGCCGAAAAGTTTAGCGACATTGAGAACCGCCTCATCTGCCATAATCGCATCCGCCTTTTTATCCTGCTTAGGCAGCTTATCCATAGGGATAACAACCGGGGCCTTGGCAACAAAGGTTTTAAAACCTTCGATATCACGCTCAGCATATTGGATTGCCCAGTCTTTTTGGTCCGGAGTAACCTTGCCATCGGCCATTGCCTTTGCGACGACCTCAGAGGCATCCTTCTCGCGGATCTGCTTCTGGAGCTTGTCAAACTCCTCCTTTGAGACCATGCCCTTAGCACCCTGCTTGAGTGCATGGATAGAGGCAACCACGGTTGATATGTTGTCACCATCCTTGAGATCGAGAGCTGTTAAAACATCCTTTGCAATTACTTCAACCTCTTTGGGCTTAGCTGCAACCTGCTTTTCAAGCTCAGTGTTTTTTGCCAAACTTGCTGTCACTGCTGCCAGTACCTCATCCTCCGTCGCCTCGGCCTTAAGGCCAAGCTTTGCTATGAGTTTTTTTAAAAGTTCGTTCATGCCTTTGTCCTCCTTTTCTTTAAAATCCTCACCCAGCTTGGCCAGGATCGGGGTTAAATTGTTTATCTTCGGCGCGTTTGTAAGGGCCACCGAATGGATGCCTACAAGCCTTTTATCGCTCTTTCTCACGTAAAAAACCGGTGAGAAATAGCGGTATTCACCTTTGCTGATATACTCCGCTGCCTCGGCTGTCCATGTAACCTTGGCCTCAATGCCTCTGCCATCTGTATATCTAAGCTCACTTATCCAACCTGCAGCAGGGGCCTTGTCTCCGTTGATTGTTGCATGTTCATAGTCAATCACTATGTCATTTCCGCGTCCGTTAAATAGGTGATACACAAGCTCAAAGGCCTTGGCATCGACTAAAAACTGCCCTTCACCCTCAATATCATTCCAGCCCTCTTTAAAGAGGAGAAACCATTCAGGAGCATCGTTAACAGCCTGTATGGCCGCGATTATTATCTGTGCAATATGAGCTTTCATGTTATCCTCTCTTTCCCTATGCGCTATACTCTATGCTCTATGCGCAACAGGCATTAATCAAAACCTGATTCCAACTCCTGAGCCACCTGATCCCTGAGCCAATCCGAATACCGGCTTAAATCCGGTTGCCACTTTTGTTCTGCAGGGTTAAATCCAAATCCCTCATCGGGCGTTAAATCTGTACCCTGCGTGGACTCTATCAGCCCTTCCTCTTCCATTTCGGAGGCAGAAAGAGAATTTACCCGACAGCGGCATCTGTAACCATTCGGCGGATACCATGTATCCCAGAACGGATGAGTATGATGATAAATCTTACCGTCCTGTGCCATGTGGCTGGGCCGTGTACGTGAATCATTTACCGCATCGTATTCCCAGTATGGACGCCTGTTTGTGATCGCCTTCATCTGTTTGTGCCTGCCGACGTTATAGGCTGTCTGAATATTTGTGCGATAAAGGTTATCAAGCCTGTACGGGGCCATGCCTTCCCAGCCAAGCTTTTCCATAAGAGCGTCCACATCCTCTCTAAAATCCCAAAAGGTAGTTCCCTCCTCGATGGCCCTTGATATTGCATCATGCAGGCCCTGAAGAATATCTGCAGAGGCAACACGGGAAACGGTAAACGCCATGCTGTTGGCATATTCCCCGACAGACGCAACCAGGGCGTCATATTCCGCGGACGTCATGTCCACCTTATCCCGAAAAAATTCAATTGCCTCTGCAAATGCCATTAATTTCATGCCCTATGCTCCATGCCCTATGCGCCTTGCGTTATATGCTCCGCTATGGAATCGTTTAAATAATCCACGTCCGAATCTTCTAAAAACATATATGGCCGCGCCGGTATTGTGACCGATTTTTTGAGTATAAAAAGGGGTTCAAACCCTTTGCCCTGCTTGCGAAAAATTATTCCTTTAGCCACAAATGTATTCTCAAAATCCGCTGCCCTTTTGGGTACTTTCGTATCTGCCGGGCCCCCGGGAAACGGGATCGTTAAAAACTTCTTATTTTTGGGCTTTATTATCCCGCCATAATGGTGAATAGCCGCATAATCAACCTCACCAGGCCCGCCGCCCGCTGATATCTCCAACCCGCCTTTAGTTTCTGCATATGTCAAGCTGCTTCGCAGCCTGCCGGTATTAACATCCAGAGCGTCTCCTGAGAGCCGTTTTGATATTTTACGCACCATCCTTTCGCCAAAATCCGCCAAAGGCTCATGCAGATCCGCGGCCCGGTCGGAGATCCCATCCAGCACCTTGATCACCTTGTCTTCATCTGCTATTTTTATTACAAATTGCATAAATTCTCGCTAAGTGCATGGCACATAGAGCATGTGGTTTTTACACTTTGCGCTTTGCCCTCTGCGCTCTGCTTCTTCCGGCATCCATCGCTCCTGCTAAAGCCGCGGTTGCCAGTACATCCCTCAAAAGGGCCTCCATATCCGCCTTATCCATACCCGCATAAACCTCAAATATCGTATCCCTCAGCTCATCCAGACTCGTAGCAGATGCAATCAGTTTGCGAACAGGGGCGTCCAGCCTTTTCATGATTTCCGATGCTTTACCCAGCCCATCATCCGCCAGTTCCTCCAGTTCCATCTGTTCAGGGTCAAAATCCGGCCCAGGATCGTTTTTTGCCACTGCCCGTGCATACCCATTGTCTTTAGCGTTCGCCACAGCCACGGCTTTTTTGGGCCTTTTGGCGGCGAAATTAACGGGTGTCTGAGACCTTGGTTCTAAAATTTCCTGATCCTTTTCTGGAAGCGGGATTCCGAATCGCTCACTCACGTGCTCTGCAGAAACAGGCTGGCCGAAACTGATAACGTTTTTATAAACCTCACTTAAAACTTTAAGGTCCTCTTTTTCGTTCCAGATAGCCTTATAACCCGGCACTGGAGTATCCCAGCCATAATTGAACCCTACAAGCGGGCGTATAAGCTGGTATCTCACGGTAGATGCAATCGCCCTGGTATCGGCTTTGGCTAGATCAATACGTACCTCATTATGTACCTGCGTCGCTGCATATGAGCCAACCTCTCCCACGTCAGCGGTAAGGGTCTGGCCCAGCAGGGCCTTGCTTATTTCCTTGGCACAAAATTTAAGCATTGCATCGTATGGATTATCGCCAGTGGTCCCCTTTTTTACAGATTCAACAAACTCGATCTCTGTATTTTTGCTTATAATTCCGGCTGCATCAGAGCCCAGGGATTGGATCGCAGCAATAAGTGCATCCTTGTCTTCTGTGGATGCTCCGGCCTCGTATTTGCCAAGACGCAATGGCATCCCGAAAACTTCTAAAAATGCCATCCAGTCCTTAAGCGAGTAATTGCGAAATAAAAACATCCAGGCACAAACGCGATAGAGCCCGGATTTTGCAGCGTGCCCGGCCTTGCCGCCATAACGATGGAAGAGCACCTTCCAACTAGGTATTTCCTCACCCATCATATGCGCATCCGACATAAGTTTTGGGTATTTACGCAAATAACCCCTTTCATCTGTAAACAAAAACCGTTTTTGTTCTATAAATTCAAGCCCGCTTGGCATTGCCTGTCCTGAGGATGTATCCCACGTAATTTCGAGCGCCGAAAAACCTTTGCCTACACTATCCTGGAGAGATATAAGCGTATCATCCCAGTCGCTCATATTATCGAAGTACTCCTGGACAAATTCTGCAACCTTTACATCTCTGCTATCTTCTGTCGCAGGTAAAACTTTGAATTCTATATTCAGTATGGCGTTTCGGCGTTTTTCGCCCTCTCCTAAAAGGTGAGCGTCTTTCTCTTCCATCAGTTCAAACAGTTCTGCTTGACGTGATACATTGCCGGTATCCGCCTCTCGTAAAAGCGCTGTAAGCCTCTGAGGTGTGAGCCCGCTTGTAACATATTCGCGCCATGAATCCATCACCGGCGCGGCTGCGAGCGGCCTGCTTTCAGGTTTTTTACGGGTTTCAACCGGTCTCCCGAATTGATCTAATATTGTCATATTCTTAACCCTCTGCTCTATGCCCTATGCGCATTACCATGCCCCTTTTATTCCGCCAAAGGCGCGTTTTTGTATGGTCTGGTATTCAATTGGGCCAGCCGGAATATTCGCAGCATCAAGAGCCATAAATCCTGCCCATGTCCTGTCCGCATGACCCGCGCTGTCAGACTCAGCCACAAACCTCGGTGTACCAGTCGGTCCTGTAACTTTTTGCAATTTATGGAGGTCAGATCTTAATGCCTGATCTCCCATTGGTATTCTGATCTTTTTATCTTCAAACGCCTCTTTGCCTACGGTTGCCAGGTGTAGTTTTGATGCAGATGTAAACAATATCCCTTCAACCCTGTACTCACCGTGTCTCTTTTTTGCATCCTCAACAGGTTTTTCTCCCATGCCTGTCTGGTCCATCTCGCAGCGGATCACGTTATACCGGCCAAAAACATCATCAAGCAGATAATCCTGTTCAGCAAAACTGATTCGTTTTCTGGCTATTATTTCCCGAGTCCAGAGCACATCACCCACCTTTTCGAGCACCCATATAACAAACAGGTCATTTCTGGCTGCGATATCAACGCCAACAAAACACATGCCTCCGGCGTAATACTCAGGGTAACCTGCAAGCTCATGCTCAACAGCGCTTATAAGTTCAAACGGGAGCCACGCGCTCGCTTCATCAAGCCATTTCAGTTCATATTCCTGCGCCCAGGCGTCTTCGTCATTAAGGGCAGCTCTCAATTCGGGGATGTTGCGGGGCAGGCCATCGTTAACAGCCTGATAAATATCAGTGGTCTGGCGATACCAGATACTGTCATTAGAGGTCATTAGATCATAAAACTTATTGCCCTTTCCGTTTGGTGTCGAGACAACGCGTAGTTTCCAACCTGCCGAGATTACGGGGAAAAGAGCCGCCCATATTTTTCTTGAGTCCTGGTGGAATGCAAACTCATCAAGAAAAACATTGGCCGAGAAACCACGGGCTGTGTCAGGATTCGCCGGGAGAGCTGTTATCTTAGAGCCTTCAGGCCACTCAACCTCCAGGGCTCTGTATGTGGCATCTCCCCCCTTGTAATCATACTCAGTTGATTTTATTAAAGTGCCAAGCGCCTGGGCATGACGTTTTACCCCTTCCTCCATAGCTTCCTTTGCCTGCCTTTCACCACGGCTCAGAATAACCCATCGGGTTCTTTTTTTTGCCATATCAGCAAACTGGCAATCCTGCACGATTTCAAATGTTGTGCAGAATGTTTTGCCCGTCTGCCTGGCGAACATACCGATTTTAAATCGCTTATCATTTGCGATCCAGGATGCTTGGTATGGGTAAAAAAACGAATCAGACACCGTAAGTCTCCTTGATTATTGCCTTGAGGCGATCAACCGTCATAACCTCTTTATTTTCACTCTCTTCATTCTCCAGGGCGTTTTCCTTGTCTTCACAACCTCTGTATTTCCTGCCCATCTCTTCAGCCAGGTTCATTGCCTTTTGAATATCCTGTACCCCTTTAAAATCAAGGGTATCAGGCTGTTCGAGCATTTTTACAAGTTTAAAATTTATAGCCTTTTGAAGCGCAGCTATTGCCTCTGCAGGCGTTTTGATTTCGATATCAGGTCCCTTCCCTCCGGTTTCAGCATTCAGGTTTCCGCCCTCTGCCTTTGGCTCAACCATCGTCCTCTCCAGCGTCGCAAATGCATAAATCTTCTGAGGGTCAAGAGAGGTCATTGCGTCTTTAATCAGTTTCAGCCGGGTCATTTTTCCGTAATATTTTATATCCCTGGCTGCATTCTGATATTCCCGGCGCCGTTGAACCCATTCACCCTCAGATGACCAATTCGCCAGTGTCCGCCCGGAGATAGCAAGCTGCCCTGCCACCTCCTGGAGAGTGAGGCCATCAATGATAAAGAGCTCTTCAGCCCGTTGTCTGGTATCCGGGTCTATGGCCACGTCGGTCTTTCCCCTGCATCTGATCTGCCCAGGATTTCTTCAGCTTTCGCAATTTCCGCAAGTTTTTCCCTGAGCACACTGTGCTTTCCTGCAAAATCAAGGGCCTGTTCCGCAACCAGTGTTGCATCGATTTTTTCGATCTTTTCAAGCGGATCAAGGTTTTCCCGCATAGCCTTTAAAAGCCCGTTAAGGGCGGTTTTAAGCTGCATTACATCCTGTTTAAGTAATGCCAGGTGTCCCTCGTATTTTAATCTTTCATTCATCTTTGTACTCCCTGTGCCATTTTTTCCAGCCTCACCATCGGGCAATATTGGTTTGTTTCAATGCTGTCCACCAGTTTCTGATTTATTTGCGCTGTCATTATATATGCATCCTTCAGGTCGGAGGCCAGTGCCGCATAATTACGGTTAAGGGCATCATGAGACTCAACGAGTCTCACATTATCCTCGTACATGCGGCGAATCTCGGCCATGTCCCGTTTATAAGAGCCGAGGATTTCCTGGACATACTGTTTGTTTTCATCCATGATCTTTCGGATTGATTTCGTGTCCATCCACCACATAAAGGCAATCAACCCGATAGGGCCAAAGTTTTTGAAGACATCCAGCAGCAGCGACAAACTCATAGATTCCATTATTTCCCTCCGGTGATCATGTTAATGACTTTATTATTAACCCCGTTTTTTTCCATACTGCGTCCCATTATCCAGACTCCGCAAACACCGGTATATGACCACCAAAATTCTGTGGGGAGCGACAATTCCGGGAGAGCACGGCCTGAGATATATGTGATGATCGGGAATGCAACGTGAACCATAAAGATGAAAGCGAGACCGGCATAAACAATAGTTGGACGTGCGCGTTTGGTATATGAGTCCCCCTGTCCCATCTCAGACACTATAATGGCTTTCTGTGCCTCGATCAGAGCGTTCTCACGCTCCTGGAGGATCGCCTGCAGGCGAACCTGGGCGGCAGCCTTTTCGGCCTCAGACATACGATCCGGGAATATCTTATCGATAATCCCTTTTGCCATTTCCGCCACTGATCCAAGCCCTGTTACATCCATGCCGCACTCCGTGCATCTCAAATTTGAGATTTCAAATTTCAAATTTTTCTTACATTAACCGCCTTCGGCCCTTTGGAAGAGGCCTGGGCCAAAAATTCCACCGCCTGCCCTTCAAACAATGTTTTTCGCCCGGGTCCCTCGATGTCAGAATAATGGACAAAACAATCCGGCCCATTTTCCTGTTCGATAAAACCAAACCCTTTCCTTTCGTCAAACCATTTAACTTTTCCAGTCGCCACTTTTCTTTCCTCCTTATGCATATAACCAGATCACTCTCGGCTCTTTCTGCCTGTCAATATCCAAGTGTATAAAATTAGTTCCTATCCCGATTCGATGTATGCCCAATCGGATTGCCGAATTTATAATACGATATCGGGTGCGGGAATCAGGCGTCGCAACATCCCAGGCAAGGCCTTTGAGATGGCTGGAGGTTGGAGATCCACCAACTGTCTGATTATGCTTAGCGCAACGATATCCGGATATTATAATTACCTTATCACCCACATCAGCCTCGATGCTGGCATGCATGGCCTCAACGCGTGGATCAATCATGTTTTCATTACAGCATGCACATCTAAATTTTTTATCTGCCATTTTCTCCTCCGTCATTCCGCGACTTGATTCAAGGAATCCCTCTTACCTAACAGCCTTCAGATAAACTGCCTCAGCCTGGGGCTTTCAAACATGCATTTATTTTTCCGCCAATCCGGCGCCATAAACGTCCCACATCTCTGTGTCTTGGCCATCCAGCCATTGCACTTCTCAGTGCAAAACTTTCTATCAACTTTGTCCTGATCCACCGTATACTTCTTGCCCGCCATAGCTTCAGCGACGGCGGGTCCGTTCATTCGATGTTCAAAGTTTATTGTTGGATGCTCGACGTTCATCCTATTAACGTTACCCCCCAAAAAAACAAAAGGCCGACACTCCGGGACATCTCTGTCTCAGAGTGCCGGCCCGATGTTATCGGTCTCAGCAATGGGCCTTATTTCAGCCCTTCCCCGTTAACGGCAATTCCTGCGATCTGCTTTCGCTTGACCCCCAGGGCAACACCATTGGGTGGTTGTCGCAGAAATTATATCGCCGGACGGGACCGACGGCCTGAAGCCGCCTGATGATTTTTTCTTTCCGCTTTAAGATTTCAGCATTTAATTAATTTGAGCAAAATTACTCCCTTTTGTCAAGTGTTTTTATATCTTTATCCCTCATCATCAACATAGTCAGGTTTAAGCTCATTGATACCTGGATGATGCAACCTACCAGCCTACAACCTAAACAGTCTCCTCAGCCACGCAATTAGCCTGCCTAAGAAACTTCTATGGCCCCCGGCGCCTCCGGAGGCAGAAAGTCCAAAGGGACTATCACCTCTGGCCCGCTGGCAGAGAGGTTGCCCTCATCATCATAAGCCACCATTGCAACCCTGTATGAGCCATCCAGATTTTTAAGCTCGTTAAATTCCCCAGGCACCTCAAACGTAAGCCTGCCGCCCACATCCACAAATGGCGAATCCTCAGTCAATTGCTCGCCTTCAGGACAATAATACATCCTGTAACCCACCACATCCTGAGATGGAGAAGATTCAAAAATCACTGTTTTTTGCGCTGTAATCCTTGATTTAATTGCCATTTTTTTCTGCCTCCCGGATTTATTGTTTCCTTTTAAAAACCGGCTTACCCGGTGGTAATATCTTGGGCTTAACCTCCCCGGTATTCACCTCATTTGAAAAATTCGATTCCAACCCGGCTGTATCCACCGCCGTAACTGCAAAATAATAGACCACGCCATCATCAGGGATCTGGCATTTGTATTCTGTTTTGAGCCCAATATTTCCGCTGTTAGCCGTGTATATCCTCGATGCTGTGCCCCAATATACCACATAGTGCGACAGATCCGGCTCACTGTTTGCATCCCATGTGAGTGTCACCTCCCGTGCCTGTAGAGGCATGGCGCCCATGCCCAACCATAGCAAAGCACCAATAATAAGGGTTTTAAGAAATCTATTCATATCCGATCCGTCAAATATGTCCTATCAGTCTATCTTCTGTCCAACCAGCTCCGCCAGATCCTGCACCCCTCTTTCCCTTTTAAACTCCGCAAGGGTCTTTGGTTTTTCATCCGGCTTCTGATCTCTGGCTTCAGCCCTCTGCCGCTCCCTTGCTGTTTCTTCAGCGGCCGTCATCCCCTCCGCACTCAACCTCTTTGGCTTCAAACAATTTTTTCCGTCCGCCTGGGCAAGTTCTCCGCCAAGCATAACTTTTTTCAGATAATTATGGTTTTTAAACCCGTACTTTTCCGCATCCACAACAGCCCGTATTGCAGCAATGATGCGGCTTTTATCAACACAATATCGCTTTCCATCATACTCAAACTCACCTTTTTCAAGCAGCTTGCGAATATCAGTTAAAAGCCGAATCTTCTTTTTTTCGCCGACTGATCCCCACTGCCCAGGCCGGAAACAGTCGCAATATTCGTTAAAAAGCACCCAATTTTTTTCTCCGAAAAATGCCGCCAATTCAACAAGCTCATCCTTGATCCCCTCTTTAATACAATCATCAACACAAAATTTTGACCGACATACCGGACATTTCATTTTAACCTCTCTCAGTTTTAACTTTCGTGTCTTTCGTGTGTTTCGTGGTTAAACTCTTCAATCCCATCTTTAAACAACCTGACCACCATCCAAACCGCCACGGGGATCTCGATCGCCAACAATAACGACATTATCCAAACCCTGTTATCCGATATCACCCTCATAATGCTTTCCATCTTATCCCTCTGTTCCGTGCGCTTTGCCCTCTGCTATAAGTACAGCCTGCCCCATAACCTTACCAAACTGCCTGGCTTGCTTAACCGTCGGCATCAAAATATCAATCCTCTGTGTATGCCTCGCGTGCATTAAATCCTCGATCACAAACACACCCAAACCCGCGATATACACGGATCTGCCAAATGTCCAACCGTCGTTAAACAGATCCCTGGACACCGCTATTGTACGCCCCGGCCTGGGTCTTACCATCATGGCCGTCATATGAGGAGAGGCGTCGCATTCCCGGGAGCGGGCAGTATATGCTGTAATAGTAACCGCCCGATTGTATTTATCCGCCAGGCGGCTCTCCAGCTCGGCAATATACATTTCCTGATTAGCGATCAACTCCCGGCTCAACCTAATCTCTGCCTGCTGCTGCCCGATGATGCGGTTATTATTAGACATCACCAATAGGGAGCCGATCACGTAACAGATGACACAGATAATCGCTATGTAGATGTCCTTACGCATCTATCCCCTGAGTTCCTTAAATATGGCGCCAAGGAGTTCTTTTTTAACACTGGCAATTATAAATTTCGCAGCTTCCTGAATTGATACCGCATTCTCCCCTTCGACCCTGGCAATATCCCGGGCGAGAGAGGATTCTATTGAGGCCGGTATTAAGCCTGTCTCTACAACAGGTTTTATTTTTTTAACCTTACCATTTTTCCCACCAACCTTTCCGGCTCTGAGGTTAGCCATATATTCGGATGTGCATTTTTTGCATACGCTCTTATATCCATCCGATCCAGTCTTGGATTTATGAAAATCTTCTTCTCTGTTTTTTTCTTTTTTGCATTTTGTACATATTTTTGTTGTCATTTTTTCTCCTAATTCTATATGTTCATCACCAGAGGCAAACCTCGCCTCAATCTTCTTTATAATATCCATCCTCGTAGGTTTACGTTTATCCCTGACCGCCGATTTCAGATTTCCGACATCAGTTCTTATTGACTTACCCTGGGCGCAATCAACGCATTCCTCGAATGACATCCCCATATTTGGATCATGCTGCCATGTGCCAAAAGTCGAGGTAAATCCGCCCTGACGTTTAATGCAATCCGCCTTTTTCATCCGTGTTTTAAAACGATCACACAGAAAATAATCCGGTCCGTTCAATATTTTTTCTATCGATTCCATTCGATATTCCTTGCGCCTTGAGCCCTGTAAACACAAAATATTACAACCATCTGATTCACCATTCACAAATCATCCTTCACCATTATTCGTAAGCCACTCCATCGCATTCTCATACGCCTCCTCATACCCCTGGCCAATTTTGAGGTACAGTGCCCCCTGGTATGACGATGGCAAAGACTTAAAACAGGTGTAACAAAACGAAGACCCTGGCCGCTTGGTACCACCGCAGACACATTCATTGCTTTTAAACTCTTTAATGTACCAGATCCGGTCCCGTTCCACCTGGCTCATAGCCTTCTTACCCTGACCTCTGTCCTCTGACCTCTGACCTCTGTCTGTCCTGACGACTCCCTCCGGACATTCCCGGATAAGCGTCAATGGCCGAGAACAATTATTCACTTCGCCTCGACTAAAATCCCTGCACCTTGTATTGAAACACTTTATTAATACTGACATTTTTTCACCCTTGCGATCATCACTTTTTTACAGTTTAAACACTCACAGCTCTCGCCATGTTTAAAAGCCAGCAGGATAAAATGCACTTTAAGCCCTTGTCTTATCTGTACTGCTTCCATCTTTCTTGCCTAATAGCCTACAGCCTGTACGGGCACGGCGCACCGTGCCCCTACGCCTGCTTTTTAATCTCCCAGCTAATATTTTCCTTCGGCTTTTTAGACGCCCCAATAGCCGCCAGTTTTTCATCATTCCATTTCTCAATTACAGGCCGGTCAATGTTCTTAACGATTATGATCCCGTCAGACCAGCCCAGCCCCTCGATCTTTTCAACCGCATCCTTCGGGATAGTGACCTTATCCTCTTTGGCATACAGTATGATCCCGTGAGGGAGAGAAACCTTGTCACCATCCAAACCGAACAAATCAACCCGGTTTTTAAGCGCAAATTTCTTGAGAGCCTTTTCAGCATCGGTTTTCATCTCTTTCAGAACAGCCAGATCACCGGCATAACGATCACGGATCTTGCTCATCTCCTCCTCGATGCAAGCCTCAATATTAACAACCTCCAACTCACAAGCCCCAACAGCCATAAGCATTTCATCAGCTTTATCTCTGATCTCTGACATCAGCCCTCTGACCTCTGGTATTTTCTTCTTTCCCATCTTAAATCTCCTGACTTCTGTCTTCTGACTTCTGACTACTGAAATTCAAACTCATCTGCCCAATCAACTCCGGCAAACTCACCTTCCTGATCTTAGCCTCCATCGCCAGTTTTTTAAGCGCAGGCCTGTGCAGCATACTACCCAGATATTCCTCAAGTTCGCTTCCTGCCCTGGGTAGATAATATCCTCCGCCATCTCTGGCACATGTAGACCCAATCGCCCGGCCCTGGCTGCGCACAGCAGTCACAAGCTTCCTGATCTTCTTTGTGTCATTAATCTTGTGTGCCACAGGCTCGTTAAACACCTGGGTATAAAGCACGTCCATACCCACAGCATTTTCTTTGCCCATATGATCCAACAGAGCCTCCAGCAGCCGCGCCTTTGCCTCATCAAACGTCAGGTCATCTTTTTTAAAAGGCATGTGTCCCCCTTGTAGGGGCAGGCCCCCGTGCCTGCCCGCTATTAATGGATTCCAAAACCGCCAACAATCTCTTGAGCTTCCCTGCATCCTTACACCAGTTAAGTTCATCAACCCCGCAAATCTTTTTAACCAGCCCGCTGGCTGAAGTCACCAAACCCTCATCCAAAGCCTTATCCAGCAGGCCTCTGGCCCTGATCCTTAAGGCTGTTACCTGATACCCTCCCTGCGCCTTGCGCCCTGCGCCCTGCACCTTAAACCCCTTTGATTCAAAATACCGGATGACATTTTTTAACTGGTTAATATTTAACTGCCTGGAGCTGCGTTTCCCTGGCGCATGGGCCTCAATGATGTCACGGTAATCATCCTCCTCGATGCACAGTTTAGCGCGGGCAATATGCACTTTGGCCAGCAGCGCCAACCTCATTTTATCCCTGTTTGTGTTATTACCCTGTGCCATCTTATTTCGTGCCTTTCGTGTATTTCGTGGTTAAAAAATCTTCCAACTAAACAAATTCTGCGACTACTCCATTACTTGCATGCGGTACTTTACCCGGTCCGCAACGTTATAAACCCACTCCGGCGTTGTCACGCAAGCTCTCCGGCCAACCCTTACCACATGGCCAGCCTCAAGCAGCTCTTCAACAATATCAAGCACATAACTTTTTTTCGTGTTCGCCAGACTGGCAATATCACTAAGCGTAAATTCCGTTGAGATATAAATTGCTTTTAAAATTTTGCTCTTTACCGGGCCGACCTTGCCCTTGTATGAGCTGTTATATTTCATCAGACCTGATGGCGTCTTTATTATCTCCCCGCGTTTAACAAAATCACCGATGGCCGAAACAACCCGAGTTACTTCCTTGCCCGGAGCAACATTCAACTCCCGATACAGAGTAGAATATGCAACCGGTCTGGAGGTACCCATGAGCACACGACGGATATCCCCAGCCAGCCCGCTTCTTGGGCTCTTGCCTTCCAGCTTTGAGCTTTCAGCTTTGAGCTTGTTTTTATCTTTTCCCGTCTTCATCGATAATCGCCTTTACCAGGTCTTCAGGTATAGTTTTTAGTCCGGAGGCCTCAATAGCCCTCTCAATGTCCGCCGCTATTTTAAGCACCGGCCTCCAGTCTCCCTGGGAATGCCGGTGAATAAGGCTTGCAACCGCGGGCTCTATGTTTTTTTCCAGGGATTTCCTAAAAAATACAACTATGTCCGGTTGTGTAATCGCACCAAAGTCCATGCTCCGCCGAACACGGCTTGATAGCCTGCGTCTTGTGGCAATGCGGCTCCTGAGCCCGTCTTCACCAATCAGCAGTACCGGGCATGCATAGCGCTCATTCATGTTTCTGAGCATCTCTAGTATTTTCATGGGCAGCAGATCCGCCTCATCTATAATAATGATGCGCCTCAATCGGTTCATTTCAGACTGGATCACCTCCAGGCACGCGGCCATGCGTCCGGGCCGAACCTTTGCCAGGTCAATGGTGATCTCCTGAAGGAGAGTAAGCGGGCTGGTGGTTATCATGGGCGGGATATAAACCGCACTGCTGTTCACTGCGTACCTCTTTGCACTCTCTGATTTACCTCTGCCAGCAGGCCCTGTAACCACTGCCAGTGAAGGCCCTATGAGGCTCCGCCTGTCTTCAAGCTCCGCACAAATATCGTTAAACCGTGTAACATTGTCCGTATCCAAAAATATTTCCTTCATCGTTCCATCTCCTTCTTTATACTGGCACGGGCACCGTGCCCCTACATCTTTTACCGTTCGTGTATTTCGTGTTTTTCGTGGTTAACTCTTATCTTCCCTAACAGCCTACAGCCTAAACCGCTTCATACGCACGCACTGTCTCCCAATAATCGCGCTGATCTTCATTCATCCGGCCTTCATAATCCTGTTTAAAATCAACATCCGCCTGGGCCAGCTCATCCCCATGATTTTCGGCCTTAATCACCCACTTATACCTGTCCAGTTCTGTAAGAAAGTACTGCGGCCTGGAGAGAGGTTTTTGACTTCTGACTTCCGACCTCTGCCCTCCGACCTCTAACTTCTCGCTTCTATCCTCAATCTTCCTGATCCCCTCCTCCATCTCCTCTGGAGACAACTCCCTGTAAATTTCCCTGTTTTTCTCCTGGATGGCCTTGCGCTCTGATCCAATCACGGCGGCTGCTTTTTCAATGGTGGAAACCTTGCTGTACTCCAGCATATCCGGTATGCCAGACGTAAGAGCCCGGTATTCAAGTATAAATCCTTTGCGATGGCGTCGCTTTTCTTCAATCTTACGCGCGGTCAAATCCGGGTTAATCATGGAAGAGTATTCCACCGGCTCTGCCCTGCAGATGTAGTTGCCATCATCAAAAACAAGCAGCCAATCCGGGTCAAGAGGGTCATACCTGAGTTCAACCCGCTTCCCGTGCAGGTCAATCATGTGCGGTCTTGCGTCGCTGCAATCACAGCGTTCACGCTTGTCTTCGTATGTTTCACCCTGGAAGAGTATACGCCCGCGGTCAATAATACGGCCCTTGTTAACGCGAGGTAAAAACACCAGGTCAATGGCCTCCTGGCTAAGCATTACAGGCTTCCAGCCGTCCACAGCGCACTGTTTGAGGCATTCCAACGGAGTAGCGCTCTTGGGTTTTGGACGCCATTTCCATTCTTTTAAAACACCGCGGTGCGCCTTTTTGCTGTTGTAATAGTCCATTGCCTTAAGCACAGTGAGCACAAATTCACGGTAAGTGAGGAGTTTACCGGCCTCTCCTAGCCTTTTGATCTCAGCCCAGGCAACGTCGTTTTCATGGATGTCTCCGCCCAGGATGGCTGTAGATCCGGGCACGCAGAAATGGTCAACAAGGATAGCTTCAAGCACATTAAATGTGCCCTCAATCATCTTTGCCTTGGCATTTTTTACGATCGCCAGGCGCTGGGTACCGGGCACAGTAGCGAGTGGGTTGATTTCCTCTGCATTGCAATCAATATCCACATCGGCATCAACCTCATTTTTAACCTCCAGGCCGATAGCTCGCATGTCTTTTAAAATGCTCATAATGTAGCGGGATCGCTCCGGCTTGCCGTTATCATTATAGATAGAGCCGAACGGCCCGAAAATCTTAAGACCCATGTGCAGAGCCATTCCCATAAGGTATGAGTCATATTTTTTATCAATGGCGCCGCCATAAAAACACCTGGTCCGAAGATCCTGCCAGAAGTACCCTTCAGGGCGAAATACCTCGCCGGTTTCATCATCAGTCACCCAAAAATCAAACCGGTGCTGATCGCCGACAAGTATCTCAAACGGGCTTAAGTCCGAATAATCACGGAGCACAGGCGGGAGCATGTTATCAAGGGCGCGTAAACCTCCGCGTTGGTAAGCCTTAAGCTGCGGCGTAACCTTTTTGTTAAGCCACCAGAGGGCGGACTCATAACAGCCAATATCCCAATTCATTTCAACAGATTTTGCGACTAATGTTGCATACAGGGCATCCTTGGCCATATTGCGATGCTCGCGTTTAATAACAAGGCCCACCCACCAGTCAATTGCTTCGGGCGTCCAGGCGCGCGGCTTACTCTCTCCTTTTGTGTGTTTGAGGCCTGCGAGCCCTTTTTGCTCATATTTTTTTATCTGGCGGTAAATAGTGGAAGCTGTAGTATTATGGCGCTTTGCAACATCTTCAACCCAGGCGCGGCACTTCCAGCCCTGGGGAACATTCTGTGCCTCTGTAACAATCCGAGACCACTTGGCAACACGCGGGTTTCTGATGACATTCATATCTATAATATTGTTGCCGGTCCAGGCGTCAGAAGGTTGAAGGCGGCTTTGAAACCCGTCCAAATATGCAGGCACATCACCGGCCAGGTGCTCAACCGTAGCCAGTGCCACACAGGGAGACAAAGCGGGCAGGGCATCAATGGACATCTTGCCGTTTTTAGCCAGCGCAGTTTGGATATCTTCAGGTAAAGTAGTTTTAATATACATCTTTGTATTACGGGCAACTTGTATATATCGCCAGTTTTCCTTCTTCGCCCTTTTGAGAATCGATATCCTTGATTTTCCAATCGCGTCGGAAATTTCATTAATAGTGGCGTGCGCTTCACTATTTATCATTCTGTACCTCATAATCCTTCATTACTATCCCTTTTTTATTTCTACCTCTGACATGAGGTTTCCAGTAATAAAGACCTTTAATTTTTCCAAATAACGGTTTTTTATCGGAATATTCTTTTACGTGGCCCCGGCAAAGATGTAATCGATTGAAAGATTCTTCTGTACTTAATGCCGTTTGTTCTGTTTCGTTTTTTGATTTCAGTATGTCTATTTTTAACGTGTAATAAGAATAGATCGAAGTTTTCCCATTCTTAATTCTTTTTTTATTAAGCTTTGTAGGAGCTTCAGTTTTTTCTTTTTTTATATTTTTTATGTTCAACGTTGTTAAAATATGGACTATATCCCACGCAAACTCATCTTCATCGTTGAATAATCGACCGTCCCCTTGAGTCATATACTCCTCAAGTTCGTTGTCATCACAAAAACACTCGCCACACACTTCTACTCCCCACGAAATGTCGTCTAAAGGCCTGTATTGGCTTGGCAATGTTTCTCTATCTATTTTTATTCTCCAGGAAATCGGGTATAGCCGCCAGTTCCGGTTTAATGAGTAAAACATATATACATCCAACAGACTATCCGCAGTTTGGTGAACAACTGTGCCAATTTTTGCTTTGTAAAGTTCTGAAAAGTAATCGAACCAGCATAGTTTATAGGGTGGATAACAATAATTTTTGATGATTTTTTCTAAGAAAGCAGGGTCATCAACTGGGTCTCTGTCACCTATTAATAAGTCATATAATATTTCAGGATCAGGCACATGAAATTTTTGTGCCTCTTTTATAAGGTATGTCATATCATGCAGAAAATCATCATCTTCCCATTTAAAGGGGATCACATTTTCTATCACCTGGTGTGCATACATCTTAATCTCCCTGTCTGAAAAACCCTTCGGGCAAAATGCCCGATCGTAGGGTAAATTTTTTTAGACCTAAAAAATCACTGAAAAAGCAATCGCCCAGGCGATCATTGCAAACCCTGTTACCATGCATTCTGTGAATTTACGTGTTGTCATAATAGCCTCCATATTAAATGGCATTAAACTTGCAATTCTATATTATATAGGCAACCTTACCGGTTACACATAACTCAGCTTCAAACGTATCCCATATTTTTTTTGCACATGCCGGACAGAGCGAATGCGAGACCCCTGTGTTTCCCTCTCCGTCCTTATCTCCCATGTATGTTAAACAATCTGCACAGACTATCTGCAGCCGATTTTTCGGTAATGGCAGGGCCGATACACTGATCAGAGTCTTAAATTCTTCTGCCAGTCTGACACCTGATTTCTGATCTCTGATTTCTGATCTCTCCATTACTTCCCCAACTCTTTTAAATATAAATCCAACAG
>CAZXUA010000003.1:25850-29138 GCA_964643755.1 uncultured Desulfatiglans sp. | reverse complement strand
CTGATTTCTGATCTCTCCATTACTTCCCCAACTCTTTTAAATATAAATCCAACAGCCTTTTAATTTCCTCATGCTGTGCAGTGGTATCTAAAACTGTCATTACCTTTTCCATTAATTAATCTCCTCGAGCGCCAACCGCGCTCTTTTTGTAGCCTTTCGTTTTTCAATCTCGGCCTTACCCCAGGCGAGAACCTTCTTTTCTTCATGTCCAACTATTTCACAGCCAAGAGAATCTGCCAGGACAGATAAAGGACTATTGTTACCAGTGGAGGTGCAAAACAGGACCAGCTCAACCAGGGAGGGTAACCTGGAAGGATCGCTGTCCTTACACCAGCCATCAAGTTTATCCTTTGATATTTTCTGTCCTGGCATGCTTTCTTTGGCAGAAAGTTCGTTCATTCGATCTGATATTTGATCCCGGGAGAGCGTAGATGTGGACAAAACAAGGCGGATCTGCCTTTTTATTTCATATGTGGGATTGATCCCTCGGGTCTTGAACAATTTTAATTGAGTTTCATTGTACATTTTCTACCCGCTTCTATGATTTTTACGTCCAAACTTCCTTTAAAATGAACATTGACAGGTTATATATTTAACCTGTAAGATGCCCCTTATTAGCTAGCTTTTTTAAGTTCAGGCCAGACCTGCTCAACGGGTTTATCGATTGCTTCAGCAATGGCTTTCATTATGTGGGTGCTTTTTCTTTCACGGTTAACCACCATTTGAACCATTGTAGGAGTGACGCCTGTTTCTCTGGCAATCTGGCTCATGTTTTTTATTTTGCGGACCTTAAAAAGCTCTAAACGTATTGTTTTTGATCGCATCGTGAACCTTTAACTTTATTTAAACGTGAAATATGCAACGATTATATTCACGATATCGTCAACTTGTCAAGCATTCTTTACTAAAAAATGAATAAATTTACGATTGAAAGAATTAAAAAAATAAAGGGCTATAAAACAAACAAGCAAATAGCTGAATTATTTGGTCTTTCTGATAGCGATTTTATTAACAGAAAAAACAGAAATACACTTACTCCATTAATAGTTGAATGGGCTGTACTTGAGAAAGTAGATTTGAATTGGCTTTTTAAGGAGCATACTGATAATTTTAAAATGGATCTTGAGGTTATTACCAGAGAAGAGGCTGAGCGGCGCAAGAGAACAGCTATTTCGGAATCAGATCAGTCCAATCAATCCACTCCGTCCAATCCAGTTGAAACACCAGGTGGCACATTTGGCGAGGATGTTGAGTGCCTCAGAAAAATATATAACTATGGCGATATAGGCATTATAAGCGCTATACATCAAAACCTGAAAACCTTTGTCCGGACTGTGGCGCAAGATAATGAGATACAAAAATTAAAAGCCGAAAACGCTGAAATTCGCAAACGATTGGAGCTACTCGAACAAAAACTTTCTACCGTCGGGAGGGGAAAGGTTGAAGATGTTGATACTGCCCTGGCTGCGGGCAGCTGAATCTCCCCGGGCGGTTTATATGCCGCCGATCCGTCCGGGGTAACACCCTCTGTTTTCATAAGTTCAAACACCGGCGACAAAAATTTTAAGCTCTATTATATTAAATCCGATATATATAATTAAAATTGCCCCTTAGTTAGTGGAGGTTTTATTATGGAAATGATTGATTGTCCCAAGTGTGGAAGGTTACAAACAGCAGACAATAAAGAGTGTGTTCAATGTGGTATTATTTTTAGTAAAATAAAACACTCTATACCAGCACCCAGTCTTAAAACTGAAACTGAAAAACCTATTATAGAAGAGGTTAAAAATATAAAACCGCCCTTTGTATGTAAAAAGTGTAATTTTGAATTTTCGGGAGCTGTATGCCCAAATTGTGGGCAATCAATTCCTGTTTTTGATAGGGGATGTGCTATATCTCTGGTTGTTATTTTATCCTTTGCCTTTTTATTGTTTGGCACATTATATGTGGCGGATAAAAATACACCTGGTGAAAAATCTTTTAATTTTAAAACTTATGAATTAAACGCTAAGGTTTTTATTAAACCTCCAAACTTAGTAATTGAAAACCATGATTCATTTAACTGGAATGATGTGGAAATTGAGATAAACGGGACATATAATTCAAAATATTCCTTTATTCCTTCTAATCAACATGTTGTGTTACCTATTAATTCTTTCTCAAAATCAGATGGGACACGCTTAAATATATATAGTGTTAAAATTAAAAATGTTTTTATTTATGTTAAAATGGATGATGGAACTGGGAGTTATAGTGGAAGTTGGGAATAGTTTTTTTTATTAACTTTTTTCTATCTTATTGTTTTTACTATAATTAATATTTATTAAAAATCATCGTGTAATATTTTTTATACAATTTATTATTTTAGTTTTTTTATTTTATTAAGTTATTTTAATGTTAATTAAGTTGGTGTTATATACTAGCGTTTTACGCTTTTTGTGTTTTTACTAATAAACTGGTTACAGGTCGTTTTTTAAAAAAGGCCAAGACCCGCGCTGTTATTGCATGACTGGTTACAGGTTAGGTTACAGGTCACCTGTAACCTTAGCTTTTCCAAAAATCGATGCTTTTTGGAACATCCAACACACTAAGTGTTTGATTTATAAATTAAAGGTGTGATAAGGTCACTATCAAGAAGGCTGGAAAATAGTCGCAAGATATGTTAATTTACCCGCATAAAATATGCATTTTCACTGCTTTTCAGTCGCAGAATTTATTTAAATAAAAACCGCTTAAAATCATCTTTATTTATCGCAACTTATTAATTTAACAATATTTTTTCGCTTTTATTATTTCTTTTTCCTTTAGTCGCATTATTCCTTCCCCCCCTCACATTATTTGTAGTTACAGCTAACTGATCTGAAACCCATCATAAGTAACTAAAAGTAATGACCTGTTTGGTAACTCTTTTCTTGAATAATGCTTATGACTATGGCAAATTGTGCTGAACTGATTCTCTAAAAAGTATTTCCCGGAAAAAATTGTTTTCTTGATGGCTCTGAAAATGTGAAGTTATCAAGTTGGTAAAAAGCCATATTTATTGCTTTTTACTGAGTATGGATAAGTGAGTTGTTAGATTAACCAGAAAATAACTGATAAATTGTTTTATTCAAAATTATGATTATTCCATCAGACAAAGATTACAAAATTGCTAAAAAGATTATGAAAGGAGAAAGAACAATATCTCCTCCATATTCATATTTAGCGGATTGGATTCAATCAAAATATTCAGTCAAAGTCTTGAATGTTTCGTATTGTAAAATTCAGCCGGAAAATCGACCACGGTTA
>CAZXUA010000003.1:11143-25840 GCA_964643755.1 uncultured Desulfatiglans sp. | reverse complement strand
GTGACTGGAGTTCAGACGTGTGCTCTTCCGATCTGGAAAATCGACCACGGTTAAGCATAGATTTAGAAACTGAGACAGACAGACAGCTGTTTGAACGAACTAGATATTGCCTTGATTCAAAAAAATCTGCTGCTGTCATAAAGAAATTTAAAGAAATTGCTCAAAAAGCATCGCTTAACCTTTCTTTCGAAAACCTCTTTGTGATATTTTCCGCATTCGAGCCAATTGCCAGAAATGAAGCTAATGAAAATGTTCCCGAAGAATTATCAAACAGATTGATAGAAGCGTTCCCTCAAGAAAATATATGGTGTATTCAAAAGCTGTTTAGCTCACTTGTTGTTTTCTACTACACGGAGGTCGAAAGAGAAGAAGCTATAAATAATGGGATGATCAATCAATACGCAAATTATTATGCAAAAATTATTGAATCCTATGATGAGTTTGGCTATCTAGCCCGTAGTCCAATCATCCCTCAAATAGACTCAAAAGAAAATTTTGATAAAAACTATGAGAGTTCATGGTTCTACTACTGGAGATAAAATGTATCAATTTCATTCAGTGGATAGAGGAAACATCATTAGTCTTGTCGGGTAATTTTTGGTGGTGCCACCGCTGATATATAGTGTTACCAGGGAATAGATCATCAGTGAATTTTAAAATGTCGGCGGAGCCGATTTCCACCCCTAAAATGGGATGAGAAAATTCACTTTACAAAATGCCAATTGGAAATTATCATATTGCCATATGGTAACCTATAGTAACAGGGCATTATGAATATTGCGTATATAGATATAAAAACTCAGAACACCACTCAACTCATATCACGGATAAAAAAGGGTTTACCCCTTAATATGTTTGCACAGTTGTGCAGTGATCTGGGTGTCCCGGAAAAAGAGCTTTGCAGGATACTCAAGATACCGCCGAGTACCCTTGCCCGGCGTAAAAAGAGCGGGCAGCTCTCCTTTGAGGAATCAGAGCGTGTCTTTCGTATAAGCAGGCTGTATGACAGGGCAGTTGATGTGTTCAAAGACCCTGAACAGAGCAGCAACTGGTTCAAAGAGCCTTCCTGGGCGCTGGGTAATGTGCCTCCACTGGAATATGCAGATACTGAGCTTGGTGCCAAGGAGGTTGAAGACCTCTTAGGGAGGATAGAGAGCGGGGTGTTTTCGTGATCCTTGCCTGGCGAATTGTGAGCGCCCAATATCAGGACAAGGCATTTACTGGTGATGGCGCAAAAACATATGGCGGTAGATGGAACAGTAAAGGTGTCCCAATAATATACACCGCAGACAGCCTGGCCCTTGCATCAATAGAAATCCTTGTAAACCTGCCATCTGCAAAACTCTTAGATAATTATTTGAAAATACCTGTGCATTTTGAAGAAAACCTTGTACAGGAACTCCCATTCACTGACCTTCCTTCAGACTGGGACAGCAGGCCTGTTTCACAATCCACACAAGCTATTGGAGATAATTGGTTTAAGGAACAGCGTTCAGCAGTGCTCAAGGTTCCAAGTGTGGTGGTGCCTGAAGAGTATGTCTATCTGTTAAACCCTGTACACCCGGATTTTACAAAGATCGAAACAGGAACTCCGGTTGCGTATCATTTTGATACAAGACTCATAAAAAAGGATGATCAGAGAAGGGTTTTAGTCAGGCCCAGGTAGTATTTCCCCTCTTCAATCTTCCCCCTCTTGATACACCCGTTCCCATATACCTCGCACTTGTATTCAAGCTCTGTTAAAAGCGCTTTTGTCTGTGTATCATTCAGCACCCCTTTTTTGTACAGATTAGCCATGGATTTGATCCTGTACATATCCATCCCTTTTATGCTCGCAGAAAGCTGGTCTGGTGCGCCTCCTTCCTTAACAAGGAGATCCTGCTCTATGAGATAAACCGGGTATCTGTATGTGATCCTGAGCCACAGGTCATAATCCTCACACACGGGGAACTCCTCATCAAACATGCCTACCTCATCCAGGAGCGATTTTTTAAACATTACAGCAGAGGGGCTTACAAGGCAGAGTTTAAGAGATGGGATAAAAATATCGCCTGAAGGTTTCAGGTGTTTGTTGCCTGGGTTTACACGCCTCCCATGTCTTATCCACAGCTCCCTTGCCTGACATATAACCGCATCAGGGTTTGCATTGAAAAAGGCGATCTGAACCTCAAGCTTTTCAGGCAGCCAGTAGTCATCAGAATCAAGCAGTGCAATATATTCTCCTTTTGCGGTTCTTATACCGGAGTTTCTTGCCGCTGATACCCCCATGTTCTTTTCATGCCGGATTATCTTAATCTGGCTTCCAAATTCATCTAATCTTTTAATGGTGGTATCAGTGGATGCATCATCGATCACGATTATCTCAATATCTTTATATGTCTGATCTATAATAGATGATATTGCACGGCATACCTTGTCTGCCCTGTTATAGGTGGGGATAATAACACTTACTTTAGTCATGAGAGGATAAGCCAGATGATGCTTAGAAGGCCGGCAAGAAAGAGGTTCCCCTCTACCAGCGCCTCAAGGAATGTACCGGGGTAGATGCGCCTTTTTACATAGGCGGTAACACACAGTGCAATAGTCATAAAGCAGACAAGAAGTAGCAGTGAAAATGGGCTTACAATTTTAAGAATGGGTGCAATCACAAGGAGTGCTGCAGCAGATATCAGTATCCATTTGAGGAGGGAGATGGTGCGTTTTTCACCTATGGTTATGGGCAGGGTTTCCACGCCCACGATCAGGTCGCCCTGTACCTGGAATAGATCAAAAAAGGCTATGCGGATAAAGGCAATTGCAAGGATCACAAAGAATGTGACTGTTACTGCCGACCATTTAATCATGCCTTCAGTTAATAGCGGGACGAGCGCTATTACCACTGCCCATGCAAGGGCCTCCAAAAGGGTCTTTGAACCCGGTATATCCTTTATCTTTACATACCGAGAGATGTGCCGCACCCCTGAAGGGATAATAGGGATACTGTAGAATATGCCCAGGAGGATGAGCCCTGACATAATTATAAATACCTTTAGACCAAGACTGTAGGCCAGAATTAATGCGCAGAACAGGGAAAGGATGCTGGAAAGGCCAAGGAATATCCTGTGACGCTTATAAAACCCGGCCCTCTCAGGATCATTGTATGTGCTTGCCCCCTTGTCAAGGAAGCGGTAGATGACATGAATGGCATAAATATAAAAGAAGGCGATAAAGGGATAGGTGATATGGAGTCTCCTGCCCGAAAGCACTGCTGCTGCGCATGAAAGGGCAAATGCCCCCAGGGCAACCATGATGTTGCTTAAGAGCAGAAACTTGAATGCCTTGTTCAGCCAGCGTTCAATAATGGTTTCGTTTCTGCCCTTAATCCCCTCTATCTCCTTAACCACATTTTTTATCATCCAGTTTGGAGTTGAAGCCCCGGCAGTAACCCCCACCACCTCCATATCATGAAAGTCCTCTTTTTTAATCTCCTTTTCAGTCTCTATATGATAGGCAGGAGTTCCCGCCTCAATAGAAACCTGTGCAAGCCTTTTTGTGTTTCCGCTGTGATATCCCCCCACCACAACCATGCAGTCTACCTGGCTAGCGATCTCCTTTACCTCAGACTGCCTTTCGCTTGTTGCCTCGCATATGGTGTTAAAGATGGCAGCATCAGGAAAACGTTCCTGTACCTTTTTTACTATCTCTTCATAAAGCTCTTCATTCTGGGTGGTCTGGGCAACAAGGCAAATCTTTTCTGAGTCAGGCACCTGTGAAAGCTCTTCAGGGCTGTTAATAACGATAGCCTTTCCCTCTGCATACCCCACAAGTCCTATTACCTCTGCATGGTCTCTGTCCCCGGCGATTACTGTAGTATAGCCTTTTTTGGCATGACGCCTGATTATGGCCTGCACCTTTGCAACCCTGGGGCAGGTGGCATCTATTATCTTCAGGCCGGATTCCTTTAATATGGTTCTTTCTTCGGGCGGGATGCCGTGCGCCCTGATAAGCACTGTCCCGCTCTTAAGGCCTTTTATGTCATTAACCTCCTGAACCTTTTTTGCCTTTAAGAGATCAAGAACCTGGGTATTGTGTATAAGCGGGCCATAGGTATAGAGTGGCACCTCCTCATGCCTGTTTGCCTCTGCAAGCACCATCTCCATGGCGCGGCGCACACCCATGCAGAAACCTGCTGATCTTGCCAGCTTTACCTTCAAGCCATCCTCTCCTCAAGTGTACTGAAATACCTGTCCATTACAGATATGAGTGAATCAAAATCCTTGATCTGTGTAAACGCCTCCCTGAATTTGCTGCTGCCAGGGAGTCCCTTTGTGTATTTGAGCATGAGCCCCCTCATGCAGAGCATTGCCTTTCTGTCGCCAATGCAGGCGATGAGGCACTTGTACTGATCCATGATAAGCGCCCTTCTTTCAGGGATGCCTGGTTCATAAATGGGGTTACCCTTTTCAAGCTCTATAGCCTGCCTGAATATCCAGGGGTTGCGTGATGCTGCCCTGCCTATCATTACGCCATCGCACCCTGTCTGTTCCATCATTTTAAAGACGTCTTCAGGTTCGTTTATATCACCATTACCTATTACAGGAATCTTTACGCTCTCCTTTACACGTGTGATAATGTCCCAGTCTGCATGGCCTGAGTAACCCTGGCTCGCTGTGCGTGCATGGATTATGACGGCATTGGCACCGCATTCCTCTATCATCCTTGCAGCATCGCATGCGATTATAGAATCAGCTGTCCAGCCGGACCTTATTTTTACAGTCAATGACGCCGCGCATGCAGCCCTTACTGTTGTTATAATCTTCTCCGCCCTGTCGAGACTTTTTAAAAGGGCTGCGCCCGATCCTGTCTTTGTCACCTTTTTAACCGGGCACCCCATGTTGATATCAACTATATCAGCCCCGTTTTGTATAACAGTGTCTGCTGCCATTGCCATAACAGAAGGATCAGAACCGAATATCTGGACTGCAAGTGGCCTTTCTGCCGGGTCACTTACTAAATACTCCATGGTCTTTTTCTGGTTCATGTAAAGACCCATGGCGCTGACCATCTCGCTGTAAACAAGGCCTGCGCCCAGTCTTCTTATTATAAGGCGAAATGGGAGGTTTGTGACCCCGGCCATCGGCGCAAGGACAAGCCTGTTTTCAAGTTCTATGTTTCCAATCTTAAGCATGGCTGTATATTAGATAACTATTTGAATAAATTCAACCCTGCACTTTTACATAGAGAATATACTGTTTTTACCATAATCCAATTATCCTAATCCGGGTAATTTATAATTGATTAATAAAATGCAACCAGCTATTATTACGTTAGTTCTACTGTAAATATCTGTGTATTACTTTATATTTATGGAGCTAAAAGGTGCATCTTTCGATTTAGCATTCATAATGGATAAATTGTTGGTTCTGGTGTATTGTCTGTTGAGTAAGCAGTAAATGCTAAAGCAATGGGAAATCATAAAATGAGAATTTATCTTGATTGTTGTAGTATTCAACGGCCCTTTGATGATAAATCCCAATCGCGAATAGCTGTTGAGTCTGAAGCAGTGCTTGTCATTCTTTCATTGTGTGAGTCGGGACGTCTTCAGCTCATATCCTCAGATGCCCTGCTATTCGAGATCAGTCAAATCCCTGATAAGGATCGTGAAGACAATGCTTTGGCAATTCTTAAAATAGCGAAGGAAACTCTTAGTTTAACACCAGAAATAGAAAAACTGGCCAGAAGGCTGAGTGCATCAAACCTGAAACCTTTGGATGCCTTGCATTTGGCATTTGCATTTGATTCAAAAGTAGATTATTTTTGTACATGTGATGATAAATTTTTGAAAAAAGCCAGGGAGTTATCTGAATTGAGCATCAGAGTGGTCTCCCCCACTGAACTAGTAATGGAGTTTGAAATATGAATATAGAAACTAAACCGATATATGAAATCAGCCGACGTGCAACTCACATTCTGTTCAAAGAAATGGGCGTTGTAGAAACCATTCGATTTCTAAATCAGTTTTCTGTGGGTCGGGATGATTATACAAAAGAGCGTGTGAATTGGTTGGGTGAAATAACCCTTGATGATGCCATTTCTCAAATAAAAGCCGGAAAGAATAAAACCAATCACGATAGTAACACCCATAGCTAGGTATGGCTCGGCTCATCCACCCCTCACATTTTTCTGGGCTATACTGAAAATGCCGAATAAATAGTATTAATATACCGCACCTATGGTGCTTTTCTTGTTTGCCCATAGGAGCAGACAGGTAGGTTGGGTTTTAACCCAACATTCTTTTAATTGATTTCGGAAAAGGGGAATGATTATAAAAAATCTAAATAAGGTATTATTTGAAATGTTTATTAAAAAAACGTTGGGTTGCTTCGCTTAACCCAACCTTATACTGATTATAAATGCCTTCCTGAAGGGCAAGTTCTGCCATTTGCAGATCCTGGCGGGCAAATTCAAACCATCGATCACCTGCCTCGTTCATAGACGACTTCCCCTTTGCTGATGATTTCCTCTTTGAAAAATGGACGTTCTGCACAAAGCCGGTCAAATTCCTCAGGCGTGTATACCATGATATCCATACCTACCCTTGGTTTTAGAAGCTTGCGGAGCTTTTTTATTCTCTGGAAGAATGGCAGTTGAGTCCTTTCTACAATTACAAGATCAATGTCTGACCACTCATGAACAGCACCATTTGCGAGTGTACCAAACAAAATAATTTTTTCCGGGGAGCCTTGCTCGGTTAACATGCTAAGGCAGCGGTTCATCTCTTCATCAAGCAACTGTTTCCTTTCAAATGAATATGCCTTTTTATCAGACTGATAGATTTCTTGTTTTATTTTACTCATCCTGCCTTCGACCTATTTTTTGCCTGCATAGAGGCAATATATGAAATGTTGCCAGTATGTAGATAATAAAGAATAAGCTATTTACTTAAGATTGGTCAAGGATTTTCATAAGTTATACAAGCGAGGTGCTGTTTCGTGGCGTTATACTTGAAGGCCTTCTCAGCCGGTATAAACCTGCAAGGGCAATTCTGTATTCATCTTTATTGTTTGGATTGATGCATATTGATATCTTAAGGATTTTTAATACTTTTTTAGCAGGGCTGATATTTTCATATTTATATTATAAGACACGATCTCTTATACCATGCATTTTTGCACATTCATTATGTAATACACTTATAACTGTAAGAATACTGTTATTATTAAAAATACCGGAAACTAGAGATTATGCCATTCAGTTCTCTGAGACTCCACCCTTATGGTACATTCTTACCGGAGTAGCATTCTTTTTTATTGGTCTGTTGATTCTGGTTAAATATTTTAACAGGAAGTCCAGATTAAACAGAGAAATAGAAAATATCCCACAGGAAGCGACTTGAAAAATCAGGGGGGAGTGGATATAGTCTACACATCTTTATAACTGATCCAAATCAAAGAAAAACACAAACGGAGGCCATATGTCCGATAAATCCTGTCCTATACCAGAGACCTTTCAGTCCATGTTCTGGTCCATTTTATATCTAACATTGATATTTTTTCTTACATTCATCAGCCGGTATATTTTTTCTCCCCTTCTACCGACCATATCGGCTGACCTCGGCATAAGCGCCGGCCAGGCAGGCTCTATCTTCCTTATAAGCTCACTGGGTTTTATGATCGGGGCGGTTACCTCCGGGTTTGTCTCCTCAAAAATAAACCACCGGGGTACATTAACACTCTCTATCTTCTGTGTATCCATAATGCTGATAATATGTGTAACAATTACCTCTCTTGCTACAATAAGGCTTGCCATGCTTGTAATAGGTATAGCAGCCGGGTTTAATCTGCCCTCCATAACCGCCATAATCACAGCAATTGTGAGTCGTCCGGATTGGGGCAAGGCCCTTGCTGTGCAGCAGCTCGCCCCTCCTTCAAGCCTTATACTGGGGCCGCTCCTTGTTGTATTTATACTGCACTGGTTTCATTGGCGGTTTCTTATGGGAGGGATTGCGGTGTTCGTTTTTTTAATGGCCATCACACTCCTGATATCAAGGATAGGGGATTTCCCTGGAGACGCACCAAAGGTAAAGCTTGCACGTTTTATACTTTCACAGAGATCATTCTGGATACTTATTGTGTTATTTTCCCTGGGCATGGGCGGACAATTAGGTGTTTACACAATGATGCCCTTTTATCTTATTACTGAAAAGGGGATTGACGCTGAGACAGCCAATACACTGGTCGGCTTATCCCAGATATCCGCATTGTTTATGACCTTTTTTTCAGGGTGGGTAACAGACAGAATTGGAGAGAAAAAGGCTATTGCCCTGTTCCTGTTCTGTTCAGGGGTTTTTACCCTCTTCCTTGGGCTCTTGTCAGGGGCATGGCTCAAGGTTATGGTCTTTTTACAGCCAGCCCTTATTGCCTGTTATTTCCCGCCAGGGTTTGCAGCACTTTCGCGCATTGTTCAGCCTGATTACAGGAGCTTTGCCACATCGTGGGTTACGCCTGCTGCCCTTGTTCTGGGTGGAGGGTTGCTGCCCACAGCGCTTGGCTACATGGGCGAGGCATACTCTATTGGCACAGGCATCACACTGGCAGGGGCGCTTATTATCATAGGCTTTCCACTTGCATTTTCCCTGAAACTCATAGACAAGATGGAGGATGGCTGTTAACGCCTCCCTTTGTATTCCATGTAATAGCGATAAAATGCTGCAAGTATAAGGGAGTGGGTTATCTCTCCCTCCCTTATCATCCTCGGCATATCATCCAGGGGCCGTAACAGCACCTCTATATCCTCCTTGTCATCGAGGTTCTGCGGGCCAGAAGGTTCGCTCTCCAGGGCAAGGTATGAGTAGCATCTGTTATTCATAAAGGCGGGGTTTGCATGGGTTACACCCAGAAATACCATTTCTCTAGCCACATAGCCGGTCTCCTCCTTGAGTTCCCTTATGGCTGCAGCAAGGGGTGTATCCCCAGGTTCAACAATGCCTCCGGGTATCTCCAGAACCACATCTCTCACCCCGTGCCTGTACTGTTTTATCAGGATAACCTCTTTATTCTTTGTTACAGGGATAATATTTACCCACTCATGGGACTCCAATATGTAAAAGTCATGTGCCTCGCCGGTACGGGGTGAAACAGCCCTGTCAATCCTGAGATCAAATATTTTGTATGATTTTTCTTTTATGCTGGAAACAATCCTCCAGGGTTTAACTTTCAAGATCAGTTCCTCCATGTCCAGATTGATTTTCAAAAAAGCCTTCAAGACCCTTCAGGTCATTGACTATCCTCATTTCAGGCAGGCTTTTAATAAAAAACCTGCCGTAACTGCTCTTTACTATACGTTTATCCAGCACCGCAAGGATTCCGCGATCAGTGCTCTTTCTTATGAGCCTTCCTAGCCCCTGTTTGAGGGAGATGATAGCTGAAGGCACCTGATACTCCATAAAGGGGTTACCTTCCCTGCGGCTTATCATATCTATTCGCGCCCCAACAATGGGATCTCCGGGCGAATCAAATGGGAGCTTGTCTATAATAAGGCAGCTCAACGCATCACCCGGCACATCAACACCCTCCCAGAAAGCGCCTGTTGCCATAAGCACAGAGGCTGTATCCCTTTTGAAATCTTCAAGCAGGATATTCTTTGGAGCCTCACCCTGCCTGAAAATCCGGTAGGGGGTCCTGCCTTTAAGTGAGTTGTAAACCGAATTGAGATTATGATAGCTGGTAAAAAGCACAAGTGCCCGGCCTGATGAAAGGTTAAGTATCTCGGCTATCCTCCCTGTAATAGCGGTCACAAATTCATCGTTGTTCGGCAGTGGAAGGTCGTAAGGTATGTAAAACAGGACCTGCTCCATAAAATTGAAATGGGAGGGATATATGGCCTCGCTCGCCTCTTCAGATATACCTAGCCTGGACCTTATGTAATCAAATGTCCCCCCTGTTGAGAGCGTCGCGGACGTAAAGATTATGGTTTTAACATTTTGATAAAGCTGTTCACGCATGTTTGTGGAAATATCAAGGGGTGATGCATGAAATGCAACACCCCTTTTTCGCTTTTCATACCATTCAAGCCAGTTATCCTTTCCGCGGCTAAAGATTAGGCTGAGGTTATTCTCAAGCTCATGTGCCCTTGCAGAGAAAGAGTCTTCAAAATTGACCTGTATATGCTTCAACCCTTTTTTAATTGAATCAAGGGCGACCTTATGTTCGGCCTCTATCTCTTCAATCCTCAGTCTCCCCTTTTCAGGGGCAGTAAGAAAAAAGGCGTTTATCTGGGCAATGCCCGCCTTTAATGCAGCAATATTGATCATCAGATTTTCAGGGGAGCCAGACTTGTCCGCTTCTGTCTCTTTCTGAACATCTGCGGCAAGGTCAAGTATCTGGCCGCTGCTTAAGGATGCCCCAAAGTAAGAGGTTGCAATATCCTCCACCCTGTGCGCCTCATCAAAGACAACCGCCTCAAACCTGGGTATGATCTCACCAAAACCGTCTGCTTTGAGCATAAGGTCTGCAAAGAAGAGGTGGTGGTTTACAATTATTATATCCGCCTTTGCCGCGAGCCTTCTCAATCTGATGATAAAGCAGTCATCCCTGTGAGGACATTCAACTCCCTTGCATCTGTCTGATGAAGAGGAGATCATATCCCATACAGGGTCATCATCACCAAGCCATGATAGTTCAGCCCTGTCCCCTGTTAATGTCCTGTTAAGCCATGTATCAATGAGACGCCTCTTTTCCATCATCTCAGGTTTCAGGAATGAAACCATATCAAAGTGCTGATGATATCTGTCAAGGCATATGTAGTTTGTCCTTCCCTTCATCAAAAGGCTATTGACCTTGATACCCATAGCCCCGGTTACAAGGGGGAGATCCTTGAAAAATATCTGCTCCTGAAGGTTCTTTGTGCCGGTTGATATGACAGTCTTTTTACCGCTTATGATAACCGGCACCAGGTAGCCCATGGTTTTTCCAACACCTGTCCCTGCCTCAATCATGACCTGACCTTTAAGACCAAGCGCCTCATCAATAAGATCGGCCATCTCTACCTGGGCCGGGCGGTATTCAAAGTCTGTAAGATAACGGGATAAGAGCCCATCTTTTCCAAGTGTTTTATCTATTGTAAGAGGTATAAAATTCATGGGCTGAATAATAGTGTTATGGATTGATAAGGTCAATGGGGAACAACCATTTTGAAGAGCCCTGATTCTAGATCATGATCAGGTAAGAATAAATTGATGGTGGGTTTTAGAGTTATGTTTTGACGCACAGTCAAAAAAATTAACAGGGACAGACCTGATTCCCTGTAAACTCATGACAAAAAGAGATATCAGGAATCTAAAAATCCCGGAGAATATCTCTCCGACATCCGAAGATGGCTGTTTTTCGTTAACAAAACAGGGTAACTGTCGATAAGCGCTATGCATGAGAGGGTATCCTGGTAAATTGATATCATGCTGTGGCATAGAAAATGCACAATATTCTTATGATCTAATTGGAATAAGCATTACAAGGAGAATGGATAATGGAAAAAGAGATCCTGACAATAGAAGAGGCAGCCGATTATCTCCAGATAGGTAAAAGGTCTATCTATAAGCTTGTAAAGGATGGCAAGATACCCGGTAAAAAGGTATTGAACAAGTGGCGCTTTGAAAAGGAGAGCCTCAGGGAGTGGGTAAGCAAGGGTGTGGCAGAGAAGATATAGTTCAAACTGTTACTGTTCCAAATGTGTGATTCATCTATCCTGACTTTGTTTGATATTTTTACCAAATCCGTTACAGGCCCCTGTTCATGCTCCCTGAGCTATACCCTTCAAGATCAAGGGCAATGTGCAGGAAGCCGATTGATTTAAAATCCTTTATAATCCTTTCCCTGAATGGGGGCGATAAAAACATGAAAAAATCATCTGTGGCTGCCTCTATCCTGGCAACTGTGCCGTGATGCCTGACCCTGTACTGTTTCACTCCTGCATCAGCAAGTATCTTTTCCGCTCTTTGAACCATTGATATCTTTTCATCGGTGATGGGCTCACCATAAGGTATGCGTGAGGCAAGACATGCCATTGAAGGATGATCCCATGTTGTAAGGACCATCTCCTTTGAAAGATAACGTATCTCCTCCTTGGTTAGTCCTGCATCAACAAGGGGCGCAATAAGCCCCATCTCCTTTGCTGCCCTGATCCCCGGCCTGTAATCAGAAAGGTCATCCGCATTTATGGCGTGCGCAATATGGGTTATGCCATGCTCTTTTGCGAACTCTTTAAGTTTCAGGCAGATGGCCTTTTTGCAGTGGTAACAGCGGTCAGGCGAATTTGCCCTGAATTCAGGGATGTTTTTTTCATCGGATTCATACATGATGTGTCTTATCCCATGTGTTCTCGTGAATTCCTTTGCATTCTTAATGTCTGTTACAGGGTGAACATCCGATGTCGCTGTAACGGCTATGACCCTCTTACCCAGGGCCTCTGCTGCAACAGCAAGCAGGAAGGTGCTGTCAACCCCGCCTGAAAATGCGACCATTAAAGATGGAAGCCCCTTCAGGTTAAAAACAAGGGCATTCTTTTTTTCCACTGCAAGGTTTTTATACATATCTTTGCCATCATGAGGTTTATACATCAGGTCTGTGTTTTTTATATCATAAATTTTTCTTACTGGAGGCAAATAGCACAGCAGGGGCAATGCAGTCAACTGAACTCATGCGGGTAACCGTGGTAAAGGTTTAATTAGTGTCCATCCAAAAACTGTCGTTTTTTGATTTAAGCAGTCAGCCATTAGCGTTCAGCTTTCAGCAAAAGAATTTCAAACCAAAGAGTTAGCTGACAGCTGATCGCTGAATGCTGAAAGCCCCATCCAGAATTAGTCTCTTTCTGGATGGACACTAATTAATTCCAGGCTGTCACATTCAACTCGTGGCAGTGTTTTATGGTTGCATGGCGCCAAGAATGAAGAATAGCGCGGAAAAAATGATCTCCACTCTATTTTATGCTTGATATTTATAATTCATTGCTTTATTGTCCTCATACTTTCGATTTTTATTTCATACCATTTTTGAAAGGAGGAAGCTATGAATAAGGGTGATCTGATTAACGAGGTAGCAAAGGTAGTGGCAACAAAGAAAGAGGCCACTGCAGCAGTTGACTGTGTATTTGATTCAATATCAAAGGCTCTTAAGAAAAAAGAGACAGTCACACTAGTGGGGTTCGGTACATTCAAGGTAGACAAGAGGAAAGCAAGGACGGGTAGGAACCCACAGACCGGCGAAGCGATCAAAATCAAAGCCAAAAAAGTGCCAAAGTTTGTTGCCGGTAAAAGTCTTAAAGACGCTGTAAATTAAAAAATCATTTCTTCTATTTACACGCCGAAACCCCCTCAGGTCCAATTCCCTGCGGGGGTTTTTATTTTTGCGGAAGGTAATTATGTCAGACGAAAATAATATCCGGTTTGATGCATATCAGACCCGCTGTCCTAAACTGGGGCATGCAGTCACCTTCTCATACTGTCGTATGGAAAACAAAGGGCTTCCATGTTTCAAGGCACTTGACTGCTGGTTTCAATATTTTCCAGTTGAAGAGTATTTAAGAGGAGCGCTTTCAGAGGAGGAGTGGAAAGATGCCTTTGAAAGGCAAAGACTCACAAAGGTACAGTCTCTCCTTGAGCTTATAGAGGCAGCGAAAAAACAGGTTTAATTCCCGTAGGTCTTTATGTATCTGTCAAAAAGATCCTTTGTGTTGTGGTCCATAGGCCTCCTTTTTCCGCAAATCATGACCGGGACCTTTTCTTCATAAAGGTATTTGACCATCTCCTTTATCCCTGCGATAGAAAAGACAGGGATGCCGGTTTTCAGCGTGAATGCTTTGATGGTGTTTTCTCCCTTTACATCAGGGATATATTTGCCCTGGCTGTCATATACCGCTCTGCTCTGCTCCCTGTCCACAGCAATGCCTATCCCTGAAATATTTATTCTTATACCCTGTGAAGCCGCCTCATTATTAAGGCTCTCTATGAGCTCATATTTTGTGCCCATGGTTGTTGTAACATCATCGACAATAAATATTCTGCACCCGTCAAACATGGTTCGGTTTACAAGCAGGCTGTTTGATGTGCTGCCCTCGCCATGTTTTTTGGCCTCTTTTCTGTCATATTCAAAAAAGAGGTCATGCCCGTATTTTTCATAGAGACCTATGGCTGTTGCCAAGGCAATGGCGCTGCCTTTATATGACGGCCCAAGTATGATATCTGTATTTGAGATAAGGCCTGTCCCCATGATCATATCGCTGAACAGGGAGCCAAGCTCTCTTATCAGTTTCCCTGTCCTGAACATCCCGAAATTCACAAAATAGGGTGTTGGTCTTGTGTCCTTCAGGATAAGGTTATCGTCAAAGAAAAGGGCGCCTGTTTGTGCAAGCAACCTTGCAAGCCTCTGTTTATATTCTTCCATATCTTTTCACCTTAAAATTAATTTTTTTTGGAACCCGGCCTGATTGTAATGAGAATAACAAATTTGGCCCGGAATATTTTTTAATTTATTCATGCTGCTTTAACATAAAACCGCATCTTTCACATTCTACCTTCTTCTGCTGTCTGTGACCGCACCGTGGGCACTGTGTGAAGCTTGACATACCTTTTACGTACCTGGAGAATTTTTCATCCATGCGCCTCTCTTTACAGGTCTGGATATAGACATCTCCTCCTGCCTGCATAATTGCTTTGGCGTATTTTCT
>CAZXUA010000003.1:0-11133 GCA_964643755.1 uncultured Desulfatiglans sp. | reverse complement strand
ATTCAAGAGAGTCGGCCTCCTTTAAAACAACAGGCGCCTTCTTAATCATGTAGTCTGTGTCACCTGGGGTTATTCCAAACCTTGCGATATGACCCTTAAAATACTCCTCTGTACGTGTCAGACCTGTAAATACAACCCTGTACCTGCTCATCGATATGCCTTTTTCATCCAAGACATGCCCTGACAAAGCCGTAAAACAGGGGAGCTGGGGTCTCCATCCTGGATTTGAGTTCAGGATGGGCCTGGGTTGCGACAAAAAACCTGTGCCCCTTCAGCTCTATGAATTCAACGAGCCTTCCATCCTGGGATGTCCCTGAAAAAACCATACCGTTTTTTGTGAGTATCTCGTGATATTCAGGGTTAACCTCGTACCTGTGTCTGTGTCTCTCTGATGCCTGATCTTTGCCGTACAGTGCCCTGGTCATGCTCCCCTCTTTGAGTATCGCAGTATAGGCGCCCAGCCTCATGGTGCCCCCCTTTTCTGTGATATCTTTCTGTTCGGGCAGTATGTCTATCACAGGGTGGGGTGTATTAATATCCATCTCAGTGGAGTTTGCCCCTGCAAGTCCGCATACATTCCTTGAAAACTCTATTACCGCCATATGGAGCCCCAGACAAAGACCAAGGAAGGGGATATTCTTCTCGCGCGCCACCCTTATCGCCTCTATCTTGCCCTCCACACCTCTTGAACCGAATCCCCCTGGCACAACAATGCCATCCACTTCATCCATAAATGAGGTGTTGGATAGCTCGGTTGTCTCAATCCACCTGATGTTGATTTTGCACTCAAGGTGGGCTGAGCAGTGGTTAAAGGATTCAATAATCGAGGCATATGAGTCTTCAAGCTTTGTGTACTTGCCGCACATGGCCACGGTTATCTCCCTTTTTGGGGCCTTGATATTATTGACAAGCTGCCTCCACTTCCTCAGGTCAGGCGGGCTGTAGATGTTGAGCTTTTTATGGAGTATGCCGGGGAGCCCCTCCTCTTCAAACACTAGGGGGATTTCATAGATATCATCAACATCCAGACCGGTTATAACAGCCTCGGGATCAACATCGCAGAAGCTAGAGATCTTTGCCTTTATCTCTTTGGTAAGATATTCGGTGCATCTTCCTATTATTATATCCGGGAAGATGCCCCGCTGTTTCAGGAGGTTAACGCTCTGCTGTGTTGGTTTGGATTTCTGCTCATTTACGCCATATGGTATGGGCACATAGGTAAGGTGTACATAAACGGTATTTCCCCTGCCCGCATCCTCCTTGAGCTGCCGCATGGCCTCTAGAAAGAGTTCATTCTCTATGTCACCGACCGTGCCGCCTATCTCAATTATAACCAGGTCAGCCTTCTCATCCTTTGCTACCGTGAATATGTGATTTTTTATCACATCTGTTACATGGGGTATGTACTGGACGGTCTTTCCCAGGTAGTCCCCCTTCCTCTCCTTTTTTCGTACCATGTCAAAGACCTTGCCCATGGTAAGGTTCCAGTTTGACTTGCAGGTTGTGCCCAAAAACCTTTCGTAATGGCCGAAGTCCATATCCACCTCTCCGCCATCATCCAGAACAAAGACCTCGCCATGCTCATAGGGGTTCATGGTGCCCGGGTCTACATTGAGATACCCGTCGCATTTTATGGGGATTATTTTTAATTTTGATGAAAGAAGGTGTCCGATTGATGCGGCTGCGATCCCCTTTCCCAGTCCTGATAAAACTCCGCCTGTAACAACTATATATTTGGTGTCCATATTACCCGAATCTTATTTATGAAGGTCATTAGTATGTAAAAATGACAAAAATAACTAGCCACATTATCCTTTTTAGTCAAGACAAAAAAATGGAAAGATATGAACCGGGGATGTTGAATTGTTAAGAGTCTATATATCCACCTGAAATTCAAGTAAAAATAAACTATGGCCATTGTCAGAAATACAATATGTATTATCTTGTTTTTAAAGAATACAAGATATTGTAGTTTTTTTATTGACATAGGGGGCTATAGAAAATATCATTCCACCAATTTATAAAAGGGAAAAAGAAAATGTTACCCAAAAAAGTACTTATTGTTGATGATGAAAAGACCCTTTCCGAACTCATAATGGAATCCCTTAACCTTGTTGGGGGTTTTGTTGTGGAAAGGGCATTTAACGGGAAAGAGGCGGTTGAAAAATACAAATCCTTTTCTCCTGATATTGTTGTGATGGATGTAGAGATGCCGGTAATGGATGGTTATGAATCATCCTCTAAAATCAAGTCTATTGACCCTGATGCAAGGATACTTGTGCTTACAGGAAATCCCGGGGATATCAGGGCGAAAAAGACCATAAATGAAGGGCTGGCCCTGAGGCTTTTAAGAAAGCCTGTTAAACTTATGGACCTGAACCAGACAATATGTGACAACCTTGCCGCCTGTGCCTGATCCATCTGACGGGCGGCGTCTCCAGTATTACAGAAAAATAAAGAAAAGAGTATTTTAATCTGTAGATAATTATGACTTCAATAATAGCCATAGTCGGGCGTCCTAATGTAGGCAAGTCCACCCTTTTCAATCGCCTTTCAAGGTCTATGGACTCTATTGTGGATGACCAGCCTGGGGTTACCAGGGATCGCAACTATGCCACTGTAAACTGGGAAGGTAAATCATTCATCATTGTTGATACAGGAGGGTTTGATGAGAAGGATGACGGCCCCTTTTCAGAACAGGTAAGGCAGCAGGTAATAAAGGCTATCGAAGAGGCTGACCAAATACTCTTTATGATAGATGGCAGAAGCGGTCTTGTGCCCGCTGATGAAGAGGTTGCTTCTATCCTCAGGCGTTACGATAAAAAAATATATACCGTGGTAAACAAGATAGACAGCCCTGAAAAGGAGACCCTGCTTCATGACTTTTACAGCCTTGGGGTAGAGACCATTTATCCCCTTTCATCTGCCCACGGCTATGGCTTAAGAACACTGATGGATGATATTGCAGGCTCTCTCCCTGATGATGCTGAGCCCTTAGAAAATCAGCGACAGATACGCGTAGCCATTATCGGGAGGCCAAATGCGGGTAAATCCTCACTCATTAACAGGATAGTGGGGCATGAAAGGATGCTTGTCAGTGAGATCCCGGGCACAACAAGGGATTCGGTTGATATCAGGATTAACAGGGGCGAACAGGAGTATCTTCTGATAGATACAGCAGGCATAAGAAGAAAGAGCAGGGTCAGCGACAAGATAGACAAGTTTTCAATGATTAAGGCTATACGTGCCATTGAAAGGTGTCATATTGCCATTATTATGATCGACGCAAATGAGGGGGTATCTGAACAGGATGCCAGGATTTGCGGATATGCCCTTGACCGCATGCGCGGGGTCATCCTTGCTGTCAACAAATGGGACCTTGTAAAAAATGAGCCCGAACGTGTAAAAAAGCTAGACCTTGATATGGATAGACAGCTACAGTTTGTTTCTTATGCGCCGCGTATAAACATATCTGCCCTGACCGGTGAACGGGTCAACAGGATATTTGAAAAAATAGATACGGTTTACAGGCAGTTTGACATGAGGATCAATACAAATGATGTTAACAAACTGATTGGGGATATGATACTTAAAAGGCCGCCCCCCCTTGTAGGAAGAACACGCCTTAAATTCTATTATGCGACCCAGACAGGAACCAGACCTCCCACATTTGTGGTCTTTGTGAACCACCCGAAGGCCGTTCACTTTTCATATGAAAGGTTTATTGTAAACCAGATAAGGGGCACTTTTGGCCTCGATAATATCCCTGTAAGGGTGGTTTTCAGGGAAAGAAAACGGAATCAGAAATAGGTCTTGCTCTTAAAGATCATCTCAACCCGCCGGTTCCGGTCTCTCCCGGACGGGGTATCATTGCTATCAATTGGGTGCTTTTCGCCATACCCGCCTAATGCAAGGGTATCCGGGTTTACACCGCCCTCGTCGATAAGATATTTCATCACATTATAGGCCCTGGTCAGCGAAAGGATGGTATTGGACGGGAACTCCTCACTATTAATGGGCAGGGGATCGGTGTGGCCGTCTATATATATCTGAAAATAGGATGCCTTTATGAATTTGGCAACCTCATTAAGTATCGGCTTCATCTCATCTTTTATCTCGGCCTTTCCGCTTTCAAACATGATCTTGTGTCCGAATACCAGCTTGAAACCTCCCTCTATATTCTGCATTACTACCTGACCGCCTGATTCTGTCATGAATATCTCATCCGTCTCAGCGGGTATATCTACAGGGTCATCCGAACGTTTGATAACCATGGTGTCCTTGAGCCTGTCATATATGCCGTCTATCATTACATCCTTTGGCCTGTATACCTCTCCCAGTTCCTTGAAATTCAAGATGCCGCTTGCGCTGGTAAAGTTGGTAAAAAGGCTCTTTAATGACTTGTCATCCATGGAGGACATGGACAGAAGGAGCACAAAAAATGTGAGAAGGAGGGTGGTCAGGTCTGAAAAGGTTACCATCCATGCTGGTATCTCACCCATCTTTACCTCTTCTATTATGACCTTATCTTCAGCCATTTACATCCCTCTCTGTCTGAAAAAGAAGCCCTTGAAATCAAGAAAATCCTTTTTGCCACCCTGACTTCTTATTTTATAGGGCACCTTTTCACGGTAATCCAGGATAATCTCCACCTGCCTGTTCAGGTATGATTCCTTGCCAGTTTTTGATTTGCCCATATAATTTTGTCCGAATCCATGCGCAACAATATCCCCTTGGGATATGCCTTTTTCCACAAAGAAATCAAACAGGGCTATCGCCCTTTTTGATGAGAGTAACATGGATTCTTTATATGGGTCTTTTTCCATTACAGATTCTGAAGAATCGCTGTAACCCCGGAGTTCTATCATCTGATGGCCCTCCTTTAACACTTCTGCAAGATCTGAAAGAAATTCTGACTTTTCCGCTAACAGCACAGAAGATTTATGGCCAAAGATTACATTATCCTTAATAGTAATAACGGTTCGTTCAAGCTGCTGGCTCATGGTCAGCTCAGATTTAAGTCCATGCTTAAGTGTTATATTGCGCAGCCTTTCAAACTGCACATCCTCATGGGTAATAGGCGCCGCGCCTGTTGTTATATTAATTCCTTTCTGATCCCCCAGTACTGATTGCCCTCCTGGCTTAAAGCCAAACGCCCCCACAAGTGAATTCAGGGCGCGGAGTTTTCTGGTCTTATCAACGGTTGAAAGGCTTAATAAAAGCACAAAAAAGGTCAGGAGCAGGGTCATGAGGTCAGTATAGGTTGACATCCATGCATTTGAATCCAGTTTGTAATTAATCTTCTTTTTTACAGCCATACTCTTTCCGGTAGTTCGTCAATTTTTTGTCAACTTTTGACTTTTATATCCTGGTTCAAGATATTCAGCCTGCATATTTCAAATGAATAAATAAAATAAACATAAACAAGATCAATCTGATAAAGGTGTTCGGGTGTTAATATCTATTCATCTATATTACACCCTGTTTAAAAGCAAAACCTGTGCCATTAAAAGTATTTTTTTGCTGAGGGATCTCCATCCGTGAGCCTGTTAATCAATTGATATTTCCTGATCATAAAGCAAATAGCAGGTTGACTTTTGATAATAATACTGAAATCCTTTTTATAAATATTTTAGAGCATCGAAAGTGTGTTGCATCATATTATCAGCGGTCTTGGTCAGACCTTCATATTGCAGGGTCCAATCACGGTAAAAATGGGAAAGAGATATAATGATTACAATAGCTATCTGAGAGGGCTGTTTGGCCGGAGGGTGCAGAAGATCCCGATTGATGCAGGTCTCGGGTGCCCGAACAGGGATGGAGGCATATCCGGCAGTGGCTGCATATACTGTGATTCAAAAGGGTCAGGGAGTGGGGCAAAGGTTTTTAATGGCAAATCAATAGAGGAGCAGGTTTCAGAGGGTATAGAGTGGGCAAAAAAGAGATATGGAGCGGAAAGATATATTGCCTATTTTCAGTCATATACAAATACCAATGGTCCGGTGGATCTTTTAAGGGAGCTGTACAGCAGGGCAGTGTCATTTGAAGGGGTTGCTGGGCTCTCTGTAGGCACCAGGCCTGACTGCATAGACCGTGAAAGATTGGAGATGCTGCAATCATTCAGCAGGAGATATCTTGTATGGATAGAATACGGGCTTCAGTCATGCCATAACAAAACATTAAAGGCCATAAACCGTGGCCATAATGTGAATGCATTTATTGATGCTGTAAAGCTGACAGTGGAATTCGATATAAAAATCTGCGCCCATGTGATCCTGGGGCTCCCCGGCGAGACAAAAGATATGATGCTTGAGACAGCACGGTTTCTGGCAGATCAGCCCATTCACGGGGTAAAGATACACTCCCTCTATGTGACAAAGGGGACAGTGCTTGAAAAGATATATCTTGCAGGAGGGTTTTCCTGCATGGAGAGGGATGAGTATATAGAACGGGTGATAGATTTCCTGGAGCTGCTCCCTCCCCATTTTATTATCCAGAGATTAACAGGTGACCCGGACAGGGAAGCTCTTCTGGCACCGGCATGGACAATTGAAAAGAGAGAAAATCTTAACCTTATAAATAAAAGGCTGGTTGAAAGGGATACCTGGCAGGGAAGGTTGTGCGGGATATCGCTTTCAGAAGACAGGGACTAAGAAAAATATCCCCTTGTTAGATATCCTTTTTAAAATACCGCAAGGAATTTTGTTCCCCGATCAATACCTTTCAAATCAAAAAAACCTTTTTATTAACTCATAGATATTACTGACCAAAAATCTTTATATATAAAGGATATGATAATCAATTTGAGCAATATTATTTTGTTCTTGATCAAATTAGTTTAGTATATTAATATTCTCGATTATAGAAACTCATTTCTTAAGGATTATACATCAGTAAATCTTTTGATGTTAAGTGCCCCTTATTAGCAGACTGTTATGATGAAAACAAACAGTATTGAGTTTTTAATTGGCGTGTGGAGATCAACCGCTTATTTTGATATTCACACTTTTTATCTGGTGGTAGCTTGAAAGGTATTAAAAGGAGAAAAATGGAAAAGAGAATTATTGTTTTGGTCTTGTGTTTGTTAGCATTATTGATCCAGGGGTGTGTTACAGCAAAATCATATATGCTTGCTCCAGAGGTGCTTGCAGGCCAGAAGGTAAATGAACAGCAGGGTGTAAAAAGGATCGTTTCCAATAAAAAGGCGGGAGCCGTGTATGTGCGTTCAGCTAAGGATGCCTATTCCCTTGATGATTATCCGGGGATCGAAATCGGTCTGTTCAGTGAAAAGTCATTTGAGTTTTCACCTGACAATATCAAGGTATTTGTTGATGGTAAACCACATAAGGTCATGACTGTTGATGAGATGGTTGGAGTAATTAAGGATAATTATATGACAGGCGCTGAGGCAATAAAAAAACAGGAAGATGACAGAAACAAACAAGCAGTAGATACAAGCAAAAAGGATCCCAGCGATCCGGCTGTCTTCAGCCCAAGCGCTCTTGATTCTGCAAATATGCCGGGACAATCCTATAAATCACAGTACAAGTATGATTTTAAGTCCATTAAGGAGACCAAACAACAGTCTTCAGAAATCGCTGAGGCTGAGTTGACAACGCTTAAACAAGAGACAGAAAAAAACCTTAAAACTCTTTTGTCGACATACCATGTAAATGCAACTGTCCCTGCCAATAAGTGGTATCCGGGAGAGATCAAGCTGGCAAAACTGGCTGACCCTTCAAAGCTACATGATATAAAAGTAATAGTAACTGTGATGGGTGAAGATCACGAATTCCTGGTCAGGTCAATAGCGCCCAAATAAAGATATATCCATTAATCCACCCCGGTTAAATTAACCGGGGTGGATTTTTTTCTATAATTCAAGGGCTATGTGATGGGCGGATGATGTGGCTGTCCAGAGATTGCCCCGGTTAACAGCACAGTCACCAGTGTAATAGACCTCATCTGCGGTATCTTCAAATAACAGCGCCTCAGCCCTGTTGGGGGTCATTCCAAGTGCATGCACAAGGGTATCGCACTCCATCCAGGTCTCTCTTTTGTCAGGGCCTTGAACCCTGACCCTGTTTTCTGTCACCTCAACAAGCCTTGTCTCTGCCATGTAGTTTATCCCCTGTTCCCTTATCAGCATGGAGAGGGCAACCATATTGACCACAGGTGCGGACATTATCACCCTGTCAAAGGGCATCATCTCTATAATGGTAACCTTTTTACCATCTCTGCTCAGTGAGAGGGCTGTTTCAAGCCCTGTCAATCCGCCACCAGCTACTATGACCCTGTTACCAACACTCACCCTGCCTGACTCCACATCACCTGCCCAAACGGAATTTTTACCATTGATCCCTTGGATAGGCGGTATCAGCGGGGTTGCGCCTACCGATACAATTACAGCATCGGGGTTAAGGGCCTTGATATCATCATATGTTGCAGCAGCGCCCAGCCTGAGGGTAATGTTGGGTATTTTTTCTGTCTGTCGTACAGCCCAGTTCAGGTATGCCTTTAAATCTGTCTTTAATTTTCCAGCGGCTGCAATATTCAGCATGCCGCCGAGTCTGTTATCCTTTTCATAAAGGGTTACATGATGGCCCCTTTGAGCAGCAGTGCGCGCTGCCTGCATACCGCTCGGCCCGCCGCCTATTACAGCAATCTTTTTAGATCTTTTGGGGGATGGTATCCTGAGCACATCAGACTCCCTGCCTGCCTCAGGGTTCACTGCGCACCTGACCGGTAAAAAAAAGTAATGGGGCTGGTTTATACAGGTGTTACACCGCACGCAGGGGCGTATCTCGTCATATTTCTCAAGCCTTGCCTTGTTCACAAGGTGCGGGTCAGCAATGGTTGCCCTCAGCATGGTGACCACATCAGCCCTGCCTTCATCCACAATCCGCTCTGCAAGCGCCATGTCAATCCCACCCACTGTGCCTACAGGTATGTTAAGGGCATCCTTGAAATGTTTTGCATAATGGACATTAACACCCCGTTCATAATAGGTGGGCGGAAATATAAATGTGGCAGTCTCATCATTTTCCATAACGCCGGTGGATACATAGAGGATGTCTATTTTATCCTGTATATGTCTGGCAAAGGCGAGCTGGTCATTTAAGGCAAGGCCGTCCTTTTTCTTTTCCTCTGCACTCAGCCGATATTCAATGGCCATATCCGGTCCCACAGCGTCTCTTATTCCGATAAGTATTTCATCAACTACCCTGCACCTGTTTTCAAATGAGCCGCCATACTGATCTGTGCGTTTATTGCGCAGTGGTGATAGAAAATCCGATATGAACATGCCGTGGGCCCCATGAACCAGCACCATATCAAACCCGGCCCTTTTGCACCTGACAGCAGCATCAATGTAATAGCCAACTATCCTTTTGATATCGCTCATTGTCAGATCAGCAGGCATCTTGTTTGCGAGCTTGTCATTAATACCGGTGGAGTCTTCTGTGCGGATCTTTGAGAGGTCTTCCTTACTCATCTCAATATCTGACCTCTCCACATCGCCAAAATCCATATAGACAAGCTCTATGGTGGATTTTGCCCCCATCTGCCTGATCATCTCTGTCATCCTGTACATACCGTTTATGGCTTTATCAGTGGTTAGGTCTAAAACAAAACCTGACATGGCCGGAGGGGTCGGGTTGACCATGCTCTGGCCCACACCCACTACACCAATGCCCCCCTTTGCCCTAGCCTTTGCCCATTCAAGCCCCTCCTGGGTAATAACACCTGTGTCACTGCAAAGGAGATTTGCCCCCGGGGCCATTATCACGCGGTTTTTTATCTCGATATTCCTGATTTTAAATGGCTGGTATAAAAGACTTTTTTTCATATTGATCCTTTCCACATAAAATCTGATACATAGTGCCTTGTTTTTAAACGGTTTTTAAAATAGATTCCTGAATGAAAGTATTATTTGTAAATGTCACAGGCAATATGATGTGTCAAGGGTATTTAGATGTATCCGTTCAGCAAGGAGAAATCAGGGGTGAAAAAGGGTTTAACAGCAGAATATATTATCAGGGATATAGATTATGACATCCATTGCACCCTTTATAGGAAGTCGTGCAAAAATCTTCGCATTGCTATTGATGCTGATCAGCAGATAAAGATCACAGCGCCCCTTCGCGCATCAAATTCCTATATCAGTGAGGTAGTAAAGGAAAAAACCCCATGGATCATTAAAACCATTTTGAAGCTTCAAAACCGTAAGACTCTGCCTTTACCCTGTGAGTACGTTTCGGGTGAAAAAACCACATATCTTGGAAAAGAATATACGATTAATATTGTAACAGGCAAAAGGGATCAGGTCATGCTGTTGGATGGAGAGCTTCTTGTCCAGGTAAAAACTTCAGAGGCAGATAGTGTGAAGAGGGTAGTTGATAAATGGTACCGGGATCAGGCAGAAAAGGTATTCACTGAATATCTTGATAAAGGTCTTGATGTCATGTCTGATCATGACCTTCGCACCCCCATACTTAAGATACGGAACATGAAAAACAGATGGGGGAGTTGCACAAGGTCAGGGATAATCACATTAAACCTCAGACTTATATATCTGCCCGAGGTTTGTATTGAATATATTATCATGCATGAATTGTGTCACCTGAGGTATCTCAACCATTCGAAGTATTTTTATGCCTTTTTACACGCATGCATGCCGGACTGGAAGGAGAGAAAGAGGATTCTGGAAAGTTACAGGCTGGGGGCGTAGCGCTGAATTTTTAAAAAATATTAGACAATAAAATAAAGTAAGAATTACTGTAGTATCGTTTTTTTATTGTTTTGTTATAGTTGTTTAGTAGCAAGCCAAATTGTTACAGAAGGAAGATTTCGGGAAAAGTAACCTTTATTGAGAACTATTAATGCGATGAAAATAATTAAGGAGATTTCTGAATGGATAAAGTGCCAGCTTCGATAGAGGTGAATGTCCGAAAGTTTTTAACGGAAGCAGGGCAATGGCGCAGGATAAAGGCCGCGTATTTGTATGGTTCTTATGCCAAAGGTCTCGCTTCCAAATGGAGTGACATTGATATTGCAGTTATTTCAACCGACTTTTCAGAAGATCTTGACAGTACCGAGTTCTTGATCTTTTTGGGATCAAAAACTGATGTTAAA
>CAZXUA010000002.1:12188-66174 GCA_964643755.1 uncultured Desulfatiglans sp. | reverse complement strand
CACCCATTTGGTGACCACCTCCACTATAATTTTTAGTCTTTTTCTACCGTAGTTACAGCATCTTACTCAATTTATCCCCCTTTGCAACTGCCGTTTTTAGGTTAAAAATAGTTGCCATTAAATTATTGATTGGAACTATGACGAAGATCGTAGCCGTATACGCACAGGCTTTTGCCCTGAAAATATCACCCGGTTACGTCGTTTTGCTGTCGGTATTATCAAGTCCAGGGGGGCGCGCAGTATAGCACAAAAAATGCGACAGCTAACTCGCAATGTCCGCCTGGTATTTGACTATTTGAAAATGACTCAAAACTCTTGCGTCAGAGGCTTTCATGTTTAGAACAAATTTATCGTGGCTCGCTCTATATGTCTCCTTGACAAAGGAAATGACCCCAAATAGTATTGCCGGAAGTCAAAAACAGGTACATGTCAATATTTAGGAGGTTTTTATGAATACAGTTCAGACAATGCTTTTACTGCCACTTGTCACAATATGTTCCCTTTCCACCCTTGCTGATGACGGATATAAGAACTTTGAGGTCTCTGTATATGCAAGGGTCTTTGAGGTGATAAAGATGAAGGACCCTGTGTGGCTTAAAACCACCTTTGAACAGATGGATCAGCATCTTAACATGGACAAGATATACCTTGAAACCCACAGGGACATGACTGTTATTGATGAAGAGGCCCTTGAGCCAATCATTAAATTCTTCAGGTCAAAGGGTGTTAAAACCGCAGGGGGCATCACCATAACTGTAAGCGAGCCCAACAATTTTGAAACCTACTGCTACACCAATGAAGAGCATCGTAAAAAATTGAAACAGATCGTTGAGATGACTGCCCGCCATTTTGATGAGCTTATTCTGGATGACTTTTTTTATACAAGCTGCAAGTGCAAAAAATGCATAGCAACCAAGGGTGATAAAAGCTGGTCACAGTTCCGAATGGATCTGCTCGCTGATGCTGCTAAGACACTAATAGTTGGCCCTGCAAAGGCGGTTAACCCGAAGATAAAGGTGGTTATCAAATATCCCAACTGGTATGAGCACTTTCAGGGCTTAGGTTTTGATCTTGAACGGGGGCCAAAGATATTTGACGGCATATACACTGGCACAGAGACCCGTGACAGCGTAATGACAGACCAGCATCTTCAGGAGTACCAGGGCTACCAGATAATAAGATATTTTGAAAATATTGCACCTGGCAGAAACGGCGGTGGCTGGGTGGATACATATGCATCAAACACAGCTGACAGGTATGCGGAGCAGTTGTGGCTTACCCTTCTTGCAAAGGCCTCTGAGATTACCATGTTTGATTATATGCAGATGGGGCTTCCTGTTACAAAACAGCTCCGTGGGACATGGCAGGGCACAGGTACCAGCTTTGATTTTGATACAATGATTAAGCCTTACATTGACGGGGATAAGTATAAAAAGGATGCCAATATGGCCCTTGTTGCAGCAACAGCCCTGGATCAGATAGATAATGTGATCGGGTATCTAGGGAGGCCGATCGGCCTTAAAGGCTATAAGCCATTCCATTCCACGGGTGAGGATTTTCTCCACAATTTTTTAGGCATGGCAGGCATCCCTATTGATCTCTATCCTGAGTTTCCTGTTGATGAGAAAATAATTCTCCTTGCAGAATCGGCAAAATTCGACCCTGAGATCATATCCAAAATCAAAGGTCAGCTTTATAATGGAAAGGATGTTCTGATCACATCAGGCCTGTTACGCGCCCTTGAGGGCAAGGGCATTGAGGAGATAGTTGAGCTCCAGTACACAAACCGCAAGGCCATTGTTAAGGATTTCAAGGCAGGATGGGGCGGCCTTATAAAGGGAGAAAAGGGGATGATTATACCCCAGATACAGTATCTCACCAATGATTCATGGGAAGAGATCTCTGCCCTTGATAATGGCCTTGGCTGGCCCATTCTTCACAGGGCAGATTATGCGGACGGCAATCTTTATGTGCTGACCATACCTGATAATTTTGCGGATATATATGACATGCCTGAAGAGGTATTGAACAAAATCAGGGATACGCTGACAAAAGATCAGTTTTTACGGCTGCACGGCCCTGCAAGGGTATCCATATTCCTGTATGACAACAACACCGCAGTGGTGCATTCATTCAGGGATAAAGCTGTGGATATCAGGCTTGTTGCACCAAAGGGTAAAAATATCAGGGATATTGAGACAGGCGAGGCGCTCAAAGGCAGGGACATACAGGGTTTCTGGGGCAGGCCATCCACTGAAAAGACATTTGAACTGAATTTAAAACCCCATTCATTCAGGGTATTAAGCATGGAATAGGGGTTGCATGGATAAAAGAGAATTATTTGCCGGCATTGATGTTGGGTCAATGACCACCAAATGCGTTATCCTAGACAGCAATGGCATCCTTAACAGCACGGTGATCTATACTGATGCTGATCCTAAAAAGGCAGGTGTTGCGGCCCTTGATTCTGTGCTGGGCATGATCGGGGCTGACAGGGAAGATATCTCATATGCAGTAGGGACAGGTTATGGAAGGATATCCCTTGATTTTTTTGATCACACAGCAACAGAGATCACATGCCATGCCACAGGGGTCAGGCATATAAACCCCGGTGTTGAGGGGATCATAGATATAGGCGGACAGGACAGCAAGGCAATAAAGCTTAAACCGGACGGCACAATCATGGACTTTGTCCTTAATGACAGGTGCGCTGCCGGAACAGGACGTTTTTTAGAGGTTATGGCAAGGGCGCTCAAGCTTGAGATGACAGAGTTCAGCTCCCTCTATGAAAAATCTTTAAACCCCTCTCCCATAAACAGCACATGTATTGTGTTTGCCGAATCAGAGGTGATATCCCTTGTTGCCCAGGGCAATACAAAGACAGACATTGCGGCGGGGCTTCATCAGAGCATAGCCAGAAGGGTTGGAAACATGGCGAAAAGGCTTGGCATTGATAAGAATATTGTCTTTGTAGGTGGTGTTGCCAAAAATGCCAGTATGAGAAAGGCACTTGAGGATTACCTTGATATCAGGTTTTTATCCCTTTCAGCAGACCCTCAGACAACAGGGGCGCTGGGTGCAGCGGTCATAGCAAGAGAGAGATTCAATAGGGAAAGAGGCTTGAAATAAAGGATATCCTTTCATCACTCAAGGAAGATAACCGACCTGTTTCTGCCCTCTGCCTTTGCCTGGTAAAGCGCCCTGTCAGCATGCTCGACAAAAACGGCGCCGGATTTGTCCTCCCCCCTTTGATATTGTGCAATCCCTATGCTTACAGATACCTTAAGGAGTGATGATTCATGTTTAAAATCATATGCGGCCACCCTTTCCCTGAACCTTTCGCTCATGATGCTCGCCTCCTCTATGTTGGTATGGGGAAGCAGGATGATAAATTCCTCTCCGCCATAACGGCAGGCAATATCATTGTCCCTGATACTCTCCTTAAGTAAAACGCCGAGCTTTTTAAGAACCGCGTCCCCTGCTGCATGACCAAAACTGTCATTTATATTTTTAAAATGGTCGATATCCAGAAGGCACAGCACCAGATCGGTTTTATACCGTTGTGACCTTGATATCTCACGATCCAGCACCTCCATAAAATATCGTCTGTTATAGAGGCCTGTAAGGGCATCACGGACAGACATATCCACCATCCTGTTATAGGTCTCCTTTACCTGTTTTTTAAGCTTTGACTTTTCAAGGGTATTCATTATTGCCCTTGAAAGGGCGCTGCTGCTTAAGCTGTCCTTTGGAAGGTAATCATATGCCCCTGCCTGTATGATCTTTGAGGCTATCACCTCGTTTCCCTGACCGGTAATAATTACAACAGGGGTCTCCTGCTCCTCATTTTTCATCCTCTCAAGGAGGTCAAAGGCATTCCCGTCTGTAAGATAGTAATCAAGCAGCAGCAGATCCGGGTTATTCTGTTTTAAATGGTTGATAGAGTCCTCAATGGTTGTCTTTCTCTCAACATGGATTTTTTTATTCTCCTTTAATATCCCGCTGATAATCTCATAATCATGGTCTGAGTCTTCAATGATAAGGATGTCTATCTTCTGATCAATATCAATGATGGATGTGCCGGTTGAATAGGGCACTGTCTCATCATAGCGGATGGTCTGTATCTTCTGGATTATGCCTGAAATCCTGGCGGAGGCCTCCTCAAGTTTCAGGGCATACTGCCGGATCAGAGCAGGGTCTTTTTCCCTTTTTATGAGCTCTATATAGCCCTGGAGCCCCATCAGAGGCTGGTTTAGCTCATGTGCAGTGGCCCCTGACAACTGGAGCAGCACCTTTAATCTTTCCTCCTCTATAATAGACCTCTGCTGATCAAGTATCTTTCTGTTTGCCTCCCTCAGGCCGCTGTTTATCCCTTCGAGCCTTTTTTTCTGGTTATAGAGATCAATAAATATCTTTACCTTCCCCTTTAATATCTGAGGGTTGAAAGGTTTGAACAGGTAATCTACAGCGCCTGCCTCATATCCCCTGAATATGTGTTCCTGATCCTTATTTATGGCAGTGACAAAGATAATTGGTGTTTGCCTTGTTCTGGCGCTCCCCCGCATCAGCTCCGCTGTTTCAAAACCGTCCATTTCAGGCATCTGCACGTCAAGAAGAACAAGCGCAAATTCATTATCTATCATACAGGAGAGCGCCTCATTTCCTGATCGGGCCTTCACTATATTTATGTCAAGCTCCTTCAGAAGGGCTTCCAGCACAGTCAGATTGGTCGGTAGGTCATCCACAATCAGTATGTTTGGTTTTTCATGTCCTGTCATTTTATTCTCTCCACTCTCTAATAAAGCCATGCACTCAGCATTGAAAAAAGCCGCTCTTTTTCAAAGGGCTTTGAAAGATAATCGCTTGCCCCTGCCTCTATGCATCTGGCCCGGTCTCCTTTCATCGCCCTTGCAGTGAGCGCTATTACAGGCAATTCTGCAAAATGGGCCTGCTCCCTGATCTCTTTAATGGTCATGAAGCCATCCTTGTCAGGCATCATCATGTCCATAATAATGAGATCAATCCCGGGGTTCTCTTTGAGTAGATTCAGGGCCTCTATGCCATTTTTTGCAGTGATGACACTCACCCCTTTGGACTCCAGTATATTGGTGAGCACAAAAAGGTTTCTCATGTCATCATCTGCGACAAGTATCTTTTTGCCCTTAAGGATAACATCTTTGTCATGTATCATCCTGAGCATCTTTCTTCTCTCTTCAGGCAATTCCCTTTCTGCAATATGTAGAAAAAGGGTTACCTCATCCAGGAGCCTCGCAGGGGAGTTCACCCCCTTTACAACTATACTCTCAGCATATTCATCAAGGATGGCCCGCTCATGCGCGGAGAGCCTTTTTCCTGTATATATAATAATCGGGGATGAAAAGGGCGATTCATTGTTTTTTATCTTAGAAAGGATCTCAAAACCGGATATGTCAGGGAGTGAAAGATCAAGGATGACACAGTCAAATTTTTCTGATGCAAGTTTTTCTATTGCCTCTTTTCCTGTTGATACATAGATAATCCCTATCCCTGTGCCTTCAAACAGCTTTTCAATCAGTTTTCTTGTTACCTCATTATCCTCTATAACAAGAAGTCCTCTTTCTGATTTAACAGTTGTTTTTTTTATCTCTGAAAAGAGTCCTTCAAAGGTTAAAGCATTGGCCGGTTTTAATATATAGCCTGCTGCGCCCATCCTTATGGCCTCACGCCGGCTGTCAGTGGCAGATACAAAATAGACAGGGATATGCCTTGTCTTAAGGTCATCCTTGAGCCTTGACATCACAGACAATCCATTTATGCCGGGGAGAGTGATATCAAGAATAATGGCCCTGATATCATTTTTGGCTATAATATCCAATCCGGTCTCACCATCCTGCGCAATGATGGTTCTAAAACCCTTTGTGATAGAAAAATCCCTGAATGTCTCGGCAAAAGGCAGGTCATCTTCTATCAGTAAAATGGGTATGTCATTTCTGGTAATCTCTTTTAAGCCATCAGAGGTCAGGATGTGATTCATAGAAATTTTTTCAGGGCCATATTTATTATCACCCGCAGGTCTGATATCCTCATTTGTTGGCGATTTAATCCTTAAGGATTCAGGAATAAACAGTGTAAAGGTTGAACCCCTGCCCTCAGCGCTTATAACCTTTATCTCGCCATTAAGAAGCCTTGCCAGTTCCTTTGATATGGAAAGGCCAAGACCTGTCCCGCCAAACCTTCTGCTTGTATCTCCATCACCCTGTTGAAAGGGCTCAAAGATATGATTAATCCTCTCTTTTGGCACGCCGACCCCTGTATCGGATACAGAGAATGAGATGCACTTTTCATGATTCAGACCGCTCACAGAGAGGTCAATATCCTTTTCTGGCCTGCCTATTTTCAGTGTTATCTCGCCCCGGGAGGTAAATTTAAAGGCATTGGATAGCAGGTTATTTAATATCTGCTCTATCCTTTGCCGGTCTGACACCACCATCCCCGGAAGGGTTGAATCCTTTTGTACATTGAACCGAAGGTTTTTCTCTTCAGAGACAGGTTTAAAATTCCTTTGGATGGTGGCTATCATCTCATCAAGCGGGATATCCTCGATGTTAAGCTCCATCTTGCCTGATTCTATCTTTGAGAGGTCAAGAATCTCATTAATAAGGTTAAGAAGGTCATGACCTGAACTCTGGACACAGCGCGCATACTCTACCTGTTTGGCCGAAAGGTTATTCTCCCTGTTTTCAGAAAGGAGTTGCGACAGAAGTATTATACTGTTCAAAGGGGTGCGCAGCTCATGGGACATGTTTGCCAGGAACTGTGATTTACGGCTGCTGGCAGCCGCTATCTCCCTGGCCCTTTCCTCGACCTCCCTGCTGTACGCGTCAGCCTTTTTAAGCCTTAACATCATGTCATAACAGGTGAAGAGCAGTAAGACCGTTATAAATGTAGTGATTACAACCATTATTGATAGCTGTCCCCTGAATAGATAGTCGCCCAGAACCAGACCGATTGCGGCTAAGACAACAAAACAGAAGATAGGCGCCTTGAATAGCTTACTGTTCAATAATATATTGAATTTAAAAGTGATATATTTATCCGGTAATTGATTTGCTACCATATTGCCTATTTACCCCTCTCTCATTTACCATAGCCCATGCAGGTTTATCAGGCGTATGATTAAAATTTTGCAAGATTCCTGCCATTTATATGGAATGGACTATTTATTGAATTATATCAAAATGTTAACCGGATGCTTTAAAGCGGGGTTTGGGAAAACAATAAAAAGGGGGGTAAACCTGCGAAAATATGTCAAAATCTTGACCGGAAAGAGCTTTATCCCCATGATGAAAAGGGGAAAAGCATGGGCCAACACCTTTGTATGATTAATAATTTATAGGACAAGCTGGTTGTGGGAGGTTCATTTTGGTTTGACATCCTTTATCAGAAATTTTATAGTGCATTTCCTGAAAACAGGAACAGGAAGTCTTTACAGGACCCTAGAAAGGCTGGTATTTCCAAGGTTTGCCGGGTCATCTGGCATTTTTCTCATGTAAAATTACCAGCCGTATGTTCAATATTTGATGTTTTATATTTATTTTAACTTATAGAAAACGGAGAAATAACAATGATTATTATTGGCGAAAAAATAAATGGATCAATTCCTTCTGTAGCCAAGGCCATAGAAGCGAGAGACGCAGAGTTTATAAAGAATCTGGCTAAAGTTCAATCAGCAGCAGGCGCTAATTTTATTGATGTGTGCGCCTCAGTTCCCCCGGCTATCGAATTTGAAACCCTTAAATGGATGGTTGAGCAGGTTCAGGAGGCTACAGACACCCCTATAGCGGTAGACAGCCCCAATGCGAAACTCTGCGCTGAGATATCAAAATTTTGTAAGAAACCAGGCCTGATCAATTCGGTCTCTATGGAAGGGACAAAGGTGGAAGATGTCTTTCCTGTTATTGCAGATACAAAATGGGAGGTTGCTGCCCTCCTGTGTGACGACGCTAACGGAATTCCAAAGACCGCTGCAATACGCATTAAGATACTTGAAGACCTTATGGCAAAGGCAAAGAAATATAATATTGATCCTTCCCGTCTGCATATTGACCCACTGGTAGAAATGCTTTGCGCATCAGAAAATGGCATAAATATGCTTATTGAGGTAATTAAAGAGATAAAGAAGCGTTATCCCACTATCCACGTAACAGGGGCTGCAAGCAATGTCTCATTTAATCTTCCTGCCCGTAAGGTGATGAATCAGGCATTTGTTGTTGTAGCCATGACAGCCGGTATGGACAGTGTAATCCTTGACCCATTGAACAAGGATATGAGGGGGCTGATCTTCGCTACAGACGCCCTGCTTGGAAACGATATGTTCTGCATAGATTACATAAATGCCTACAGAGAAGGTATATTTGGCGTCCCGCCAGTAAAAAAATAAATTCGTTTTATAAATAAAAAAGGTGTCTATGGTTGAAGCGCTGACACCTTTTGTTTTACACCCCTGGGGAAAAAACCCTTTCTGAGATATCAGAAAGGGTTTTAAGTGTGAGACAGCCAGCGTTTAGACTGTTCTATTAAAAATTATAGGTACAGGTGAAACCTCCCACGAAGTGATCAGAGTTACCCTTGTAATCTCTAATTCTGTCTTTGGCACTCTCTGTAATTCCAACAATGTATGAGAGAGAAGGTGTCATACTTAATTTGTCATTAATAGGCAGAACCATTGATGCGGTAATTTTACCATCATGCAGCTTGCTGTAGTCTTCATCTTTAAGATCGTAGTATCCAATCGATGCTGAGAGATCCAGGTTATACATGGTTGTAATAGCATAAGAATGTGATACAGCAAAATTTACATACAGGCCCTTGGCTGCATCAATATCCCTGTAGAATGTAAAGGTTGGATTCAGGTAACCTTCAAAAGCTGCCTTGAAAAAAAACTCCTGTGTGTCCTCATAATCCTGATCATAATAGATATAACCAACTCCCAGGTTGATTATTTCATATGTCCAGTCGTATGATAGGGTAAAGTCTGTTTCATTGTAATCGCTTCCATCATCAAAATAATCCGTATCAAAGTTTCCCCAAACATTTAAGCTAAAACCTTTGTAGCCTAAAGTAACGGATGGCTGGATAACTATGCTCTCATCACTTAAGGCATATCCACGCCACACATACTGTGAAAAAACGCCCGCATCAGCTGAAATTGAGAGGGAGTCATCCTCTGCAAATGCAGGTAAAGATCCAAGAGCCAGAGCAACAAGACCAATCATAACTAAAGCTTTCAACAATTTTTTGTACATTTTTTCCTCCTAATTATACGTGTTTAAATTTGCCGAGTGGTCAAGTCTTCGGTTTGTTTCCGAAGTATATGGAGTTCAGTGTTGTATGTCAATTGAAAATCGCTCTGACACATCTCAGAACTGTCAGATAGATAAAAATTTTAAAATGGGGGATCTCCGGAGAAGCGGCCTGCATCAGTGTCCAGCTATATTTGATGAATAAAATTCTAAGGATATCTTCTTGATATGGCCTCGATAACGCAGGCTGTAATCCTTTTTGCCTGGGGTGTAATCTTGAAGCATTCCTCCCTGTTGTTGCCGGGGTGTATATCCCCAATTTTTTGCCCCTCCTTCACATTGGCCGGGGTTCGGATAATACCCCATACCACACCCTGAATAGGTGATAAGAGCTTTTTATCTCCCACGTGACCGATTATCTCCCCCCTGTTTACAGGGTCTCCAATATCCTTCTCGGCATAAAGTATGCCTGTGCCTGGGCTCAATAAAAGCCTTTCACTTGATTTGCCGAGCACCTCTGTGGGTATGCCAGTGTGTTCTTCCGCATAGCCCTCCTCAATAATGGTGCCGAGACCGGGTATATTGGGGTTGGTTTCAATAACGTAGTGGGCGTCCCTGCCCGCCTCAAATCCGGGGCCAAGGGCTATTACAAGGGGAGCCTGGTCTATTGATGTGCCGGTATTCCTCTTTGCCATGATGCTGTCAACTATAATGTCGGGGCATATTGCCTGTATCAGCTCTTCATCGGGGTTAACAAGGAGGGGGATTACCTCCCTTTGTAATATGGAGTTTACCGAATCAATTGAAAGGCGGGCCTTTTCAACTGTAACACCCTCTATCTCTTTTTTTGTGTCAAATGCCGCCTCGGAAAAACAGACCCCCCTTCTTTCTGCCAGAGGGTTTTCAATGTCTGTCATTAATACCCTTTTATATCCATGAGAGTACAGCCCCCATGCCACAGCGCTGGCCTTTTCTCCTGCGCCCTTAATTAAAACTGTCTCTATCTTATTCACTTAGTTAATCTCTATCTTTACCCTTATCTGTTTGCTGGGATATATATTGCTGTCTGTTTTGAGTGAGATAAAATCCCCGAATTTACCTTTTTCCTTTTTTAAGCTTGTAACCTTTATCCTGTATTTATTCTGCCCTGAATCCTTGACTTCTGCCAGTTGCACAGCGATATTCCCCTTTTTTGCCTCGGCAGAAATTACTTTTAAAGGGTGCCTGCTGTCATGGGATATCATCACCTCGGCTTCCAGGGTTTCACCATCTTTGCCTGAAAGGATTACCACCTCGGGTGCAATAATCAGAATCGGGTCTACATGGCCGGTAACAGCCAGGTCTATAACGCCATTATTGATCGGGTCATCTGTCTCAACGCGTATCTTGTGCTCCACATCCTGCCCGCCTGACCCCTTGCTGTCAAACAGCACTGAAATCTTACCGCTACCGCCCGGGGGTACCTCCTTTGTAAAGGATGCCACTGCACAGGCACAATTGGATTGCACCTTTAGCACCTTAAGGGTCGAATCGCCACGGTTCTCAATGATAAAATCATGTGGGACCTCAACACCCTCAAGGATTGTGCCGAAATGGAATACCTTTTGTGAAACAAAACCGGAAGGGGCGGAACAGGCGGTATCAGGTGCGCCAGATATAAGTAAAACAGTGAGCATAATGAAGGCATTTAATAATTTTTTAATATCGAGATTCATATAACCTTTTTTCATCTTAAAAATCCCTTTTCCCAGTATGAGGAAGCAGTTTAAACATAGCGTCGAGTAGTATATTAATCTATATCAGAAAAACAATAGGTAAAAATATTTATTCCGTCAAGTGATTATAACAAATACCTTCTTTAGATTTTTCCACAGATGGTGCTGCTATGCTAACAATAGATACAAGATATAGTTTTTTAAAACAATGAGCCTTAAAAAATAATTTTTGGAATACCATTTAAAAGTGTTTCTCTCCTATCTTAAAACATTGACATTATTGATGTAATGGACTAAATAATTTCCATTAAATGTATCGGAGGATACATGTAACCAGCGGATTGAGCAATATCTCATTCGGTCTGCCAGTAAGAAAAGATTTTTCCAGGCATTTCTTACGCTGGCAATTAACACAGGGATGGATAGCGCGACTCTCGGCCCGACCAAAAGGTACATATGCATACCGGGTCTGATTTACGCTACAGAGATAATGCTTAAGAAGGATGATTTTTTCTGGAATTAAATATTGAGTACAGAGTAGAATTGTTCAGTGTAAAAAAACAATAAAAGGAAAGGGAGGCATTAAATGTCTAAATTAGATGAAGTAAAAGAACTAACTGAAAAGGGAAAACAGAAACTGATAGCTGAGGCTGTAAAGGGCGCTCTTGCAGAGGGCAATGCAGCAACGCTGATACTTGATACCATGATAGCCGCAATGGCTATTGTTGGCGATAAATTCAAGAGATCAGAGATATTTGTCCCTGAAATGCTCATGGCAGCCCACACAATGAAGAAGGGTGTTGAGGTATTACAGCCACTGCTCGCAAGCCAGGCCTCTGTATCATTAGGCACATGCATAATCGGTACAGTAAGCGGCGACCTTCATGATATAGGTAAGAACCTCGTGACGCTGATGATCGAATCAGCCGGATTCAAGGTGATTGACCTTGGCGTTGACGTATCAACAGACAAGTTTATTGAAGCCATCAATTCAACACCGGAATGTAAGATTTGTGCCCTGTCATGTCTTCTTACAACAACCATGCCGGCCCTTATGGATACAGTAAAGGGTCTTATTGATGCAGGTCTCAAGGAAAAGGTGAAGATAATTGTTGGCGGCGCCCCCATTACACAGGCTTATGCCGATGAAATAGGCGCTCATGGCTATGCAGAGGATGCAGCATCTGCAGCAGAGCTTGCAAAACGCATTATTGCCTAGTCCATATTTTTTAATTGAATCTGTCCCGTTTATATTAGACGGGACAGATTTTTTATTGTCATATCCTGCCTGTTTTTAATGATCTGATAATGATCATGCTGAGGAGACTTCCTATGGTTAAAATCCCCTTTTCACAAGATGAACTTAAGATAGTTGGCGAAATCCCCGGGTTTTTTCCAGGGTCGCCTGGTGTCCCTGTTTATAACTATCCTGTAACCCCCAAAGAGGCATATTGCTCATTTTATAAGAGAGATCCCATCTGGCAGGTACTGCCATCTGATACCCTGATGTTTAATCCGAAGATCATCCCTGACAACATAGCAAGGGCCTTTGTTATAGAGAGCTTTGTGCTTGATCGCAAAGATTACGGCGGAAAGGATATGTTCGGCATTGAATGGGAATATGTTGAGGTGGCGACCGGATCCATGGTTAAGCCCGGTTCACCCCTTTTAAAGGATGCAAATGAATGGGAAGATAAACTCATCTTCCCTGATATAGATAAATGGGACTGGAAAGGCTCTGCTGAAGCAAACAGGGAGCACATTAAAAAATGGAACCGCTTTGTTCAGCCATTTTTCCTTACAGGTTTTTATGAAAGACTTATCTCATTTATGGATTTTGATAACGCCGTTGTTGCGCTGATTGATGAAGACCAGAAAGAGGCGGTAAAGGCTCTCTTTGAAAGGCTTACAGACCTTTATATCGGTATTATTGACCGGATGATAGATTATTATGGCATACACGGCATTACCATACATGATGACTGGGGCGCGCAGAGGGCGCCCTTCTTTTCACCTGCTACTGCCCATGAGATGATAGTGCCTGCCATGCGAAGGCTTACGGACCACCTCCACGACAGGGGAATCTTTGCAGACCTTCACTCCTGTGGCAAGATCGAATTAATGGTCCCGCAGATAATCGAGGCAGGATGGGATTCATGGGGCCCGCAGCTAATGAATGACTCGCAGATGCTCTATGAAAAATATGGAGACAAACTGATTATAGGCATTAATCCGCCACCTCTTCCACCTGGTGCAACTGAGGATGAACAGCGTGCGGCAGCAGCGGACTTTGTTGAAAAGTACTGCAGGAGGGAAAAACCTGCAATGCTTAATTTTTATGCCATGCCACTGCTCACCCCTGCATTCAGGGAAGAGCTTTACAGGTTGTCCAGGAAAAAGTTTGGGGGATAGTTATTTTACAGGAGACATTGCTATGGAGAGAATTCCTTTTTCAGATGATGAGTTGAAGGTTATTGGCGAATATCCCGCACCCTTTCCGGGTATGCCACCGTTACTTAAGTATAACACCCCGATCACCCCGGCCCAGAACTATGAGATGGTAATAAGGGGTGAAAGACCTTTCTGGCTTCCCACCATGAATGATATCAACATGTCTATGGGTGGGTTTTTGCCTGATAATGAGGCACGGCTCAAGGGTGGCAAGGATTTTTTCGGGTTGGAGTGGGTCTTTGTGCCAGTAGCTGGCGGGGCAACGCGCAAACCAGGTGCGCCCTATATTACAGACATGAACAGATGGAAAGAGAAGATCACATTCCCGGATCTCAACCAATACGACTGGAAATCCCTTAAAGACAGTTTCAAGCCCGATGATGGCAGGGTATCCCATGTTACAATACTGAATGGAATATTTGAACGCCTGATCTCGTTCATGGATTTTGCAGGCGCTGCCATGGCCATTATTGATGAGGATCAGGAGGAGGCGATCCTTTCGTTCTTTGATGTGCAGGCCGATTTTTACATAAAGCTTGTTGATAAGTATATGGAATATGGTAACCCCAGGATAATATCATTTCATGATGACTGGGGTTCACAGATGGCGCCCTTCTTTTCTGCGGACACTATAAGAAGGATGATACTTCCATCTCTTAAAAAGGTGCTTTTTCATATTCAGAAAAAAGGCGCCTTTGTTGATATGCACTCCTGTGGAAAGACAGAGTCCCTTGCGCCCTTATACATAGAAGCTGGCGTGCAGACATGGACACCCCAGCCCATGAACAACCAAAAAAAACTCTATGACAATTATGGTGACAAACTCTTTTTAGGCATCTCCCCGCCTGACATTGATCCGGAGATATCCGAGGAAGAGCTCTACGCCGCGCTCAAGGATTTTATAGACTACTACTGCAGGCCTGGCAAACCGCCAGTTGCAGTATTTGCCATGTCTATGCATAAAAAAACACATCCGAAACTGGGTGAGGCCATATACAAGCTGAGCAGGATAGCGCTGAACAGATTGGTTTGATTAAATCCTGCTGTATTTTAAATCTGTTGAGATGCAGCAGGTATGAGGTTTAAGGTTCAAGGTTTACAATGTAAAGGGCTCATAGCGCTATGAGCAGGGCTTTACATCTTGGCATTGTTATCTCGGATGCACTTTTTTTAAAAGAAAAGGTGTTATGCATTACTCCAAGCAATCTTATTTATATTAAGCTTTATACAGGATACATATAATGTCATTCCAAACGCCTATTACTATCGCCAATACAATTGAAGATATTGACAACCACAGGCTTCTTCTATTGCCCGCGATTCAGAGAGAAAGAATTTGTTTGGACCAATGCTCAAATCGAATGGTTGTTTGATTCGATAATGAGGCATTACCCAATCGGTTCATTCCTTTTTTGGCAGGTCGAGGGAGGAACAAAACAACAGTATAAATTCTATAGTTTCTTGAAACACTTTCGTGAAAGATATCAAACACATAATGATGAAATCCATACGAATGGGACGAATGATTTCATGGCTGTATTTGATGGTCAACAGCGGCTAGCGGCTATATATATAGGTCTTAAAGGTAGCTATGCTTACAAGCTACCAAGATTGTGGTGTGAAAATACGGAGTACAGCATTCCAACACGCCATCTATATCTGAACATCGTTGACAGACTTCAAGATGAATAAGATAAGATGGTAGGATATATAATTTTAAATTTTTAACAAAAAACGAATTTGAATCAGAAAAGAAAAAATGGTTTAAAGTCGGCGATATTTTTGGATTAAAAAATATCTTCGAATTTAATAAGTTTCTTGATAAGCATAATTACAAAGCTGATAAGTTTACCTACGAAGCACTTACAAGAATGCAAGAATCAATTCATGCTGATAGGACAATTAATTTTTTTCTTGAAAAAGAGCAAAGTTTAGATAAGGCTCTAAAAATATTTATCCGAATAAATAGTGGTGGAAAGCCTCTTAATTTATCTGACCTCTTGTTGTCAATAGCGATTGCTAATTGGACTAAAAGGGATGCACGGAAAGAAATAAATCAACTGATTGATGAAATCAGAGATAAGGGTTTTTTTATTTCAAAAGACCTAGTTTTGAAGACATTCGTGGTGCTTCACAGTGCTGATATTAAATTTAGAGTAAACAATTTCTCTACAGCTAATGCAAAGTTATTTGAAGAGCACTGGGATAGCATCAAATTAGCAGTGCATGGAGCTTTTGATCTTGTCAAATCGTTCGGTTTTTCTGATAAGACTCTTACATCAAAAAATGCCATAATTCCTATTATATATTACCTTTATCATAGAGGCATTGCAGCGGAGTTTTACAAAAAGAATGCATTTGAGAAAGATCGCAAGATTGTAAAGAAATGGTTACATGTTGTCCTGTTAAAGAGGATATTCGGAGGTCAAGCCGACACAATTTTGGTTAGAATACGTAATGTCTTTACCAAGAACTTTATTAAAGTCAAAATCGATGATGCACACAATGAATTCCCATATCGTCACATAGCCAAGAGTCTTATGGGTACAACAAAAGACATCGCCTTCAATGATGAGTATATTGAGAAACTATTATTCACCCAAAAAGATGGCCCTTTGTGTTTCTCAATACTCGCTGTTCTCTACCCTAGCCTCGATTATCGAAACGGTGATTTCTATAAATACCATATTTTTCCAGTCAAATTTTTTACTAAGAAGAACCTAAAATCCTTGGGCATAAAAGCCGATAAAATTGAATTTTATCTCAATCCAGAACACTGCAATAGTGTTCTAAATCTTCAATGCTAACAGAGGTTTTGAAAAGACTGGCATGAGGGATATGTTTATAGGTGCAATGCTGCAATTGATAGAATTGCAATAAAAAAAAGGCTGAAAATTATACACCTTCTGAAATGCAATTTGATTATCACGTTAGCCATGTCAGGTAGTTTGAGTTAATAACCCGAGCTTCCTGGTATTTTGTACCACGAGAGAATAAAATATGAGCAATGAACATACCCGTCGTGAATTTATTGTAAAAGCTGCCAGCCTTGCCGCTGATGCTGTCGCCCTGTCATCACTTGATTCGTTTGGTTCAGACCCATCTCCCGTTTCATAACTGCCAAGACGTGTTTTGGGAAAAACGGGTGTAGAGGTACCCCTGCTCAGCCTTGATGCAGATGGCATGGTTACTGACACAACCGATCCTGATAAACTGCTCAGCTATCTTGAGGAGATCTTGGATTCAGGGTAACATTTTTTGATACGGTCTATATTAAAGGAGGTAATGTAAGTTTTATTTTGTCTCAACCGGCAGGATAGCTCTGACCCAATCAGGCATTGGATCCGCTTTAATTTCATATCTTCCGGATTTCATCACCGCTATTTGTTTAAATCGGTTTTGTTCTGAAGAGTTGTCCAGAATCCATGCCTCATCCACCAGGGTTAAGGCTGTTTTGATATTTTCCATTGTCCTTGGGATACGGGAATAAATCTTTTCTGAAGGCACGCTATGACCGCCTTCTGTTACCCGTTGATACACCCTGGCTTCATTCAGGCTTGAATCTATAAGATGAATATAAACGAGTATTATCTTATAACCCAGTGCCTTTGCCCGGGCTATAAAATCTATCTTGGATTCATGTGAAAATACAGTTTCATAGCAAAAGGATTCGCCCTGAGTAATCAGGTAATCTCTAATAGTAGCTGTAATGGTTAGTGCCTCGTATGCTGATTTTTCAGGGGTTGCAGGGTTTATTTCTTTAGCTATCAGATCTGCATTAACAAATTTGATACCATAACCAGACAGATAGTGTTTAAAAAAAGTGGTCTTTCCAGCACCATTTCCGCCAGCCAGTACCCAGAGCTGTTTTTCATTTGGCATGGATTTCCCTGAACTTGCCCTTTGAAAATTTACCTGTTTTTCTTTCCCCTGTTTGGGAGTTTACCATATCAAGGAGACCATTGCCTTTTTTACTCGCTTCATAATAGAAGGGAGCAGAGGTAACAGGCTTATCTTTAAATCCCTTTTTTCTATCAGCCTCAAGATTGTTAAATACGGCATCTGAATCAACAGAGACTGTTTGCACAGGTTCTACGCGTACCTGCTTTAACCCCTGGATTATTGCATAAGCATCTTCAATGCCGATTACAGAAGAGACAATCCTGCCCAGGGTTGCCCAGTATTCAACCTGATTGGGTATGGATCGGCATTGCATGGCAGCAGAAGTCTGTGCCTGAAAGAGAAGATCGGCATTTAGTCTGATAGATTTTGTCGCCATAACATCCTCCTTTCAAAAGGTTTAATCGATGTTTATAGCATCAATCTGATGCGCAATGCCACATTATTAACAATTTGGTTGCCACTTGTCAACAAGCACTGCTACGCAAGAAGATTCATGCATGACTCAGATTATCGTTTTGTCAACCCCATGCTCCATGCCCTCTGCTCTCCGCCATCGCAGCTTTTTGACCTTCCAACTTTCAGCCTTGATCTTTGAACATTGAGCTTACTCTATTGCCTCATCAAACCCTGTATTCCCCACAAACTTCTGCATAAAGCCGGGCTGTTCAGCAAGGTTCATATACTGGGTCTTGCTCTTTATCTCCTCAGCCTCAAGGCGTGTATCCTTGTCCAGCAGGGCCAATACTGCCCCTTCCCCTGCAAGGTTATCAGTAGATATAACCTCTCCCAGTGTTTCTAATTCAGGGAGCATGCCTATTGTAACAGCGCTTCTCCAGTTAAATGCGTTTCCGAATGCCCCGGTCAGTATGGTACGGTCTATCTTTTTTATCCCTACCTTATTCATAAGCTCTCTTATACCTGTTACAACCGCTGCCTTTGCAAGCTGCACCTGCCTTATATCATGCTGGGAGACAAATATCTCCACGCGGGCAGGGTTTTTATCTTCCGGTATAAAGACCACCCTGGCCACACCCCCATCCTTTTCAGATGTGGTAAACCCCGGTCCATTTTTATTAAAATTACCGCCTGATTTCACAATGCCGCTCTTGATCATTGCGGCAATAAGATCAAGTATTCCTGAACCGCAGAATCCAAGAGGAGGCTCAAGATCACCGCCGATAGTTTTGTAGCTGAATTTATATGTTGTAGGGTCAATGTCGCATGCGCTGATTGCGCCCAGTGTTGCCCTCATGCCGCATGAAAGCTGAGCCCCCTCAAGTGCAGGGCCTGTTGCGCAACTTGTTGACCACATGCCGTTTTTATTCCCAAGCACAAGCTCGCCGTTGGTGCCAAGATCAACAATAAGGGTCATCTCATCACGCCGGTAGGGTTTGTTTGCCAGCACACAGGCAAGGGTGTCGCCGCCAACAAACCCGGCTATTATGGGGAGTATTGTAAAGCTGGTACCCTGTCTGAATTTAAGCCCTAGTTCCTCTGTTGTGAATTTTATCTCAGAATAGGTAGCAGGTGTAAAAGGCGTCCTCCCGAGCCTGGTAACATCGAGCCCGGCAAGTATATGTTCCATAGTGGTATTGCCTGCAACAGTAAACCCATATATATCATCGTGCGAAGCCTGTACCTCCTTCAGACAGGTGTCCGCAAGATATGAGATGGCCTCAAGCGCAAGCCCCTGGAGCTTTTTCAGGTTTTGAGGATTCTTGCCTGCAAAGTTGATTCGGCTTATCACATCATCCCCGTACCGCCTCTGCGGGTTAATGGTTGCCCTTGAGGCAAGTATATGGCCTGTCTTCAAATCACACAGGTAACCTGCAACCGTGGTGGTGCCAAGGTCTATTGCAAGCCCAAGGTATCGTTTATCCCCTTTCAGTTCAAGGTATGGGTTTACCGGATATGGCCCCGGAAAGACCTTTTTTGCCTCAACATGCCCTTTATCATGGCCTGATTCAGGCAGGCGCACCATCATGGGCCTGTCAACCACTACCTGGCAAGCCAGCCTGTAACCGGATGTGATAAGGCCTGATGAAAGATGTTCCTGCTCAACATCATTCAGGTCAGCCATTCCCTTTGTAACGACAATAATCCGGCATTTGCCGCAGACACCATTGCCGCCGCAGTCTGCCCTGAGGTCAACATGGTCAGAGAGCGCATCCATAAGGGTTTTCCCGGCCTCAGCCATTATCTTTTTGCCTTCAGGAAGCACAGTTATCTCGTGATATTCAGCCATTTTTAGACTCCAAAAAGTTATTTTTGGGGTCTACAATAGCTTTCTCATATAAACAGTGTCAATGGGAAATGATTATTTACTTTACCAGTGGGGTAATGGTTTATTTGAAATTTGAGATCTGAAATTTTTAATCGATTTTTCTGCCCTTCCATTTAACTGGCCTGTTTGGGCCTGCGGCAGCAAAGGCAAATAAAGAGAGAAAAAAGATCAATACAGCGGGATAAAAGAGGGCAGACCAGAGAGGGAAATTACCTATGCGCCGAAAATGTATAAAGAGTTGAAGCCCGCAAATGAGATATATGAAAACTCCGTAACAGATATGAGTAATATCGCCATTAAGCAAAGCGACCGTAAAATAGACCATGGCAGCAATCAGCCCTGATATCCAGAAGACGGCAATTGTCATGTTCAGCCTGGGGGTTTCGTCTGCGCCAAGGGCAAAGGATTTTCGCCAGCCATTTATAAGGGAACCCAGACCTTCTGGGTACATCCTTACATTGAGCACACCCTTTCCCCTGAAAAGAGAAGAAGGTATATTATGTTTTATCAGTATTGCGCCCATGGAATAGTGTTCAAGTACCCGGTCTTTAACCGCAGCATGGCCTCCAGTGCGGTAATAATCCTCCCTTGATATCACAAGACATGGGCCGAAAAGCCCCTTTGATTGGCGTTTGCCTGAAAGGGATAAAGAATAGATGCCTGCAAGCTGCATAAGATTAAAAAAAGCGGAAAAGGTCTCATAGCTCTTTTTTATCCTGTGATATGGAAAAAAGGATATCACACCTGCGCCCTCATTATAATTGTCTATAATCCTTTCAAGGCCCTCAGGCTCAAAAAATGTATCAGCATCAAGGAAAATAAAGATATCCCCCTTTGCCTGCTGTGCACCCTGGTAACAGCCCCAGGGTTTGCCGAGCCATCCTTCGGGCAGGGGGCCTGAATCTATCACATATGCCCCATATCCTGAGGCTATGGTGGCTGTCTCATCAGTGGAACTGTCATTCACCACAATAACTTCATGGAGAGCTACACCCTGATTCTTAATTGAGCAAAGCAGCACAGGAAGGTTTTTTTCTTCATTTCTTGCAGGAATAATGATACTGATTTTTGGAACAGGGCCTGTGCCCCTCTCCTTTCTTGTGAGCAGAGGAAACCCGTAAAACAGGAAAACCCCTGCACACAGGGATATAACCACATAAAGCGCCAGCAAGGGCATATCTATAAAGCCCCGCCGGAAAGATCCTTATCTATCATCTCTGCTACATTCTGGCCGCATAAAACCACCATTGGCATGCCTCCGCCAGGATTTACTGAGCCCCCGGCAAAATAGAGGTTTGAATATTTTGTACTTTTTTTCGGGTATTTCAGTGCAAAATTCATTTTTCTGTCTGAGACCACGCCATATATGGAGCCACCGTTGGAGTAATAGCGCCTCTGTATATCCTCAGGCGTCCACATGTCCTCTGTGATGATGCTCTCCCTCAGGCCCGGAAGGGCGGTTCTTTCCATCTTTTCAAGTATCCTGTTTCTTAATGCCATATAATCCTCTCTGGAAGGGTTACCCTCCTTTTTCAGATGGGGGATATGGGGAAGTATCTTTATATTATCGCACCCCTCAGGGCACACTGAAGCATCTGTCCTTGAAGGGGCAACCACATAGAGGGTAGGGTCTTCAGGAATTTTCCCTTCGTCAAATACCGAGCGGAAATGTTTTTCCTGATCCTTTGCAAAAAAGAAGTTGTGGTGTGCAAGCTGAGGGAATATTTTTTTTGTGCCTATGTGCAGCACAAGGCCTGAACATGCAGGCTCAAAGGGTTTCAGCCTCTCCAGAAAATCATCATCCTCCTTAAGAAGTTTCTCATAGGCAGGTATCACCTCCATGTTGGATACAATTATATCGGCATCATGAATCGCTCCGTCTATCAGCCTGATACCAGTAACACGGCCTTTATCCTTCAGCACATCAATAACCTCGGTGTTAAGGTGTATTTTAACGCCAACCCCTTTTGCAAGGCGCTCCATGCCTGCAGCAAGGTTATACATGCCCCCCCTCACATACCAGAGGTCATACCTGAACTGTATGGTAGGCATGAGGTTCATAAAGGCCGGAGAATTGAGGGCGGATGACCCAACATACTTAATAAAGTAATCCATGATATCGACGATGTGAGGATTCTTTAAACGCCTTTTGTTGCGTTTATGCATGGTTGTCCAGTAGTCTATCCTGAGGATATCTTTAAGGCCGTAAAAGGATACAAAATCCTGCTTTGTATCAAGCCCCTTTTCAAAATAGCCCTTTTCAATAAGGTCATACTGCTCCCCTGAATATTTCAGATACTTAAAGAACCGTTTTTCAAGGTCAGGGTCGTTAAGCTTTGCAAGCTCCCTTTTCATCTCAACAGGGTCCATATGAAGGTCAATAACCTTGCCGTCCTCAAAGAAATTTCTCCAGTGAGGTGTGACTGTTTCAATGGTCACATCCTCCTCCATGCGCCTCCCCGCCCTTGTCCATAGACGTCTGAAGTAATGGGGAAGGGTAAGTATGGACGGCCCCAGGTCAAAGGAAAAGCCATCCTTTTGAAGAATATTGAGCTTTCCCCCCACTTTGTCGTTCTTTTCAAAAAGATGAACCAAATAGCCCTTTTCTGCAAGGGATATTGCAGCAGACAGGCCGCCAAGGCCTGCGCCGATAACGATAACCTTTTTATTCGCCTTTGAAGCCATAATCTTGACCTTTCATTTAATTTAACCGGATGTTTTTAATTTATTCAGCCCCTTTAAGGCCAGGGGATCAGCCGGGTTTACATCAATGGCCTTTTTATAATATTGATATGCCATGTCACTTTCATTCTTATACAGATATATATCACCTATAAATGCAAGGCATGTGCTTCTGCCCCATGCGGGAAGGATCCTATCCTTTGGATTTAATGCCTCTATCTCAAACAGCCTTTCTGCCTCAAGAAGATATGTAAGTGCCTTGTCACGCCCGCCAATGATCTCAGGGGTATGCCAGAGGCTTACACCGGTGAGATAGTGGACCCTGGGGTTTAGCTTATCAAGTGCAAGGGCCGTTTCGCGATCTTTTGCGACCTTTCTGCCCTGTGAAAAGGCCGAAGAGGGTTTCATCTTTATGAGTATGCCCCTTAAGACACCGCGAAGGGCATAGCTTTCACTAAGGCCCGGCGAAAGTTCAATGGATTTTGAAAGCACCTCAATGCCCCTCTTTACATTTTCAATGCCCCTTTTTTTGTCTGGTGCCCCTGTTGTTGAATAGAGGTCATGTTGGGTAAGAAAAAAATAGACCGCACCCATCCAGTATTCCGAGAGGCCATCTTTTTTGCCTGTGCCTTTTGCCTCGGTAAAAAGCTTGAGACTTGATATAAAAAGGTTATAATCCCACCTGTTATAGGCCTCATTAAATGCATCAATGCCTTTCAGCATGATCTCTTCGGTATCATCGGCAAGGGTTATTTGTCCTGCAAAAAAGAGTGGCAGGAATAACAGGACAGGACAAATCCTGTATAAATGTTTATGAAGGATAGATTTGTTTTCCATAACGGGTACATTATGTCATAATGGGAGGGCGATTAACAGCTCTTTTTACGGGATAATATTCATGATTGAATCATTACAGTCATTTTACCGGTCTGGTAAGACATGGCCTGAAGGTTTCCGCAGGGCATGCCTGGAATCATTAAGAGACAAGATTCTAAATACAGAAAATGATATCCTCCACGCCCTTTATCTGGATCTTGGCAAGCCTGCATCAGAGGCATATGTTTCAGAGGTGGGGATGGTGCTTGGCGAGATCAGCCATACCCTGAAAAACCTTCACAAATGGATGAAACCCAGAAATGTAAAAACTCCTTTAATGTTTTTTCCTGCCAGAAGCAGGGTTATAGCCTCGCCAAAGGGTGTAGTCCTTATTATCGGCCCCTGGAACTACCCCTTTCAGCTCCTCTTTGCGCCACTTACAGGCGCCGTTGCAGCAGGGAACTGTGCAGTACTCAAGGCATCGCGCCACACCCCGCATATTTCAAGGGTAATGGGTACAATAATAGAGGAGATCTTTGATCATGACCACTGCCGGTTTGTTTCAGGGGATGCTGAAGGTGCAAGGGAGTTAATAGATTTGAAATGGGATCATATATTTTTTACAGGCAGCAGTGAGGTGGGGCGGATTATAATGCAGAAGGCCGGTAAAAACCTTACGCCTGTTACCCTTGAACTCGGGGGGAAAAACCCCTGTATTGTCTTTGATGATGCGGATTTAAAGGTTTCTGCAGAGCGCATTGCATGGGGCAAATTTTTGAATGCCGGCCAGACATGCATTGCCCCGGACACAGTCTACTGCCAGGAAGATGTCATGAAGGATTTTTTGGAGATACTCAAGAGGGTTATTGTCCGCTTTTACGGCACAGAGCCCGAAAAAAGCCCTGACTATGGAAGGATCATAAACGGCCGTCATGTGGAAAGGCTTGCCTCCTATCTTGAATGCGGTTTAAGGCTGGTTTCAGGGGGGAGGTATGATGCAGATAAGCGCTATCTTGAACCCACTGTGGTCACTGATATCCCTGAACATGCTCCTGTTATGAATGAAGAGATATTTGGCCCAATCCTGCCTGTAATCGGATTTAAGGATATAGAGGATATTATATTCAGGTTAAGGGATAAAGGTCACCCGCTTGCCCTTTATATCTTTACAAAAAAGAGGGATTATCAGGAGAGGCTTATGCAGTCCATTCCATCCGGGTCAGTGGCTATAAACGAGACAGTAAAACAGGGTGCAACACACTATCTCCCCTTTGGAGGTATTGGAGAGAGCGGTATGGGGATGTACCATGGAAAGGCCTCCTTTGAAGTTTTTTCACATCTTAAGGCGGTACTCCTTTCGGGTTATCGTGGGACAGGATTTCATTACCCGCCCTATAAAAATCCGCTTAAGATTTTAAAAAGGATATACAGGATCTTCGGCTTATAAATGTGCTCTTCTATGGAATTCCAAACAGTGGTTCTCTATCTCTTGATTATCATGGGCATAATCTATTTGATGACATGCCTCTTTTATCTTATCCTGCACAAATATTTTATTCTATTCCCATCCCGTAAACTTTCAAAAACCCCTTCGGATTACAGACTGAAATATGAGGAGGCAATCTTTTATGCAAAGGACAATACCCTCATTTACGGCTGGTTTATCAAGGGTGAAGAGGTTGAGGATGGGAATGGATTTACCATGCTTCTCTTTTCCGGAAACAAGGGCGTAATGTCGGATTTTCTGTCGCAGGTAAAGCATCTGACAGCGGCAGGTTTTAATGTCTTTTTATTTGGCTACAGGGGCTTTGGAAAGAGCCAAAAAAAATGGCCTGTAGAAAAGGGTGTCTATTTAGACAGCGAGGCCGCATGTGTATACCTTATAAAAGAAAAAGGGATACCGCCTGAAAAAATTATCTTCCTGGGGCAGTCACTAGGGTGCGCCATGGCAGCCTTTTCAGCCGCAAGATTTGATCCCCTTGCACTTATCCTTGAGGGGGGTTTTCCTTCAATAGCCGATGTTGCTGCACGGGCAGTAAAATGGCTTCCGCTCAGGATCCTTACAATGACCAGGTTTGATACTAAAGGGCATCTTGAAGGGGTTCATTGCCCGGTCATGGTTATACACAGCCGAGATGACAGGGCGATCCCCCTTTCTGATGCTGATACTCTTCTGGCGGAAGTCAAGGGCAGAAAGAGAAAAGTGGTCATCTCCGGCCCCCATGCAAAGGGGCTTGAATATGATTCAACAGAATATCTGAAGGAGTTGAATGGGTTTTTACAATCAATATTGCAGAAAAATATTAATACCTAACCACCCTTTGAAAAACCAGCTATTCCCCCTTTTCAAACGAAATCAAGTTCCCTGATTTTGCTGTTTAGGAGAATCAGACAGGTTTGTTGAATGATACTTTATGTGTGAGTTAAACGGATATCCCGATTTCCCCCATATTGGGCAGCCATTTGCAATGGAGCTTGAATTTACAGATTAAAAAAACAGTCAAGGTATCCAAGTTTATTGATTAAGGTATTGCGAGCAGAACAAAGATTACACATTGACATAAGATGGCTCTCTCCATATACTTTTTTCACCAAAAGAGAAATTCCTGTCAATCAACTTTACGGAGGGATAAACATGAAACAGAAGAGAGAAAAAAAGATAACGCAGCCGATTGCTTTCATGATTTTTTATTTCCTTGGCATAATAATATTTATTTTAGACCAATCATCGGCTGCAACTCAGGCAGAGGAAAAGGTAAATACTTATACCCAGATGAACCAGGTTCAGTCGCCTCTTCAGCAGGCGGTGAAAACTGTGACCCTCATTTACCCCAATGGAGGGGAAAGGTTTGAGCTGGGCAAGACATTTGTTATTCAATGGCAAAGCAAATTGATGCCATATCTCATGATCAGGCTTCGCAATACGGATAGAAATTTTTTCTATGATATCGGTAAAGTACCGGCAAGTTCGGGTTCTTATCAGTGGAGAATTCCTCATGATGCTTTTGCTCGCAATGCGGTTGATCTAACAGCCGGAAATTATAAACTGATTGTACAGGATCCAACCGGCAATCCTCATGACGAAAGCGACAGCTTGATCCAAATTCAACTACCTGTAATCGATCTGGAGTGCAGGTATGCCGGGATGCGTTATGGCGCAATCCCTGGCATGGATAAAATATTCAAAATACAGATGAGAAACAACGGTACCCGGGTTTTACAGGATGTTCTCTTTAACTGGGTCATTAAGAAAAACGGAGCAATGACTGCACAGGATGGGGCAGGTTACGGACAGGTATATCCTAACACGGTATATGAATACGAAATCCCATTACGTAAGCACTCTGACGAAGATTGGAGGGACTATACCATTGACTTCTACATTGATCCGCAAAACCGGCAAAATGAGGATTCAGCGCTGCGAGATGACAATCAGTTATCGATCTCCGGTCAAAGACTGTAGACCTTCCCGTGATTTAGGCAATATCAAGGCGGTTAAATTAGGAGGCTGTGGCTTTGGTGCCTCACCTATTTCAGTAAAAATGATTGAAAAGAAGAGGGACATCCCACGGGATGCATTGAGACCTTATAAGAATCAGGGGAAACATTATGCCCAATGCCAGGCCTTTGCACTCGCAAGGCGCGACAAACTCACAGTGGCTATGCTCCTGGAAGACAACTGGTGCCCCGCACCTGTTATTGTCAATGAAAAGGAGAGAGGCGGCATAAAATCCAGCTTTTTTGCCATTTTCCTGTGCATGGGCGGTTACATCACCAATTATCCATAATGCCTACTGGATTACACTCCCTGACCCCGGTGAATATGTAAGGGCGTTGACTCAGGCCGGAGAAATGATATTTTCAGCGTCAAAAATAGGAAGGTCAGGAAAAGGAACACAAGATACGGCTTATTTTTATCAGCCGTCATAAAGACAATGAGCGGGATCCGAGAGAGCTGAAACTGATAAAAAAGGCGGAAAATGCCCTAGGAGGTTGTCCGAGAATAGCAAAATTGAGCATTTTTGCACCTGTAAGTATTTGAATTTACTAGGTGCTATTTTTGAAAAACCCTATTCTCGGACAGTCTCCTAGGCTGACGCCGGTAAGAAATATTAAAGAAGTCCTGAATGTAACTTTTGGGAGCGAAATCTAAAATGCCGATCGGCATGTATATGCGACAGGCAGAAAAACCTGATGTTGAATATAATTTACCTGGGTAGATAGGTAAAATAAAGGGATTCTTTATATAGATAAAGGCGTGCAACCCTTCATTTTGCTGTTAATCTTAAAAAAACAGCTATTCAGCCTTTTCAAAATAAGAATCTGTAAACCCGTCAAGGAGCTGGAAGGAGTCTATCTCAATGGAGAAGACACATGATGAATTTTTATTGAGAAAGACCGCAAGCTCCGGGTGCCTCTTTATAAGCCCCTTTTTAACAAGAGAAAGGGTCTCTTCATCCTCTATATGTGAAAAACGGCCTTTTACTGTCAGTGCCTTTGTTGATTCACCTTTTCTGCTCGCCCTTGTGTCTATTAAAAGACTTACCGATCCGTTTGCCTGAAGATTTCTGTATTTATCTGAATCCTTGCTGGTAACCATGTACATATGTTTACACCCTTCATCAACCGTATATGCCATTAGAGAACAATGGGGTTTATTGTTCATGGCCGTGGCAAGCACGCAGTATTTTTCATCCCTTACCATCTGTTTCATTTTTTCAATCATTTTTTAAGCCCCTCTCGTTTTTCAATTTTACCAGTGGCCAATATTAGGATAATATTTACCATTATTCAACCATTACGCTGTTCATGTTTTTTTATCCTGTCAGGGATTATTATCTTTTTCTTGTTATTAAGGGTGGCTTCTGATAATTTTAAAGCCTATTCTGATAAGGAGAATACCAATGATTTTACATTCATCAGACAACAAATTCTTATCTAATAAAAGGGTCATAATAGTAGGGGCAGGGCCCGGCGGACTATCAGCAGGGATGCTCCTTGCCTCAAAAGGGTATTCAGTTGATATCTACGAAAAAGAGGAGAGGGTAGGGGGAAGGAACTCCTTTTTCAAACTTGGTGATTATACATTTGATATCGGCCCCACCTTTTTAATGATGAAGGATGTGCTTGAAGATATCTTTATACAGTCAGGAAAAAGGCTTGAAGACTTTGTGGAGGTGATCCGGCTTGATCCCATGTACCGCCTGAGGTATGCAGATGGAAGAGAGTTATATCCCTCACCTGTCAGGGAAAAGATGCAAAAGACAATGGAGGCATTCTCTCCAGGCAGCTTTAATGGGTATCTAAGGTATCTTGAAAAGGAGGAGATAAAATACAATAAGCTCATTCCCTGCCTTTCCATTCCCTATGGCCGGATAGGTGATTTTTTCAAGAAAAACCTTCTTTATGCACTTCCATATCTTGATGCGCATACAAGCCTCTATAATGTGCTCTCAAGATATTTTAATGACCCTGATGTCAGGATAGCCTTTACATTCCAGGCAAAATACATAGGCATGTCGCCATGGTCTGCGCCAGGCCTATTCAGCATCATATCATACATAGAGCATGGCGGAGGGATATACCATGTTAAGGGAGGACTTAACAGGTTATCATACGGCATGGCTGAGGCGGTCAGAAAGTCGGGCGGCAGGATTCACCTTAGTACCCCGGTGAAAAAGGTTATTGTAGAAAACAGAAGGGCAACCGGTGTTGAGCTGGAAAATGGCAGAACAGAAAGGGGGGATTATGTAGTCATTAATGCGGACTTTGCCCATGCCATGACCCATCTTGTGGATCAGAACGAGAGACGCAAATGGACCAATGAAAAACTTATGAGCAAGGATTACTCATGCTCCACCTTTATGCTCTATCTGGGGGTAAAAAAGGGGTTCAGGGATATACCCCACCACAGCATCATTTTTGCAAAAGACTATAAACGTAATATTAAAGAGATCACGGAGGAGAAAATTCTCTCAGACGATTTTTCATTCTATGTGCAGAACGCATCTGTAACCGATAAGACCCTTGCCCCGGAAGGTAAAAGCACTATCTATGTGCTTGTGCCTGTCCCTAATAACAAGGGGTTGGTAGACTGGGAAAAGGAGAGGCTCCCCATGAGAAACAGGGTCATTGAGGCCCTTATAACAAGGGGTGGCTATAAAGGGCTTATAGAAAACATTGAAGAGGAAAAGATTATAACCCCTGATGACTGGGAAAATGAACATTCGGTATATCTCGGTGCAACCTTCAATCTTGCCCACAGCATAAAACAGATGCTATACTTCAGGCCCCATAATGAGTTTGAGGAGTTTAAAAACTGCTATCTTGTGGGCGGGGGCACACATCCAGGAAGCGGGCTTCCCACTATCTATGAATCAGGCAAGATCTCTGCCGGGCTTATAATGAGGGATGGAAAATGAAGAGGGATGGATGGCAGAATGAGCCGGTAAAGGTGGGGATAAGCGCCTGCCTCATGGGGGATGCAGTCAGATACGATGGCGGCCATAAGCATGACAGGTATCTGACCGAGACCCTCGGTCAGTATGTGGAATATGTCAAGGTATGCCCTGAGGTGGAGTGCGGGCTGCCCGTGCCCAGGGAGAGCATGCACCTGACTGGTGATGCTAAATCACCCCGCCTTGTGACTGTGCGAACAAATATTGACCACACCGAAAGAATGGTCTCATGGGCAAAGAAACGGGTAAAAGAGCTCGAAAATGAAGGGCTGTGCGGATTTATCTTTAAGAGCGGCTCCCCCAGCAGCGGCATGGAAAGGGTAAAGGTCTATAATGAAAAGGGCATCCCTGGCAATAATGGCGTTGGGATATTTGCCGGAATATTTATGGGCCATTTTCCATTAATACCGGTAGAGGAGGAGGGGCGGCTGCATGACCCTGTTTTAAGAGAAAATTTTATTGTCAGAATCTTTACCCTGAAGCACTGGCGCGAGGTTATCAAAGAATCAAAGAGCCTGGGTAATTTGGTGAGCTACCATACAAAAAATAAATTTCTTATCCTCTCACACAGTGAGGTACACTACCGAAAAATGGGGAGTCTTGTGGCCAGAGGAAAGGGGCTGCCTGTCAAGGAGTTATTCAAAGAGTATGAAACGCTGCTCATGGAGGCCCTTAAATTAAAAAGCACCCCGAGCAAAAACTGCAATGTTCTTCAGCATATTTTAGGTTATTTTAAAAAGGAGCTCACCTTCGATGAAAAGCAGGAGCTTCTTGATATCATATCGGATTACCGGAATGGTTTTATACCTCTGATTGTCCCCATAACGCTTATTAATCACTATGTCCGAAAGTATGATCAGCCCTACCTGAAAGAGCAGACATACCTTAACCCCCACCCCATGAATCTGAAATTGAGAAATCATGTTTAAATTTTAAGGGGAAAAGGGCTTATATGATAAGGGGATACCTATGAAAAGTTGCACTTTAAAGGATTTTATGAAGGTTATGGAGCCGTGGCTTTCCAATGACTATATTCGCAAGGTCAGTGTATATGAAAACCGCCTTTTTAAACTCTTTTTCAAGGATGGTGTCATTGATACCTACAATATTGATGATTGCACCAGATCACAGTTCCAGAAGATTATTGATAGGCTGGAGAAAAAAGGTATACCTGTAGAAAAATAAAAGCTGAGTAAACCGCCGGTCTGAAAATGAATATATTCATTTTGGATGCTGACATAGAAAAGTGCGCTGAATACCACTGCGATCAGCATGTGGTTAAAATGATACTTGAAAGTGTGCAGATCCTATGCACGGCTTTATATAAACATGGCTTTTCTACTCCATACAAACCTACACACCAGAAACATCCCTGTGTTTTATGGGCTGAAGATTCCTATGATAACTTTATCTGGCTCAAAAAACTTGCTTTAGCCTTAAATGAAGAATACAAATACCGCTTTGAAAGATCAAATGATCATAAATCAATAGCTGTGTTTAATGAGATTTCAGGTTTCAGATATAAAAAACGAGGGCTTTCAGAGTTTGCTCAGGCCATGCCGCAGAGATACAGGGTAGAGGGAAATCCTGTGATGGCATATAGAAAATTTTATATCGGAGAGAAAATCCATTTTGCCAGATGGACAAAGAGGGGCATGCCATACTGGGTGAAGGAGGTGTCAAACATTTACGATGACAAATAAACTGCTTAACCCTCTATTATCTCTTTCAGAATACAGCAACCTTATTAACCTTTATGAAAGATATCCTTCAGATACAGTATTAATCCCCTCTGAGAAAGAGCTTAACGATATCATGGATTTTCTTCTGGATACACTTATAAGGAAAGAGGGGCTTTCTATAATCAACAAAGTCCCTGATGACCCGCGAGAGAAAAGAATGGCCTTAAGGGCGCTGTTAAATATTAGACCAGCCGGTGCCCTGCAGGAGAGGTTTATTAAAAATATGGACATGCTGCTTCAGCATGAGCTCAAAGAGAAGAGCATTACAGGCTTTAACGAACTGTTCCCTGTATCAGAGCCATTCCCTGACAACCGGCTTAAAAATCCAGACCTTATCTTCTTATGGAGGGGGGATATTACATCTCTCAGGGTAGACGCAATAGTAAATGCAGCAAATGACCGAATGCTCGGCTGCTTTCAGCCCCTGCATAACTGCATTGATAATGTGATCCACAGCGCTGCTGGCCCGCTTCTGCGTGAAGACTGCAAGACAATCATGGATATCCAGGGAAAAAGGGAAGAGACAGGGGATGCAAAGATCACAAGGGGGTACAACCTGCCCACAAGGTATGTGATCCATACAGTTGGCCCTATAATAATGGGGGATCATGTGGCAGAGGTACAGAAAGAAGAGCTTGCATCATGTTATGTAAGTTCGCTCTCTCTGGCAGCGCAGGTCAGGGATATAACATCAATAGCATTCCCCTGTATATCAACAGGGGTCTTTAATTTTCCACGGGAACTGGCTGTCCAAATAGCTGTGCAGAGTGTGGATGAATGGCTTGATAAGAACCCGCACAACTTCACCCATATTATCTTTAATGTATTTCTTGAGGAGGATCTTCATCTATATGAACGAATATTCAGGGGATAGGGTAATAGAGATCATTGCCGATTTTATCAATTCCAGTGAGCGCATACTGATCGGGGGAGGGGCAGGGCTCTCTGCATCTGCCGGCATAGACTACACAGACACCAAAACCTTCTCAAAACTATTTCCAAAATGGGTGGAAAAGGGCTATCGCATGCAGTATGAGTTTATAGGGTTTGAGGATTGGACAGAGGGGGAGAGGTGGGCATACTGGGCAACACACATGAATCATGTATTCTATAAATTCCCTGCAAGCCCTGTATATCAGAGGCTTCATGACATAGTTAAAGGGCGGGATTACTATGTGATCACCTCAAACGCAGACGGCATGTTTATAAAGAGCGGTTTTGAGCCTGACAGGGTATTTCAGGCACAGGGCAACTATGACAGGCTCATGTGCATGGAGCGCTGCACCAATAAGACATGGAATACAAAGCCCTATATCGATAAGGCCCTTGCTGCAATAGACCATGAGAGATTCAGCGTGGCGGATTCGGCCATACCCCGCTGCCCCAGGTGCAATGGCAGGATGACCGTTGCATTCAGGCAGAGGGAGGATTATGAAGAGTGGGCGGACAGGTATGAAAATTGGATAAACGGTGTTATGGATAAAAGGCTTACTGTGATGGAATTCGGTGTTGGATTCAATACCCCCGGTGTTATAAGACGACCCTTTGAGTATCTTGTCTATTCACACAATAATGTGCTTTTTGTAAGGGTGAACCGGTCTTATCTCAGTTATGCCAATACCGGCCACCCACAGATACCATATGAGATCAAAAACAAGTCTATATCTGTAAACGGGGATGCCGCTGATTTTATAGAGAGGTTGCATAATTTTATGAAACAGGGTAAATAATCATTATTTTCAGGCAGTTGAATTTTTATAAAACGGATAAAACTCACAGGGTTGGATATGGATAATACCTATAATGAAAGAAGAAAAGAAGAGAGAATAGCGGCAACGATGTCAAGCGTGGAGTTTTCAGTAAACACCCTTGAACTTGTTTATCAGTTTAAGATTATTGAAACATCTGCCTCAGGTATGAGTTTTATTATCAAAGAGGGGTCTGCCGTGCTTGAGCACATGAAGGAGGGCATGATAATTGACATGAAGTTTTACCCCGAAGGTGTAAGAGAGGCCCCCAAGTTTCTTAAGACTAAGATAATGCATATAACAAAATCCGAAACAAGCCGTTACCGTGGCCATTATCAGGTGGGTATAATGCTGGTTGATGATAATTAAAGGGTCTTATTTATTTATCAGCCTTTTCATAACCATTGCCTGTCCAGCGGCAAACGATGTTCCCTATTAGAATGTCTGCATGATTCAATGTTTTACCATTAAGAATGCCAATCAGGTTAGGATGCCCGGGTCTGTCAATCGGTATATAGGGGGATATGGTTGGCCCGATATTCTCCAATTTTCCCTCTGTTGCCTTATATATTGTTAGTGCGCAATTCCCTTTGTCTGTGCAATATTCAGAGTGACCCAGATAGCTGAATATCTCATCACTATTGTCACCATCAATATCCTTCAGGGCAATAAATATCTTCAGTTTTTTACCAACAGCCTTTTCTGCTTCATTGATCCCATTCTCACTGGCTTTTATTATCATATCTCTTTGCTCCTGATGTCTTGTATCGGAAAAGAGAAGCCAGGTAATATCTTTAAGTCCTATTTTGGCGGCAGCCCCATTCTTTGTCACATCTGCTTTGTTATCAGCAAGGCAGGGTGCAGCCAGGGCTGTGATAAGAATAAACCTTATGATTAAGATTTTTAATCCAAATATTTTATGCATATGTAACTCCCCGTACTTCAATATAACAGGAAAGGTGAAAATATCATATCCTTATTAATAAAAAGGAAAAAAATTTTTTTAAGCATCCTGTTAAACTGAATTTTTATATTACCCAAAAAATTAATCAATTAAAAAAAGAACAGTATAAAAGCCATTTTAAGCGCTAACTAATGGCCTTTCATGGCAATATGTATTAGTATCCATTAAACCATTTACCATAAACAGGCAAACCCATTAAAGGAGGTCTCCATGTCAAGTCAGACAAAAAAAATCTTTATCATCTTCATCATATTATTAACCTTTTCATTCATCCTCTTTTCCGGGTGCAAGGGCTCTGACACTCGTGAAAAGGTGGATGATACGGTAGAAGAGCTTGCAGGAAAAAGGCAGGTGGACAGAATGAAAGAGATGCAAAAGGATATAGGCAATATCACAGAGCAGGAATCAGAGAGAATGGATGACCTGGATGATACTGTCACAGAGGAAGAGTAGCATCTTCCCGTCAAAGGGATATGACATATTTTATTAAAGATTTTCAGGGGCTTATACGATGTATGTAAAAGAGATATAAACTTTTGCTTCTTTTTTACACGGTAAGCTGTTATGAAATACAGGGTCCGCATAAAATCAAAAAACAGAAACGATGCCCTTGCTGAAGGTGCGGAAAGGCTTGGTGTTGACCCTTCAAAGCTATTTATCCTTGAGGATGCCCCTGAAAATTGGGTTGTTATCATTAATGATTCACCGGGCGAGTATGAGCTGGAAATACGCGGTGACAAAATGGCGGCCATACTTAGAAATGTCACGCCCCCTGCGGGAAACGGTCGCCCTGTAACAAACGAAGATATAGAAAAGGCGCTCTCAGACATGGGGGTAACCCATGGCATAGATGGCTATGCAATAAAGAAGGCGCTTGAGGAGGCTAATGAAGCAGGTAGATTACAGACAAGTGTAATTGTTGCAAAGGGTAACCCTCCTCAAAAGGGCGAAAAGGCGAAAATCGATTTAAGGATCGGCCGTGATGCGCCCAATAAAGATCCAAGGGCATCAGTGATTGTAAAACCTGGCCAGGTGGTTGCAATAAAAACCCCGGCCAGTTCAGGTGTCCCCGGTAAAAATATTTTTGGTGAGGATGTACCCTCTCTATCCGGTGATGACATATCCTTTTTGCCAGGCGAAAACATTACATTAAAAAACAGGGAGACAGAGTATGTTGCCCTTGTATATGGCGCTGCAAGGGCAACATGGCAGGGGGTATCAGTTACTGATCTTGTAAACATCAGCAAGGACAAAATGTATGCGGAGATGCCCCTTTTCCCTCTCCTTGCTGATAACAGCAGATTAACCCTTTATGACATCAACGGTATCCTTAAAGCCAAAGGGGTAAAACATGGCATAAACCCCTCTGCCATACAGGCTGCACTTGATAAGGGGGATCAGGTTGATAACTTCAGGGTGGCCGAGGCAACCCCGGCAATAAACGGCATTGACTCAAAAATGGAATTCCTGTTCAGGGTCAATGGGGTTGATCCTGAAGAGGCGGCACAAAAAAAGGCAGCAGGAGATATTATTGAGATTGAAACAAGGGATATCGTGCTTGGGGGAGAGATTCTTGCCCGTAAAATTCCCTCTGTAAGGCAGGAAGATGGCAAAAGCGTAACAGGCGAGGTGATAAAGGCGGTTAAACCTGAAGAGTTCAAGATCAGGACAGGCGCAAATGTTGAGACCAGAGAGAACGGCCTAGTATTTGTAGCTTCCCAGGGCATCACAGCCGGGTATGCGGAATATTCAGGGGATACCATATCTATGGTAAACCCCCTTGAGATATCCGAAGATAGATTATCAGCCAGTATAATTCTCTACTCTTCCTCTTCAAAGAAAAGGTTCATTACGAGCGAGCTAATTAAAGAGATAATAGAAAGGGCGGGCATCAGGTCCGGCATCACCCTTGATGAGGTAGAAAGCTTCCTTGCATCTGATGGCAAGAAAACATTTCCCCCTAAAAAGATAATCGTTGCAAAAGGTATTGCCCCTGTTAATGGTGAAGATGCGAAAATAAATATAAAATTCAGCAAGGATAAAGAGGCTGGCCATCTTGATAGTGATACGGGGCGCATGGATTTCAGAGAGCAGTCATTTATTCATAATGTTAAAAAGGATGATCTCCTTGCGGAAAAGATACCTCTCACAGAAGGCACTGATGGAAAAGATATATTCGGGGAGATAATCCCTGCAACCCCAGGGAGAGATTGTAAACTCATTTTGGGCACAAATGTTATTCTTTCTCCTGACGGGCTCAGATTGTTCTCAGCCATGGACGGCATGGTAGCAATCCAGGATGGCAACAGGATATCTGTAACACAGAGTCATGAGATACAGGGTGATATAGACATGAATACAGGCAACCTTAAAATGGATGGGTCGCTTGTAATCAAAGGATGGGTAACTTCAGGTTTTGCTGCAATGGCAAGCGGGGAGATACATGTGGGTAAGGGGGTTGAGCAGGCGACAGTAGAGGCAGGCGCAGGGCTCTTTATACAGGGAGGTATTGTTGGAGGCGATAATGCGGATATCATCTCAGGCGGAGAGCTGAATGCCTTTTTCATAGAAAACGCAAAGGTGCGTTCAAAGGGGGATATCCATATCCGTGATGATATACGTAACAGCAGCGTCTCCTCCGGGGGCATGATAGATGCAACATCCGGAAAGGGGCGTATAATAGGAGGCACAATTACAGCGCTGAAGGAGATAAAGGCAAATGAAGCAGGCTCTCCGGCAGGGGTGAAGACAAATCTTATTGTTGGCGTTAATCCTGAACAGACAGAAAGAAAAGAAAAGATCACACAACGCCTTGAGGAGTTCACACACCAGAAGGCAAAGATAGATATCATTCTTGTCAGGTTCAAAAATAAAAATGGCAATGCGGAAATTCCTAAAGAGATGCGGTTCAAGCTCGATAAGCTTATCAAACAGAGGCGCAGTATTGTTCAGATGGAGGACAAGCTTAACGAATATATGGCGGAGCTTCATAAGAGAGAGATGGATGAAGCAACTCATTCACCATCCCTTACAGTCAACAGGATGGTATATGCCGGCACGAAAATTACAATAAAGGGCTCTTTTTTGGATGTTGAAACTGACATGCCCGGAAAAACAAGGTTTCACCTTGATAAGGGAAACAGGATAATCTTTAATAATAATTAATCCTGATAAGGAGGATGAGGATGGATATAAAATCAATAAAGGTTGCTGATCTGATGAACAGGGATGTAAAGGTAATTGATAAAAACACGAGCATCATATCCGCTGCAAAACAGATGATGGCAAAACATGTCTCAAGTTTTGTTATTTTACCTGATGATCCACATGACGCCTTCGGGATAATAACAAGAAAGGATGTGGTTGAAAGCTTTATCAATTCCTCCACAATAGACGCATCAATACCGGTTAAGGCGGTAATGTCAAAGCCCTGCATATGTGTTCACCCTGAGCTTTCCATACATAACTGCTTCAAGATGATGCTTATGGTTGGCGTAAGGAGGATGCCTGTTACAGAGGGGAGCAAACTGGTGGGGATAATCAGCAATACTGATATCCTTGAAAATATTGTAAGGGGCATTTAGCTTTATTTATCTTATCCCCACGGTTAAGGCGGGGATCTCTTGCTTTAACGCCCCTGGCCCTGTTAGCCGGTTTAGCCCAGAACCCTTTTAACTACATTAGCGATCTCTTCACAGAATCGGGTTGTAACATCTTCAGAGGGGCCTTCGACCATAACCCTGCACATGTTCTGGGTCCCGGAATAGCGCACAAGCACCCTGCCCTCATCCCCCAGCTCCTTTTCCACTTTATCAATTATTTGCACGATTTCAGGTTCTGCATTTATGTCGGGTTTTCTTTTCACATCAACATTTATTAGCTTCTGAGGAAAGATATCCATCATCTTTGCCAGTTCTGAAAGGGGTTTGCCGGAACTGACCATTGCAGCTATAAGTTGAAGGGCGGCAATAATGCCGTCACCTGTTGTGTGCTGATCAAGAAAAATCATGTGACCGGAATCTTCACCGCCTATAACACCACCAAGCCTTATCATATCTTCAAGCACATGGCGGTCTCCCACCTTTGCGGCATGGTGTCTGAACCCGTATTTTTTACAGGCCATTCTCAAACCCAGGTTGCTCATAATGGTGGTTACAAGGAGATCATTCATGAGGCGGCCCTGCTCCTTGAGATAATTTGCGCATATGAGCAGTATCTGATCACCGGTTATTTCTTTACCCTTTTCATCCACAGCTATCAGCCGGTCACCATCGCCATCAAAGGCAAGCCCTATTGCCGCACCCTTTTCCAGAACCTTTTTTCTAAGATCAGCCGTGTGCTGAGAACCGCAGTTGTCATTAATATTAACCCCATTGGGGGTATTGTGGATCACATCTACATCAGCCCCCAGCTCCCAGAAGACGGAAGGGGCGATTATACAGGTTGCGCCATTTGCTGTGTCCAGGACTATCTTCAACCCCTCAATGGAGATATCCCCGGGGAATGTATTCTTCAGGAACACTATATAACGGCCGTTCACATCATCCAGACGAAAACTCTTTCCCATCTCCTTTGCGGGTGGCACAAGATCATGCAGGGCATTGTCCGGTATCAGTTCCTCAATGGCTGCTTCCTGTTCATCTGTCAGCTTGAACCCGTTGCCTGAAAAGATCTTTATGCCATTATCCTGATAAGGGTTGTGAGAGGCTGAAATAACAATGCCGGCGCTGGCTCTCATGTCCTTAGCTGTAAAGGCGATCCCCGGTGTTGGCAGAACACCTAGGAGGCAAGCATCCCCTCCCATTGAGGTTATGCCTGACTCAAGGGAACTCTCCAGCATGTAACCGGATATGCGGGTGTCTTTGCCTATTACAACCTTCGGGCGTGCCTGCTTTTTTTTAAGAATATATACAACCGCCTGACCAATGGCAAAGGCGACCTGGGCGTTCATCGGATACCTGTTTGCCTCTCCCCTTACCCCGTCAGTGCCAAATAATTTACCCATAAAAAATCTCCTTTAAAAGCTGTCAAAAATAAACCAAACCCAATTTCAAAACATTAATCAAATGGTTTAAGGCCATGCCACGGGCATACCTGTACAGAGTTACGGCAGAAGGGACCTATCCAGCAAAGAGCCCTAAAGATGGCAATATCTCCCCTGTCTTTTCACAGAAGGCATCAATGATCCCCTGAAGCCATGCGCTGCCCATCCCTGATACATGAGGAGAAAGCCCCTGTATGGCTGATATATAATCTGATCCCTTCCAATTTATGGATTTTTCAAGATTGGAGAGGAATGCCTCTTTTGTCCTCTCTATCCTGCTGTTAGTAATCCCTTCGGAAAAAATCCCTGCTATTTCTGAAAATTTTGAGTGGAATTCGTTTCTCCCTTTTGTAAAGGCATTTTCATCAGCCCCTGTGGCCTTGACCTTGCCAGAAACTATTTCAAGCCGTTTAATGCGTTCTTCCCTGGCCATAGCCAGTTTCTCAATTGCCCCTTCAAATACAAATCTCCCGAACTCCTGTGAATAAAAAAACGGTCGCCGCACATGGGTATACCATTCATGAAGGGACATGAGGCTTGCAAGATAGATGATATTGTTTTCAATAATACGGCGGAGACCAGGATATGCCTTAGGCCTGTAATTGATACTCTTTCCCTGGTGGGATTTCCCTGTTATCAGTTTGTTCTCCTCAATATAGTCATTGCGAAGAACAGAATTGGCTGCAACAACATTTCCGAACCCCATGCGCAGAGGGCCGACAATACCGCCCTGCCCCCCCAGAAAAATGGCAGGCTGATTGAGCATGACGCCCCTGGGCACATCGCCTATCAGGGATGCGGTTGCCTTATCCCCGTCCGGGGTAAAATTGAAGTGTATATATGAACTCCCCACCTCGCTGTGATCCTTGCGGCTGGTTCCCCCCGCCATAAGACAGTCACAGAAATTGATAAGACTGCCCAAAGTTACAAAAGGGAAGAGGATTGTCTGTTTAATGCCCACACAGTGGGCGCCGTTTGCCTCCTCTTCCAGGATACACCCCTCACGCACCTGTGCGCCAGAGCCCATATTGGCCTTTTCAAGAAATACCGAATCTGAAAAAAAGCCCCCCTTCAGCTCCACCCCTGGCCCAAGCTGACAGTTCTTTATTGTAACCGGGGCCTCATAGCCTATCTTAACGCCTTCGGAGATAACTGTCTTTTCGCCATAGAGCCTGCAACCGGGGTATATCTTTACCCCTTTAGAGGATATCTTTTCTGTTTTTACTTCATCCCCCAGGTCAAGGCTGAATGGATTGGGGATATCAACACCTTTGTTAATAAGCTCAATGATCTTATCATGACAACGAAGTTTTGTTTCCATAATCTGCTCCTGAAAGGCCTTGTTTAAATTAATTCCATAATATTTTCAAATAGTTTTTTACGATTAGTTGGAAAAGCAATCTGTTTTCTCATTGACACATAACAGTGATGCCCATATATTTTCAATGAATATTATTTCATTTAAATGTCAAATTACCTGATGAGCCCTGAGCCCATTATGGGCGGGGCTATTTTTAATCAGGAGGTTTCTTATCTATATGAAAATTGCGAAACTGGGCCAGTACATTGACCTTCTACTGGAAGAGGTGATTAAAGATGCCCCCTGTACCGGGAGCCCTCAGGATTCTCTATCTAATCTGGCTAGGGAGATACACCTTTCTGAGTGTCACAATACAAGGGTGGTGATATTCGGGGGAGGCACAGGTCTTTCAACCGTGGTTGGAGGAGACTCCCGGATTGATGAGTGGCTTATAAATCCCTTTGTCGGGCTGAAGGAGGAGTTCCCTCTGCTGGATGTAGTGGTTTGTACTACAGATGACGGGGGCTCAACAGGCCAGCTCCTCAGGCAGTTACCCATCATCGGGATAGGCGATATCCGCAAAGTGCTTCTTTCCCTGATCCTTCGTGAAAACATTCAGAAGAGCTATAATCTTGATGATACATCAATAATAAATTTTGTCCGCATCATTCATGGTATCTTTAATAGGAGGTTTGCCGAGGGGTTTAACGATTTCCGGTATATTGCCAATCCACTTCTTTCTGTTTCAGCTCACTTAAGAAGATCTTGCCCTGAGCCGGTTAAGACCCTTTTTTCAACCCTTGGTAAATATATCTCTCCCGGTGGAAAGGGGCCTGTAATAAAGCCTGGAGGCCACTGTCTGGGCAACCTGATACTTGCTGCTGCCATATTAAGATCAGCGAATGAAAGAGGCTCTTTCCCTCCTGACTTGGATGCAATCCATGCGGGTATTGAAGTCATTGCAAATGCCATAGGCGTTAACCCCGGGCTTTTGCATCCCGCTACTGCCACACCCGGACAACTTGTATTAAGATACATCAACGGGGTTGCGGTCAGGGGGCAAAACAAGGCTGCCATCACCCAGCGCCGTCTGCCTATAGATCATCTGTCAGTGGAATGCCGTGATGATGCCTTGGTAAGCGAGGCTGTTATCAGCGCAATAAAAAATGCGGACCTTATCCTTTTTGCCCCGGGGAGCCTATATACCTCTATAATGCCCATTCTTCAGCTCACGCCTGTCATAAAGGCGATACGTAATAATAAAAGGGCGCTTAAGATCCTGGGCGCGAATTTCTGGGTGCAGGCCGGGGAGACTGATATATCCCGCCACAGAATGAGCAGGGGCTTTCATGTCTCAGAGCTTATTGAGGCATATGATCATAACATAGATGGAGGGTTTAACGGGCTGTTTGATGTGGTGCTGAGCGCCAACCTTGAACATATACCGGGGGATGTTATCCGAAATTACGCTCTGGAGGGTAAGAGCCCGATTTATCTGGACCGTGAAAGGGTAGAAGGGATGGGGATACTGCCGGTAGAGGCTACCATCTATTCACCTAAACGGTTGAGATTGGCCAATGTGATCCATCATGATCCGCAAAAGTTTTCCCTGGCTGTCCGTGCGCTTCTTGTCACACACAGCCATTTGAACCTGAAGAGAGAGGAACCATCATCCTGGACTGCTGTAAGAAGGCATAAAGGGTTGGTTTATACCGGTTCACCTCTATTTTGTTCCTATCATTCCGAGGTAGAGGCAATACTTTCCAACATGAAATTTACTCCAAAAGGGCTCGGAAAGACCATGCTTGACATTGTCTGGGAGAATCGTGATATCCGCATTGAACATCTTAAATATTTCAGAGGCGTAAAGGTGGTCCCGACCAAAAGATGGTCAAGGAGCAGAGAATGGGATAATGTGCTTGGGTATTATGAGCCTGATGATGGTGTTATCAGGATACATGAACAGGCTGGAAAGGAGCCTGAGCTTCTTAGGGCCAGTCTTCTTACTGCCCTGGGCGAATCACTCCTTGGAAGATATATTGAATCCAGGCTATGGATTAACGGGGAAGATATCTCTTCGTGGGGTATGAGGCGTTATGAGATAAGGCTGAGGCCTAAAGCTGACCGAGGGTGTTTCCTTGATGATAAGGCCCTTCGCAGTTATCTAAGGCTGGCCCGCATGCTTGAAAGCCCCCATGATCCCTTTGTTTTCGGGATAACCCTTAATGACCAGGAGGGGTTTCTCCCGCCCGGCCTGCTTTTCGGGCTCTTGTATGCATGGTATCTGAACAACTCCTATGGCAGGATAATGGAATATGAGATGTCACTCCTTCGCTGGTCCCCTGAAAAACTTATACCCTGTCAACTGGAGGAGTATAACCGCAAGAAGGAGCTGATAAGGTTTTTTAGGAACCTGGTATTTATGCATGAGGATTAATAATCGTGTCGTGTCATGATCAAAAAACAATTTTTTACAAAGGAGAAATCGAGTGAAAAATCTCAGGGTGATTCTCATCAGCGGCCTTTCCGGTTCCGGAAAGACAACCGCTATCAAGGCGCTTGAGGATATAGGGTTCTACTGTGTCGATAACCTCCCCATCCTTCTTCTGCCTCAGTTCCTGGAGCTGTGTGAACAGTCTGACGGAAAGATAACAAAGGTAGCGGTGGTAAAGGATATAAGAGAAGAGGCATCCCGCCCTCTGTTCAGCCCCCGGGCAGAACCGGTCAACCTTGAAAAACCGGTCATGAAACCGGAAGAGGCGGAAAAGATTATAGATATATCGGAGGAATCCAGAAGGATATTGAATGACCTTAAAAGTAGGGGCTATCGTATTGAAATTCTCTTCCTGGAATCAAAGGATACAATTCTGATAAAGAGATTTAGCGAGACGCGGCGTCAACATCCCCTGGCTGTGGGCGGCTCCATCAGGGAAGGACTGCATCTGGAAAGAAGGCTGTTGCAGTTTTTAAGGGATATGGCTGACCATGTCATTGATACATCCACAATCAGTGTTCATGAACTCAAACAGAAGATACAGCATTATGTCCAGGAGGAGAACCCGCTTAACAGGATGACAGTATCGCTTATATCATTTGGTTACAGCTTTGGCATTCCGACTGAGGCGGAGATAGTTATGGATGTCCGCTTTCTGCCCAATCCCTATTTTGTGGAGGAGTTCAGAAGCCTGAGCGGGAATGATTCCAAGGTGTACGATTATGTAATGAAATGGGATGAGACAAAGGAGCTTTTGAGGCACCTGGAAAACCTGATCCGCTTTCTGCTGCCTCTTTATCAGAGAGAGATGAAGACCCACCTTACCATTGCTGTTGGCTGCACAGGTGGAAAGCACCGCTCTGTCTCCGTGGTTAATCGTCTGGCCGAGATTTTCAGGAAAGAGTTTGATAAGATGGGTTTATATCTCCTGGTAAGACACAGGGATGTTGATAAGGGTTAATGACACCACAAAGGCAATAAAAACATGCTCCTGGTTATTATTATGCCATTTGCCCCTTATCCAACAGAGGGAAATCCAAAACCGGTTTTTATTATTTTTAACCCGCCCTCTTATAAAAGTAAGGAAAAAGGTTTCATTTAACAAAATTCTTGATCTGAATACGTAATTGCCTAACTCTTTTAATGTTTACACGGTCACCATGGTTTTCATGACAATAAATAGCAAGGAGCAGATAGGTGATAAGGCCACCAAGTATCTGAACCATCAACCCATACTGGCTTTTTGCAATCAGATGATAAACCTTCAGATGGCGTTTCCACCAGGCAAAAAAGCTTTCGATTTCCCATCTGAGCTTATATACTTCAGCACAAAGTATGGTTGTGGGATGGTCATGAACTGGGAGCCAGAAGGTGGCATTTGGTAGTCAGGAGGGAGATCAATTCTTCAGAAAGGTTGAAATACAGCCTGAGTAATGCCCCTGATGGCATACAGATCAGCAAACTTGCCTATATGCAGGCCAAGAGATATTGGGTTGAGCGTCCTTTTCAGGATGCAAAGAGCCAATGTGGTATGGGATAATATCAGGCCAGGGGTTGGCCTGCATGGCATCATCATATGATAATGGTTGTGCTGGCAATGCTCTTCATGCTGGAGCAACGATTTGTTGACTATGATCCCCAAAGTAGAATTAAGTGATTAAAAGTTATTTTAGAGGATTTTCCCATTAAGAAACAGTTCCCCTGGGTCTGCTGTTTTTAAAAGCTCCTCGACATTGTTACTGTCAATTATCACAGGTATGCTGCCTTTATATCTGGTTATAAACTGCGCCAACCCATTTAGATTTTTTCTTCTGCCTGACTTGACCTCAATTGCGTAGACCTTTTTGTTTAAGCTCAACACGTAATCCACCTTATACTTGCCTTCTCTCCAGTAATAGAGAGATCCCCCACTAACAGACGAAAGGGCCGCACCCACTGCGGATTCAAAAACCATCCCGCGCCATTCAGGGTCTGAATCCATGCTGCCCGGATCATTGAATGCATGTATCAGGGCAGTATTGAGTGGTACTATTTTTGGACTTGAACCCCGTTTCTGAACCTCAGAGGCTGAGTATTTTTGCAGCACTTTAATTAAAAAGTCCCCTTCAAGCAGTTCAAGATAGTGTTTAATAGTTGTTACATTACCGCTATCCTGTAACTGGCCCAGTATCTTTTGCAGGGAGATTTCCCTTGCAGGGTATGACATTGCGAGTTCAAATGTCTGCCGAAAAAGCGCAGGTTTTGCAACTGAGCTTAAACCCATGATGTCTTTGAACAGAACAGGTTCAATAATTGAATTCTTTATGTAGCTTTTCCAGCGCTCAACATCTCCGATCAGTTCCCCTGCCGCAGGATACCCGCCATATTTCAGGAATTCCTGCAAAGACCATCCAAGGTATTCCTGACACTCTTTAAGGTTCCAGTGATTTGCATGGATGACTTCATACCTCCCGGCCAGGCTCTCTTTCAACCCTTTTTGCAGTGATAAGCTGGCTGAACCGAGCAATACCACCTTTAATTTGCGGCGGTCTTGATCAAACAGGTATTTAACTGTACTGCTCCATTGGGGTATCTTTTAAATCTCATCTATTACAAGCAGTGTTCCAGGCCCTTTCTGCTCTGCCCTTTGCCATTGAAGTGTAATCCACTCGTTGTTCGGAACTGCCAGTTCATCTGCGGTTACCATATGGGTCTGCCCTGACCATTCAGATACAATCTGCTTGAGGCCTGTAGTCTTGCCCACCTGCCTTGGGCCATTATCCTGCCTGAAAAAAATTAGCCATTATTAAGATCATTTAATATGGTATTGAGATCAATGCCATATTTTTCTGCTACGCTCTCAAGGGTTTCAAAAAGTGAGCCACAGCAAATGCATTCACCTGCCTGTACATCATATCGTTTAAAAATATCAATAGCACTCCTGTTTTCCGATACAATATCAAGCACGGTCATGTGCGGGGATATCTTTTTTGGGGAGTTCGTCATACAATCACCTCTTTGCCAGTTCAAAAAGGGCTTCAGGGATCTTTTCTATAATCTTCACGATCTGGGTTGCGGGGTCAGGTTTTGCTAAATGGCCTGCAAGCCTGTTCACCTTTGCGGCAAGTATTGCTGCATCAGGGATATCCATTCCTGATGCAATAAGGGCAGATACAATGCCGGTAAGGGTATCCCCTGTTCCGCCTATAGCCTCCATTGCCTCTTCAGAGGGATTATCAACCTGGCTGATTATCCCTTTTTTATTTGCGATATAATCTGTCTTGCCCTTTACCAGGAGATATTTCGCTGCATTGTCATATTTGTAGGCCCTGCTTATCAGGTCCGGCGCATTGTTCTCTTCATGAAGAATAAAACCCCTGGTATAAAAGGGATGGGGTGCCTCTTCATCGGCAAGAAAGGCAAGCTCACCTGCATCCGGTGTAAAAAGATCATACTCCAGTGCCTGACCGCTCATCTTTGCAGCATACATGAACCCTGCATCAGCAATAAGAAAAGGCCTTTTTTTCATCTCGTCCAAAGCAAAAAGGACCTTATTATGCCAGTCAGAATCAGGCTGAAGGTAATGAAAGGCCATGATATCGAAGTTATAGGAGGGTAGATTTTCAGAAAGGTATCTGTAAAGATTCCTGCTTCCATCACCAAGACCGATATCCCCCACCAGAAAGGCATATATTTTATTACCGTCTCTTGAAAGGGTTGTCTTAATGGCTGCAGCAATTAAAGCAGGGGTGCCCCGGTTTATGCTTATCCTGTGCCCTTCAACTATAATAGAATCATCATCAAGGGCAGCTTCTCCTGTGACCAAGGGAAAATCTTTTATGGGCACGGTTCCGACTACTGCAAGCATTGTTTTTTTATCTCTTCATAGGCAAGTTTCAGGGCATACCCGCACAGGGTATGCCCGATATCTTCCGGATCAGGCGCCTCTTCTAATGTTTTACCTACCATTTCCTGCGCCAGAAAAGGGACATCCGGGCATCCACCCCCGGAAATATTAACGATAACAAGTGATTCCTTGTCCAGAGTCAGTTTCATGTTGGCAGCCCTGATCATGAGATACCTGCCAAAATCCTTTACCTGAAAAAGATCAACAGGTTTTAACAGGGGGCTGTTAACCGGAACCACCTCAAGAGGTGTAAGCCTCTCATCATGAAGCAGCCTCAGGATATTCAGCTCTTCAATAAGGGGAAACTCAATAACAAGATCGCACCCCCGCCTTATCTCAGGCGGAGGGCCCATTACCCTTATATTCCAGCCTTTTCCCTTTATAATCTTCTCTGCCTGGATAACCTCGCTGGTGTTTTCAAAGACAAAAAGCCCCAGATCATTTTTTACTATCTTTTCAGAGCCTGATATCTTCCTTCTTAGTGTCTTTAAAATGCCCAACATCAATCCTTGGATAATAATACCTTGAAATAGTCATCCCCTTCTATTACCTCCTTCACCTGCCACCCCTTGCTGATAGCTGCCCTGCTTACGTTTTCTTTAGAGGTCTCACTATCAACAAGCACCTCCATCTCACCTTTATCCTGCTTCTTGATATTATCAAGTGTCATAAGCACAGGCTGGGGACAACTCAATCCTCTTGCATCTATTGTAGTACCCATATTATCCTCCTTCTTTCCTATTTTTGTCTCATTGTAAAGCCAATAAACAGACAGACAATTATTCCGATGATAACTGCCGCGATCCCGTGAGGACCTACTCCGGTAGGAGAACTGGCCAGACCAAAATTGTGGGCAATGGCGGCCCCTGTTATCATCCCCACCACAAATACCGCTGCGTCACCATCTCCTTCACCTGCAAGAAAGAGCTGCCTTCCGGGGCATCCTCCGGCAAGCGCAAAGGCCAGGCCGGCAAGGGCCATCCCTGCAAAGTTCCACACGTGCATGGTATGGGAAACAGGCTGACCTGCAAACCCTGGCTTGAACTGACCGACTATCAGGTTTACGACAAATGCCGCTATTACAAGTGAAATAATTCCAAGAAGCAGGTGTGCCTGCCTGAAAAGGATCAGATCTCTGAATGCCCCCATTGTACAGAAACGACTCCTCTGTGCAACAAAACCCACAGCAAGACCTACAATGAGAGAGACCATGATCGGGGCATGCATGGAACCCGGGCCTTTAAGACTGTAAAAAAGTACTCCATTTTTATCCTGGCCTTCAATCTGCGGAAAGATGAGCATGATGACAAGAAACCCTGCCATAAGTATCGGCATAAGAAGACCTACAGATGCATAGGTCTTCTGACTCCTGCCGAGGTTATAACCATTTTTAAAGAAAAGGGTTCCGACCCAGATGCCTGTGATGAGTCCGGCCAGTCCCAGGATTGAGTTCCAGTCCCCGCCTGCGAGCCTGAGCAGTCCGCGCCATGGGCATCCCAGAAAAACAAGGGCGCCTATCATGGCAAATACACCCAGGAAAAATCTTACTATAGGGGCCGAGCCTGCCCTGGATTTATATTCTTTAAATATCAGGGCAGCGACAAGTGACCCGATAACAAAACCAATGATCTCTGGCCTCATGTACTGAACTACATCTGCCCTGTGCAGCCCCACAGCACCGGCAATATCACGATTAAAACAGGCAACGCATATACCCATGTTGCCGGGGTTTCCCCATTTCTGGAGCAATGCAGCCAAAACGCCAATAAAGGCCCCGACACCAATAATCCCCCATTTTGTTGAAAAGATATTTTTTAACTGTGTCATGATCATCGCTCTCCTATTACAGGTTGATATCCTCTATATTTAGAACTTGTAGCTTGCCCATATCCTAAGGCTATTCAGATCATCCGAAGGGGTAGCACCTTTCCAGCCCCCAACGCCATTATGATCAGAATTTACAAGTGCAGCAAACAGGGTGATATTTTCAAAGCCTGTATATTTTGCAGTGAGCTCTATTGATTTAGATTCATTGTCAGGGCTCGCTGATGATGCGCTGCCATGATCATAGTACCCGTATGAGAGGCTTAATGTGAGCTTTTCAACAGGGGTAATGCCGGCTGTTAATTTTATTGAATCTGTATCTGTTGCCCCTGCGATATCACCATCACCGCTGATTGTCTGGGTAAAGAGAGGTGTCTTGCAGCCGTTATCTGAAAATCTTGCTGCCATCATTGTCCCCTTGCCAACGCTGGTGAAGGCACCTGAGAGGTCAAATATACCGATCTTTGATGAAACTAAAAACCCAAAAGCATTTGTCTCATCAGCCAAAGGCATATCAGGATCAAAATAAATATACTGGCCTGCAATATTTATTGCCTTTATCTTGCCGGACGCCTCAAAATAGAGTGAGTCAACATCAGATACGCTATTAATATGATAATAGTAACCGCTCAATTTGAGGCCGGGGATTGATTTATTCTCTGCGCCAAGCATAAAACTGCCATTATCGCCTGCAAAGTCTTCAAATGTATCGCTCTTAATCTTCTTCTCTTTTGTAACATATGCTGCTGTTATGCTGGTGTCTTTAATATCCGAGTTCTGAAACCATAATGCCTCAAAGCTGTTTGGGAAGACTGCCCAGTCATCACTGTTAATAAGGGGTGAATTTATATTCTGTCTTCCTGCCTTGACAGTGCTGTTCCCTTTTTTATAGGAGATATATGCCTCACCCAGCCATGCCACTGACTCGCTTGCATTTACCCTGTGGGCGCTGTTATTTGCGATATCGCCGTTTGCGCCAAGGTCATCTACTGCATAGAAATTAATAACCGCGCCAAACCCGTACCATGTTGATGTTGTATAGCCGATATTAAGGCCTGCATCGAATATGCTGTTTTCCTTATCAAAAATATCATGTCCGCCTGTGCTTTTATCATTGGTCTGATACCAAACCTTTAATTCGCCATTAGCCTTCCCGTTTTTTACTGCATCCCGGAATGAACCTTCCGCATAAACATTGCAGCATACTGTTAATAATAAAATAGATAATAAACCTTTTACCAAACTTGAATTTTTGATCATTTTCCCCTCCAACCTGATCAATTAAATTTTAATATGAATTTTAAGCAAATTAACAACAACTGATAATGTGCAGAAAATCCATATAGGCTTGGACCCATGATGTCAAACTGGTTTATCCGATGGAATCGCACCATTCAATAGGAAAATCCATTTTTAAGCCCCTTGACATTCATTGAACCCGGTGATAGATACACCTCCGCTTTGAAGGAAAGGTAATGTTTTTTAATGAAGTCAGTTTGTAAAAAGTATTATATGTTTTTTCGGAGGATCAAGACAGTGCCAAATGGCATTGCGCTTCCCGTGTCTCATCGGGAAGAGTAACTAAAAATAATTTAAGGGCTGTTCACCAATAAAATGAACAGCCCTTTTTTATTGCCTTTAAAAAGGCGAAAGGAAAAGCGAAATGAATGCAAAGAGATGTAAACATGGGATGATAGAAGATCAATGTGGTGTATGTAAAAAATGGGAACAGAACTGCTGGGAAAAGAAGGAAGAAAAGGAGCCTGTTCATTATAATATGGAGAGCAGAAAGGAGGCGCAGTCTTAAGCCCCCTGTTTTCCGTATAAGCCTAAAAAAAAAGAGGGGCATCTGCCCCTCTTTTTTTATGGGACCACTATGGTGATATAGCTGAAAGCCTTTACCTGGTTAATTAACTCTTCCGGTTTCATTACAACCCTCTTAATCCGCCCTGATGGCTGTTTCCTTATTTATATTGATGACATTAAAGAAAATCTGTTTAATGAAGAGCGATTCTATGGTAATCAAGACGAATTCCAGACTAATTTTCAAGCGATAAAGATGAAAATATCTCTTATAAAAAGAATCAAAGAACGCTTCAGTATCAAACTGTTTGTTGTATTCGGTTTAATAGCCTTTATCATTTCCGGTTTTTTCACAGGCATCTTCCTTTTTCATCAAAGCAACCTGCTCAATGCCGCCACCCTGAAAAAGGGGCTGTTTCAGGTAAAGGCACTTGCCCATAATGCAAGAATTGGTGTATTTGCAGAGAATAAAGAGCTGCTGGATGCCCCGGTTGAGGCAATCTCCCATGAGGATGAGGTATTGGAAATACTGGTTTTAAACATGGAAGGGGAACTGTTAAAAGAATACAGGAAACAGAAAAGAGAGACAGGCGATAGAGTTAAAGGAAAGGGCGAGTTTATTGAAAAGGATATATTGAAAAAAACAGGGGAACTAATGGATGCTGTCTATTTTGAAAGCAGAGATGGATTCGAGTTCTGGGCGCCCATAATATCAAGGCCAGACTATACCTTGCGAGCGTCGCCCGGATTAGATGATATTCCACAGCCAGCAAATACCCGTTTAATAGGCTATGCAATGGTAAAGGTTGGCAAGGATATTCTAAACAGGCAGAGAAGGGAACTGCTGATTACAAACCTGATTCTGTTAATAGTGTTTTTGACAGCCTCATTTTTTGCCTCATATTTTGTAGCAAAGGGCATGGCAAAACCCCTTAACCGGTTGATGAATGGTGTAAATGCCATCAGCAAGGGGCTGGCTGCTGAAAAGATCCCAGTTGAAACAAGGGATGAAATAGGCTTGCTTGCTGAGTCCTTTAATTATATGGCGGATGCCCTGAAGAAAAGAGAGGATGAGCTGAAGGCTGTTAACCAGAAATTGATGGAACAGCATGAGCAGAGAAAGATGTTATCAAAGAGACTTATAGAGCTGCTGGAAAAGGACAGGGAACAGGTAGCCATGGAACTGCATGATCATATAGGTCAGATACTTACCTCCTTAAAGATTAACCTTGAGGTTATCCAGGGGCAGGCAGGTTCTTATAATCCTGAGATTGAGCATAAGATTATTGAAAGCAAAGAAAGGGCAATTCAGGCAATCAGGGATATAAAGGATATTTCACGCGGTCTTAAACCCAGTGTTCTTTCGACCCTTGGCCTGGTATCCTCCATCAAGGAGTTATTAAGTGATATTGAAATGAGCACAGGCATGGATATAAATCTCTTTACCCACAACATACCATCAACCCTTGGAAAGGAAAAGGAGCTTGCCATATACAGGATCACACAGGAGGCCATGAATAACATTGTCAAACACACACATGCCACCACTGTGCACGTCAACCTTGTTATGAAAGAGCATAAAATAGCCCTGAGCATTGAAGACAATGGAACTGGTTTTGACCCGGAAAGGATAATGGGAAATACACACGGGCAAAGCCCGTTTGGCCTCCTTATCATGCAGGAGAGGGCTGAGCAGCTCAATGGCGAATTCAGAATTGAATCGGAAACAGAAAAGGGCACCTACGTGTCTGTGGAAATTCCGGTTTGATAAAATGGCTCAATAATAAATCGTTATATGATGGATGAATAAATGGCTAAAACCAGGATTGTACTGGCTGATGATCACAGGGTAGTTATTGAAGGCATTAAAAGCGCCTTGCGCGAAATCCCGGAGTTTGAGGTTATAGGAGAGGCGACTGATGGATGGGAGGCATTAAAGATTGCTGAGGCATTGAAGCCAGACATAATGGTTCTGGATATCTCCATGCCTGGCTTGAGCGGCATTGAAGTGCTAAAGAAGATACAAAAAACAGCGCCGGATATAAAAATAGTTATCTACACTATGCATTCATCAAGCGAATTTGTCATTGACCTCTTCAGTACCGGGGTATCCGGCTATGTTCTCAAGGAAGACCCTGTATCAGATCTTATACTTTCTTTAAAGGCCGTAAGAACCGGAGAGACATATATCGGTACAATTGTATCCAACTTACTGCTTAAACATATGAAGGAGCCAATGGGCGACCCCTACAACTGCCTGAGTCTCCGTGAACAGGAGGTTTTTAGGTATCTGGCCGAAGGAATGAGCGTCAGGGAGATAGCCGACAAATTATTTATTAGCCCTAAAACTGTTGAATCCCACAAATACAATGTGATGGAAAAGCTGAGAGTAAACTCACTAAATGAACTGACAAAGATCGCCATCAAAAAAAATCTTATCAATATTTAGTTTAATTAAGCTAAATTTCATTTTCCCCAAAAAAAATCAGGAATTTCCTGATTCACAAATCTATTTCTTTTATGTATTGTTCCACCCGTTTTTAGCTGTTATGAAGAGACGCAATAAGCCTTTAATGAATCTATTGTTTATTCCCTCCCGAACAACCTTTAGATTGATAACCGGGTTTATTGCGTCTCTTCATAACAGCCATACCAGTGTAAAATCAGACATGGCATGCATGATTGATATTCAGCGCATTATATCTCTAATAAGATGAGTGCCCTTTTTATAATAACAGGCGCCATTAGCATTTATTGTCAAGAACATCACGGATGGTCTCTGCCAGCTTTTTCATAATAACCGGTTTCATTACAAATGCCCTTATGCCTATTTTATGAGCTATTTCTTCATTTATCTTATCACTATAACCTGTGCAGAGGATAACAGGTATTTCCGGTCTTATTGCCATTACTTTTGCGGAAAACGCATCCCCTGTCAGGTTTGGCATGGTCATGTCTGTTATAACGAGGTCAAATCCTTCAGGGTTTTTCTCGAATAAGGCCAGCGCCTCCTGGCTGTCTGTCAAGCCGGTCACCTTGTACCCGTATCTTCTCAGCATCCTGCTGTTTATGTCCACTGCTGCATCTTCATCATCCACAAAAAGGATGCGCTCTGCGCCCCTAAGGGTATCAGGGTCTGTCTCATTTCGGCTCCCGGCCATTTCTGCATCAACAGAAGGCAGGTAGACATTAAATTCCGTCCCGAAACCAACCTTGCTTTCAACCGTAATATCTCCCCCATAATCCTTTACAACACCATGAACAGTGGCAAGACCCAGTCCTGTGCCTTCGCCAAATCTTTTTGTCGTAAAATAGGGTTCAAATATCCTGTCAAGAACCTCAGGGGGGATGCCTGTGCCTGTATCCCTTACTGTTAATTTCACATATTTACCGGGTGCAAGATTGATAAATCCCCTGGCCATTTCAGTTGAAATCTCTTCATGGTCAAGAATTACCTCTAAGAGTCCCCCCTTTTCTTTCATTGCATAGGCTGCATTAGTGCAAAGATTCATGACAATCTGATTTATCCGGGTCGGGTCTGCCAGAACAATATCCTTTTCAGTTTTTACCTCATACCTTATTTTTATAGTA
>CAZXUA010000002.1:0-12178 GCA_964643755.1 uncultured Desulfatiglans sp. | reverse complement strand
TAGAGGGGATCGTTGCGCGTAAAAAATTGATAACCTCTTTTATTATCATGGATGATTTAATGACTATTTTTTCCTCTTCCCTTTTTCTTGCAAAGGTTAAAATCTGTTTTACCAGCTCTCTTGCGCGCTCGGCAGCCTTAAATATCTCCTGCATATTAAACCGTAAGGGATCATCAGAAGGAAGATCATCCATGACCATTTCAGTATGCAGTATAATCGGGGAAAGTATATTGTTGAAATCGTGGGCTATTCCGCCTGCCAGGGTGCCTATGGATTCCATTCTCTGGGCCTGCATGAGTTGTGATTCAAGAATCTTCTGGTGAGTTACATCCCTTAATATTCCCTGGTATCCCCATATTTCACCATTTTCTGCCCTGCGAATGCTCAGCGTCATTAGACATATCAACTGTTGGCCATCCTTTCTCTTTAGCCTGACCTCCATGTCCCTTACATAATTGTCATGGTCTATGTTTCTTTTTAAAGAGGTTAATTCATCAGGCTGCACAAACAGGATATCGAGCCCTTCTTCAAGTATTTCATCCCTGGTATAACCAAAAAGATCAACCGCAGCCTGGTTTGCATCAATAAATTTGCCATTGACGTCAATTAAAAAGATCACATCCCTTGACTCCTCAAACAGGCTCCTGTACTTTGCTTCACTCTCTTTAATGGCCTGCTCTCTCCACCTGATGGATTCAACCATATTATTGAAGGCATTAGCAAGCTTGCCTATTTCATCCTTTGTCTCTACACTCACCTTATCTACAACTTTGCCCTCTCCGACATTTTTTACCGCAACGGTTAGTCTGTCGAGAGGTTTTGTAAAACGTTTCATTGCAGAATACAGGAAAACAAAACCTGCAATGAAAAAGATAACCGCGATCACTACACTTCGGATAAAGAGATTATCAAGTTGTTCATCAAGTTTTTCTTTCCCCAGTGTTATCTGTATATAGCCTATAAGCCGGCCATTTCCCTGAAAGAGGGGCTCTTCTGTATAAATCGTCCCATTTAAGGAATTATCGTATCTTGAAAAGACCGGGGCCAAGAATTTCAGGTTCCCATGATCTTCATAATTCAGGGGCTTGCCGGATTTTTTCAGACGGTCAAAAATATCTTTTACCCCTTCGATCTCATCCATTTCAAGTTTTGCAGATACAGCTTTACCCTCTCTAATCTTACTTTTTAGTAACAGCCCCTCCTGGTTATATATAGAGATGCCAAGGATATCTTCCCTTTGAAAGATGGATTCCACAGGGTCTTTTAACAGCTCTTTATTTTCACTGAAAACGCCTATTCTCGTATTTTGGGCCAATACCCCAGCTAGCAAGCTGCCGTCCCTGATAAGAGAATCATTCAGGGATTTGCCCTCAAGGTGAATAAATACAGCTGTAAATGAAAAGAAGATAATAAAGATAAAAAAGGTAAAAAGGGTAAAAAGCTTTATACTGAAATTTTCATTCAGGGTTTTAAAAACATTATGACTCACGGGAATAACCCACTCTTTTTTATTTATGGTTCCGGAACCTGTTTCAGTTCAATGCCAATTTTAGCTGCCACTTTTTTGTTAAGGGTTACTACACCTTTTCTTGCAAACATACCCCTGAACTCTGTTTTACTGCCTCCGGCCATTATTTTTATAGCCAGCTCTCCCGCCTGCATTCCCATATCATAAGGATCTACTGCAACTGAAATTAGAGCCCCCATTTCAATGTATTTGTTCGAAAAGGTGAATACAGGGAACTCGTTTTCCATTGAAGTAATCAGGAGAAGCTCTATTGACTCAGGCGTAAGCAGGGTAACATCAGGGAACATCCAGAATGCGTTTATGCCCTTAGCCATACCTTTAATTGCATTAGCAACATCACCGGGCTTTTCGGCCTTTCTGATAACAAGATTGACACCCTTTTTTTCTGCTGCCTTTTTAGCCTCTTCAGCCAGTTCTCCTGTGTTGTCAGGGTTGTATATCAGCCCTATATTATTAAGCTTGGGGATTGCGCTGATAAAGGCCTCAAGCTGTTTCTCCGGATGCACATTCATGCCTATGCCATAAAAGTTTTCTTGATTATAAATGATTTGGCCGGGGGATAGAACCATTATGTATATAACCGGGATATCCCTGATTTGCCTTGTATTCATAAGGGCATCATGGCCAATAGCCAGGATCAGAGGGGGCTGTGTCCTTTTGATTTCATCCATGATATTGAGGGATGGTGACCCTGTCAGGATAACCTGTTTTATCTTTTTATCCTGAGCGCTTATAAAACCATTAAGGGCCTCCTCATATGGGGCAATCTTAACACTCTGAATAACAAGTATTTCACCTTCAGCGAAGGATTGCAGCGCAAAAAGGTAAAATAATAAAATTGTAAGCAGGTACTTTTTCACCACGATTATCAAATTCAGAGTTATATTGTTCAAGCAAGAAACAGGGCAGTTATATATCTGTTATTTCTTAATAATAAAAATTATGTTATAGACAAATGAATATCGTTTAAGTAAAAATGAAATCTATAATGAAGTATATTTCATATATTAGACATTATCATAATTTTAATACAAGTAAAGGTATTATTTTAGAATCAGTATGAAAACAGCTCAGCAAACAAAATCTATTAAAATATTTCTCTTCATCTCAATAATACTATCTACTTCTATAAGCTGTCTTGGTCAGTCTGAAGAGGAGATGCAGATGCTCAGGCTCTTCTATGAGGATAAAGACCTTGTAATATCTGTCACAAGACATCCAAAACCAGTAACCCAGGTAGCCGAGAATATTACCGTGATTACATCGTGTGACATAGAGGCCATGAATGCCCATTCAGTGGCCGAGGTGCTGGACAGCGTGCCAGGCCTTTTCTTAAGCACCAACAGGGATTTCGTGTCATATTCATTATTAAACCTGCAGGGTTCTGAACCACGGCATACACTTGTCCTTGTAGATGACATCCCCTGGAATCTTATTAGTGAGGGGTCAGCTGAAACAATTACAGTCCCTGTCGGCATCATAAAGAGAATAGAGATAATAAAGGGCCCTGCATCATCAGCCTGGGGTTCATCCCTTGGCGGGGTAGTTAACATTATTACAAAATCCGCAGGAACCTCCAGCAAGCCGGGTGGTTCAATTTACGCATCCTATGGAAAGAAAAACAGCCAGGATTACAAGGCAGACCTGTATGGGAAAATTGGAAAAACAGCTTATTACCTCTATTGGGGCGCCCAGGATTCTGATGGGCTCGTAAAATCCAGGTTTTCTGATAATAAACACCTCTATTCCAAGATAGAAATTCCTTTTTCAGATAATATCAGAACGGGTTTGAGCATAGGGTATAGTGATACCCAAACCGGTTTTGGAAATTTTCTTGATCAAGATATAAATATCAGGGGAGGCCTTCAAACCTTTTATACCGCTCCTTTTGTGTCAGCCACTGTGGCAGAAGGGCTTGATATTAACCTCTCTGCATATTATATCCAGCAGGAGAGCGTACAAAAGAGCCACAGTCTTGGACTTGGCATTACAGGAGATTCAGGTGAATTGTACCTCAGTTCAGATGCAAAGGAAAAATCCTGGGGTTTAAAATTTCAGGCATTACGAAAAAAGGATGTAAACACCTTTGTTCTGGGGATGGACATTGGGCAGGGAGAATATGATCAAGCGCTTAATGTCGGCTCTCTGCTCCGGGGTTTTGGGGTCCCTTATGTCTCAAGGTTCTCACCCGATAATACAAAATGGTCTATCTATTTAAATGATACAATCTCAAGTGGGGCATGGTCTGTAACACCGGGGATAAGATATGACCATGAAAGCATTACAGGTTCATTTATAAGCCCGAGTCTGGGGCTAACCTACATGTTGACACAAGATACTGTTCTTAGAGGCACAATTGCAAGGGGTTTTTCAGCCCCTGCTCTATCATGGACATCAGGAGGAGGCATGTTCCTTGACCCAAATCCCTCTCTTGAACACGAAGAGGTATGGTCATACCAGGTCGGCGCAGAGTCTGCATCTTCTTTTATGTTGTTAAAGGCACATATCTTTTTACATGACCTGAAAAATTCCATTACTGGCATGCCTCTTGGAGGAGGAACTCCTGCCTATAATGATATTTACATTAATAATGGAGAGGTAAAACGCAAGGGTATTGAAATAGAGGCAGAAAGTGTGCCAATTTATAATTTTTCCTTTAAGGGAGGTTTATCTTATGTGGATATTAACCCGCCCAACACCGCAGGCGCTTCTGAAATCTACAGCTTTGTGACTGGTATCAGGTATAAAAATAAAGGCATAAGCGGTCAGCTATTTGGCTATTACAACTGGCATGACCTGAATTACATACCAGGCGGTAGTCATGATGATTTCATATGGAATCTAAGCATCAGCAAGACAATCAGGATTTTCCAGGGGTATGATGCAGAGTTTTTTGCTGTTGGTCGCAACATCTTTAATGGCTCTCAGTATCCGTACATAAAAAATATTAATCCGAGAAGGTGGTTTGAGCTTGGCATAAAATACAGATTCTAGGTCTTTATACCGATATGTATTAGGGCTGGATGACATTATTAACCTTAAAAATGGAGGTCTTGTATGGGAAGCCAGAAAAAAAACTCAAAGAACGAAGAGATCAGGGTGCTTGACCATGGACAAAATATGGATGATCTGATCATCATGATTGCCTATTGTTGTGGTGCAATTACAATGCCCTTCAGGATGCTGCCCTAATGGAAAGATAAGGAGGGGAAGCCCTCCTTATCTTTAAGCTTATCAGCATGGAATTCTCCAGATATCTCAAATATTTCCCTTCCAGCGAGAAGCCCGGAAACATTATCCTCTTTTCCACATGGCGGCTTTCAAAGGTCGAGATAAAGGCGGAGACATTCAGGGCTATCGAGAAGGGGGATATCTCCCCTGAAAATGAAAAACTGCTTGCCGGCCTGGGGATGCTTGTCACGAGCAGAGAAGAGGAAAAAATATCTGTTATTTCTCTTCATGACCGGATTAACAAACACAGCCCTGGAATGGATTTTATTGTTGTCCTTAACCTTGACTGCAACTTTGCCTGCAAATACTGCTTTGAAGGCGGATTAAAGGGAAATCTCTACATGTCAAAAGAGACTGCTGACAGGCTGGTCGATTTTATCAAAGAAAGATTCAAAGATAATAAAAAAACCCTCCTGGTGGATTTCTATGGCGGCGAGCCCCTGCTGAGCAATGACCTGATAAAGCATATCTCAAAAAAATTAAAGGCATTTACTGAAGGAAGAGGGGCATCATACAGCTTCAGCCTTGTGACTAATGGCGCCCTTCTTAAAAGAAAAATAGCACAGGAGCTTGCTGAACTTGGCCTTAAAAGTGTAAAGATCACTATTGATGGACCGGCATATATCCATAATAAAAACCGGCCTTTTAAATCTGGCGCCCCAAGTTTTGATGTCCTCATAAAAAATATTAAAGAGACGTGGGATATAATTAAAATTAACCTTGGTGGAAATTTTGAAGAGAACAACTACAGGGATTTTACTTTGCTCCTGGATTACCTTGAGCGGCAGGGTATTACGCCTGATAAACTTGGAGTAATCAAGTTTGATCCGGTTGCAAAACGCACTGAAAGGGTCATGAACCCGACAGATTACAGGGGTGGCTGCATTACCCTTGACGAGCCATGGCTTCTTGAAGCCAATGATCTTTTGCGAGAAGATATCCTGAGACGAGGGTATAAGACCCTGAACATGAGCCATAAATTATGCATGATCGAGTCAAAAAATTCTTATGTGGTTAATTATGATGGCTCTTTGTATAAATGCCCCGGTTTCATCGGGATGGAAGAATATAATATCGGGAATATAAAGGATGGAATTTTTGAATATAATGACACATACAACCTTGGCATATGGAAAAATGACAAATGCACAGAGTGCGAATATCTCCCTCTCTGTTATGGCGGATGCAGATACATGACCTTTCTGCGTGATAACAATGTTAATACCCTTGATTGCCAGAAGGAATACCTTGATGCTACGCTTGAAACCATGATCAGGCAGGAGATAAAATATAGCCTCAGGGTAGGGCCGTAGGTTTATTGTAACTAATCATATGGAACAGAACAATGGAGGCTGACATCCATATAGTTATTATGTATTGAGCCTTGTGCCTTGAGCCTTTAACCCTTACTCATATATTATCCTTGACGCATGATAATGTAGTTCATATACTCCAACATCAGAAAAGGTAATCGGTTCTTTTGGCTGAGGATCACTTTTTACTAATACCTTTTGTTATCATAGAAAAGTCTTAAAGTGAAAGGAGCCTGGCAGTATTAACTATAACCAAGTGGGAGGAGAAGGAGAGTTAATAAATGAATTTAAGAGCCGTAAAAACATTTTCATGCGGATTTATCCTGTTTGTCTTTTTTCTCACCGGTATGCTCACGTTACCGGTAAGCGGGCTTGAAAAGAGAGCGGATGAAAAAGGCAAACGACCAAACATCCTGCTTATTATCGGCGACGATATAGGCCTAGATGTAACAACCAACATGTATCCGGGATTGATCGACAGCATCAGCAGGCAGTATGGCCCAACCGGCCATAATCACCCTGATTACAAGATGATCAATGGCAGGCCGGCATCCACCCCTTCGCTGGATTCCCTTGCAAAGGGTGGCATAAGATTCACCCATGCCTGGACACAACCATTTTGTTCACCAACACGCACCTCACTTCTTACAGGGCTTTTTTCCGCAAAGACAGGGGTTCTGGATTATAATAACTGGCTCTCCCAGAATCACCACTCATTTGTGAAAGACCTGAAGGAAAAGGGAGGATACAGCACAGCAATATTCGGAAAGTGGCATATAGCAGGTCTTGGCCAATACCCGGGTATGAAGCCCAAAGAGGCTGGATTTGATCTGTTCAGGGGTAACCTTCATGGTGGTCTTGCAACATACTTTGAATATGATTACCAGATTCAGGATGATACCACACCGCCGGATCAGTGGCGCACAGAAAAGGCCCCTGTGAGATCACTTCCGGGCATTAAACCAACCACCTATGCAGCGGTTGTAAAGACAGCAGATACCATCAACTGGATCACAGAGCAGGAAAAGAATAATCCTGACAAGCCCTGGTTTGTCTGGTTTGCCTTCAACCTCTCTCATATCACAGGGAATCAGCAGCCTAATCCCATGGTTATCCCGAATGCTGACACCATGGATGAGCCCTCACGCAAAGAGATGGAGGCGTGCATGGGGCCTGACGGCAAATTCGGCTCCGCCAATGTTGGTTCATGTTCATCAGAGGCGCTTATGAGGGCCATGACAAACTCAATGGATACCATGATTGGCAGGGTAATTGAAACTGTAGAAAAACTCGATCCCAACACCTATATCATCTACCTGGGTGACAACGGCACATGGATGTTCGGTGAAAAGCGCGAGTTTATTGATAATCTATACATTACCCGGAGGGGCCGCAGCAAGGGCACTGCCTATGAAAGCGGTGTGAGGGTGTCAATGGCGATCAAGGGGCCTGGAATAAAGGCCAATACCCAGAGTGATGAATGGATACACAATGTAGACCTTTTTTCCACCATACTGGAGCTTGCAGGGCTTGAGGCGCCGAAGATGGTGCCCAACCGGACAGGCGACAGCATGGTTGATGTTGATTCTGTCTCCCTGACCCCCATCCTTTTCAAAGGGGCAACAGGCTTAAGGGAGCCGAACATGGGATACCTGCTCACAGAGACTATTAACCCGGTAATGGATAACCTGAGACATGTTGGGGCCCGAAATGCCACATACAAGGTCCTATGCGCCAATAACCCGGAGACAGGGAATTGCACCTTCTATAACCTTATAGATGACCCTCTCGAGGAATATCCTCTCGCAAAACCAGCGAGCTGTGAGAATTATAAAAACAAGAAATGGAGCCCGGCAGACCCGGAGTGGAACTTCTGCCGGCTTCAGGAGGTTATTGCCACAAAATCGTTTATGGCCTCACCTATAAAATAGAGATTTGCAGAAAATGGGAGCAGAGGGCATAAGGCGCATCTAATAATGGTGGATATACCTGTAGGGGCAGGCCTTTGTGCCTGCCCGCAAATGGTGATGCAGGATAATGGCCCCCGGGCAACCACAAGGGATTGCCCCAACAACTATTTAAAAAATTACAGGAAATATAAATATACCTTTGTCTTGCTTATACAGCCTGTTTACAACATGGTTCTCAGTTTTATGAAATTTACTTTATGTATGCCTGTTTTTATTCAGGCATACATATTTTTTTTTAGTTTTTTTGGACAGTAATGAAGACAGATAGAGAATGAAAATGGAATTTATTAAACCCGTGGAATGGAAAGATAATATACTTTATGTCTTGAACCAGTTAAAGCTCCCAATGATTACTGAATATAACCCGAAACGAACAATTGATGATGTGTTTCATGCCATAAGGGATATGGAGCTGCGCGGGGCACCATTGATCGGTATTGCAGCAGGTTACGGGATGTACCTTGGAATAAAGGATATTGCTGATACAGATCATGCAGCATTCATTGAGAAGATGAAACAAAAAGGGGATATGCTTGTAAAGGCCAGGCCTACTGCATCAAACCTCTTCAGGGCAATAGAGCGGATGATCGGGAGGGCCGAAAACCTTAAGGCGGAACCGGGTGAAACAAAAAAGAGACTCCTTGAGGCAGAGGCAATTAAGATACAAAGGGAAGAGGTTGAGATTAACCTGCGTATTGGTGAAAATCTTTTAACCCTTTTAAAAGACGGCATGACCATTCTGACCCACTGCAATGCAGGGTGCCTGGCCACAGCAGATTATGGCACTGCAACATCTCCTGTGTATCTGGCAAAGGAGAGGGGATGGAATATAAGGGTGTATGCGGATGAAACAAGGCCATACCTTCAGGGTGCGCGCCTTACAGCATATGAGCTGGCGATGGCAGGAATAGATGTAACCCTGATATGCGACAGCATGGCAGGCATGGTGATGTCACAGGGAAAGATAGATGCGGTGATAGTGGGTACAGACCGTGTTGCCGCAAACGGTGACATAGCAAACAAGATAGGCACCATGTCGGTTGCCATCCTGGCAAGGCATTTTAATATACCATTCTATATTGCCGCACCATCAACGACCGTGGATATAAGCACCCCTACAGGAAAGGAGATACCAATCGAAGAGAGGGATAAAGAGGAGATCACAAACTGGTACGGTAGGAAGATCGCACCGGAGGGCATCAAGGTCTTTAACCCTGCCTTTGATGTGACACCCCATGACCTGATTACAGCCATCGTGACCGACAGGGGGATTATATATCCACCGTTTGATGAAAATATAAAAAGGATGTTTTGAATGTTTGAATTTAATATGGTTACGTGGCTCGGCCTGTTTGCCGCCTTCTGTACAACAGTTTCTTTATTACCGCAGGCGATAAAGGTAATTTCCCAAAAGCAGACCAGGGATATCTCCCTGAGCATGTATATTATCTTTGCAACCGGGGTGTTGCTCTGGCTCATATATGGAATATTAACAAGGGATATGCCTGTAATGCTGGCCAATGCAGTTACCTTTGTATTAAGTATTACAATTTTGGTGTTGAAGATAAGGTATAAGTAAATGAAAGATGAGATGGAAAAAGAATTTAAAGACAGAAATGAATTTCGTAAATGGCTTGTAAAGAATGTTGAGGCATCACCGGGTATCTGGATACGGTTTATAAAGGACAAGAGCAAGGCTTCAGTCACCGCTGATGAGGCACTGAATGATGCCCTGTGCTTTGGGTGGATTGATGGCCAGATGAAGTCCGAAGGTGATAAAAGCTATATAAAATATTTTGCGCCTCGGACAAAGAACAGCAAATGGTCAGAAAAAAATAAAAAAACAATAGAGAAACTGATAAAAGAAAATCTTATGACCGAGTTTGGCGAACGTGAGATAAAAAAAGCCATTGAAAACGGACAGTGGTCAAAAGAACAAAACAAACCGGACATCAACAAATTGATCCTTGATTTCAAAGAGATACTCAGGAAAGATTTGAGTCTTGTAGAAGAATATGAGAAAAAGCCGATCTCTTTAAAAAAACAGTATGCGGGTTTCTACTTTGATGCAAAGACAGAAGAAACCAGGAGAAAAAGACTAGATAAAATTATATCTGCGATAAAAGAAAATAAAAAGGGAATGCTGTTTTAAAGCTTTTAATAAAGAAAGGATTACATAATGAGGTTTTCTCATACAAATATAGCAGCAAAGGACTGGAAGAGGCTCTCAGATTTTTATATTACAGTGTTTGAGTGCAAAATAAAACCGCCTCAAAGAAACATGTCTGGGAAATGGCTGGATAAGGGAACCGGTTTAACGAATGCAAAACTGGAAGGCGTCCATTTGTATCTGCCAGGACATGGAGAGAATCCCCCGACACTGGAGATATTTTCCTATGAAGAAATGCATGATATGCCTGATATAATGGCCAATTATACCGGTATCACCCATATTGCCTTTGAGGTTGAAGATGTGGATGTAACAATGAAAAAGGCATTGGAAAATGGGGCTATCAAGCTGGGGAAAATAATTGAAAGAGAAATAGAAGATATTGGCACTTTAAAGTTTGTGTACCTTCGTGATCCTGAAGGAAATATTGTTGAGATACAATCGTGGAAATAATATCCAGATTTGATGACATCAGGCCATATAATGACAGCGAGGTCGTGGCTGTTATGAAACGCCTTTCTCAAAATGACCTGCTTGTCTCCTCTTTCCGCACAATGAAATGGCCCTCATGCCCTGAGTCACTTAAAGGTATTGCAGACTGGGTGGTCAGGTTTTTCCTGAAGAGAAAACTTTCACGGATCAGGAGTGTCACAAAATTTCAATCACAGATAATCGCTGATTTTCTGCTAAAGAGGATCATAGAAAGTTCATCCGAGAGTCTTACATACTCCGGCATAGAAAAACTGGACAAGGATAAATCGTATATCTTCATGACCAACCACAGGGATATAGTGATGGACCCTGCCCTTGTGAACTATGCCCTCTACCTGAACGGCTTTTCCATCCCATACATTGCCTTTGGAGATAACCTGCTCCTAAACGATGCTGTATCAGATCTTATCCGCATCAATAATGGAATAATCGTAAAAAGGGGGCTTGCCAGGAAGGAGCAGCTTGAGGCATCCATGCATCTGTCCGAATACCTCAATTTCCTGCGAAATGAAGGTAACAATTTCTGGATATCACAGAGAGAGGGCCGGGCCAAGGATGGGGTCGACCGGACAAACCCTGCTATAATAAACATGTTCTATCTTTCAGAGCGTAAAAAGGATGGCGGTTTTGCGGAATTTATAAAAGAGTGTAACATTGTCCCTGCGGCCATATCCTATGAGAAAGACCCGTGTGACCGGCTCAAGGCATGGGAACTTTATAGAAAGAATAAAAATGGCGCACATATAAAAAAGAAGAATGAAGACCTGATCAGCATGCTGGCAGGGCTCTCCGGGGATAAAGGCAGGATACACATCAGTTTTGGCGCGCCCCTGACAGGGGATTTTGAGGATAAGAACGCCCTCGCCAATGCTATCGATAGAGAGATACATACTTTATACAGATTCTGGCCCAGGAACTATATTGCCTATGGCCACCTGTTTAAAACAGAAAAGTATGCTGACAAATATACTCAACCCGAAAAAGAGGCCTTTCTTAATGCATACAATAACCTTAAACCCGAGGTCAGAAGCCTGGTGTTCACTATATATGCCAATCCAATATGCAGTTTTGAATCATATCTGATGACTGTATCAACAGATGAACCACAAACCAGCCAGCAGGAGGCATGACCTCATGAAAAAAATGACCCTCTGGGGCGTCGGCCCCAAAATCATGTTCCCGGGTTATGCCATTTTGATTTTACTCTCCTGGCTGCCCCTGAAGTAAAATATCTCAGTGATATTACATGTACCGCAAAGTTGCCTGTTAATCGCAGCAATTATCTTAACCAATATTGGTATTCTTATGCTGGCAACAGCCAACGCAGAGATAAAAAAGTGATAAGGGGACAATCCGAAAGCGCCGGTCAAAACCGGCATGATAAGGGGACGACCTTGGCATGATAAGGGGACGGGCATGATAAGGGGACAATCCTATATTCTCCTGTCAAGGTAAAAAATAAAACAAGTGAATC
>CAZXUA010000001.1:0-79239 GCA_964643755.1 uncultured Desulfatiglans sp. | reverse complement strand
CTACACCCTATCCTACACTCTTTCCCTACACGACGCTCTTCCGATCTCGATAGGGGCATCAGGCGCAAGGCTGCTTGTTTCGCTTATCAGCCAGATGAAAAGAAAAGGCGACGCACTTGGCCTGGGCAGCCTTTGCATAGGCGGCGGTCAAGGTATCGCAATGGTACTGGAGCAGATATAAAATTTGAGATTTGAAATTCGAGAAAAAGGAGGCACTTAATTCAGTGCCTCCTTTATTTTTTCCGCCATACAGGCGGGTCATATGGTTTGACACTTCATCCTTTACACTGGCCAGACCCTACCTCAGGTCTTGAAACACCCTTTGCTATCCAGTTTAAAAACCGCATGAATATATTGTTTTTTGGTGGCAATGTTATTTTATCCATATATTTTTGATCTCTATCCATATCGACCCTTTTTGCTATAAAAATAATTATCAAATTTTATCAGCCTTTTTATAATGTCAAGTATTAGCTGCCTTAAATGGACACTAAGTAAAAATGCAAAGGGGTGGGCATAGAGAAAATATTCCTTGCATGAGGTAAAAGTGATGTGATAATCTTCCTTCCTATAAAAAAGGATTTTACCAGGAATTAAAAGATGAACAACTTTTCCGGCAGAACAAACAGCTATTATTACTATTATTACTACACCTGTGCTCTGCCTGCAGCCGGTTGATTCAGTCTTAATTTTATTGATCCAAAAAGCTGCAGGGAGAACCTCCCTGCGGCTTTTTTTTTGGAGGTAACATATTGGAAAAGATAACTGATATTTATGTTGAGTCATATACCCCTATCCTTTCACCTGATAGATTTATCAGTGAACTGCCCATTACTCAAAACTCAATTGATACGGTCAGCTCTTCAAGAAAAATTATCAGGGATATACTGGATAAAAAGGATAAAAGGCTCATGGTGATAACCGGCCCCTGTTCAATACATGATAAAAAGGCGGCAATTGAATATGCCACACGGTTAAAAAGGTTAAGCGAAAAGGTGGCATCCCGACTGTTTCTCGTGATGAGGGTCTATTTTGAGAAACCCAGAACCAGCATCGGGTGGAAGGGGCTGATAAATGACCCCTGTCTTGATGGCTCATGTGATATTGAATCAGGCTTAAGGGCTGCAAGAGAGCTGCTGCTTGAGATAACCGGCATGGGTGTGCCTGCCGCTACTGAAATGCTTGATACAATAAGCCCCCAGTATATTGCAGACCTTATATCATGGAGCGCTATTGGTGCCAGAACAACTGAGTCCCAGACACACAGGGAGATGGTAAGCGGTCTTTCAATGCCTGTAGGTTTAAAAAACGGCACAGACGGGGATCTGCTTATTGCTGTTAATGGTATGAAGGCCTCTGCAAGCCCCCAGACATTTATCGGTATTGACAGCACAGGAAGGGCCAGTATTGTAAAAACAAAGGGAAACCCCTATACGCATATTGTCTTAAGGGGAGGCATACGCCCCAACTATGACTCTGTTAGTGTCAACAGCACCATTACACTTTTAAAGAAAAACAGGCTGCGTGATTCAATTATAATAGACTGCTCACATGGCAATTCATCAAAGGATTATCTGATGCAGCCAGCGGTCTGGCAGGATATAATCAACCAGCGCATAGACGGAAATGAATCCATAACAGGGCTCATGCTTGAGAGCAATATACACGAGGGTAGTCAGGCTGTTGGCGCTACACCTGAGAATATCAGATACGGGGTATCAATAACTGATGGCTGTATATCATGGGAGATGACCGAAGATTTGATACTTTCTACATCTAATTACCTGGAGCAGCATTCAGGTAACAGGATAAGGTTTAAATTTTAATATTTGGGGGATAATTTTGATATCATGTGCCATGAAATATTTATAAACATCATCGTAGGGGCACGGCGCACCTTGCCCATGCTGGCCAGACGCACCGTGCCAGTGCAGGAGCGGCGCACCCTGCCTGTGAGGGCACGCCTTACTGTGCCCCTACGCACATATAATATCCCTTTAGATATTCCAGCATTAGCCAACTATTTGACAGAAGACAAAATAATATAGAGGTATGGCACTATGGGCAATCAATTAGAAAATACTCTTGATAAATCACGGGACAGGATTGACCTGATTGATTCAAAGATAATCGACCTCCTGACAGAAAGACAGGCTGAGGTTGAAAAGGTTATTGAATATAAAAAATTAAAAAACATGCCTGTCCGCCATCCTGCCAGGGAAGAGGATATGATATCAAGACGCAGGCTCATGGCAAAGGGAAAGGGGCTTGACCCTGACTATGTAGAGGAGCTGTTCAGATCGCTTCTGCGCCAGTCACGGGTTGAGCAGACAGAATCAAAATCCGAAAAAGGGGTAAAGCCCGATGCCACTGTACTTATTGTGGGTGGTAAAGGTGGCATGGGCAGATATTTTGCCCAGTGGTTTTATAAATCAGGATACAATACAAGGGTGCTCGGTCGTAATGACTGGGATAAGATAGAGGTTTTATGCAAAGGGATTGACCTTGCCATAGTAAGTGTCCCTATTGAAAGCACTCTATCTGTTATAGAAAGGCTTACCCCTTACATCCCTGAAAATGCCGTCCTCTCTGATCTTACCAGTATCAAAAAAGAGCCTGTTAATGCAATGATGAAACTCCATAAAGGCCCTGTACTGGGGATTCATCCTCTGTTCGGGCCTTCAACATCGAGCATGGACAAACAGATAATTGTGGTAACACCGGGGAGGGATGAAGTGGCATGCAAATGGGTCATTGATCAGATGTTAGAGTGGGGCGCCATTACAGTAAGATCCAGTGGGGAAGAGCATGACAGGATCATGGCAGTTGTGCAGGCATTAAGGCACTTTGCCACCTTTACCTTTGGCAGGTTTCTTTACAAAAAAAATGTTGACCTTTTCCGTTCTTTAGAGTTTTCAAGCCCCATATACCGTCTTGAACTTGGGATGGTTGGCCGCCTTTTTGCCCAGGCCCCTGATCTTTATTCAGGGATAATCTTTGCATCGGATGAGAGGCGCTCCATGCTAAAAGAATATATCTATTCAATAACCGAGCTGATCAGTATGGTAGAAAGCTCTGACAGGGAGGAATTTGAAAAGGAATTTAAGGAGATAGCCGCATGGTTCGGGCCATTCAGTGAACAGGCATTAAGGGAGAGCAGCTTTCTGATAGATAAGCTGATTGAAAGATTTTGAAAGAAAAGGGTCGAGTAACTAACCACGGACACGGATTTTTTTTCGTAATCGTAATCGCAATCGTAATCGCAATCGAAATCGATCCCCATGGCGATTTATCATATAAAAAGCGGTTTATGGTCTGCGGTCTGTGGTATATAAAATACGGTATGCGATTTATGGAATATGATTTATGGTTTATGGTATACGGTTTGAGGTTTACGGCATTTGCTTTTCCGTAGACCGTAGACCGCAAACCTTAAACCGTTATTTATAGAGTTTTTTCATCATCCATGCCATGTTTTCGCCCAGGACACGCATTGTCCTTAACCCCTCTTCATCCTTTTCCACCTCGCCCTTTTCCCGGCCAATGCCCATATTCCAGTAACTTGAGCCTGGCACCATCATCTCGGTGATAAAAAAGAAATGATTCAGGGTATCAAATACATGTGTGCTACCTGCCCTTCTCACAGCAACAACAGCGGCCCCTGTCTTTCTCCTAAAGCACCTCCCGTTTGCAAATGAGACAAAACCAGCCCTGTCTATAAGCCCTTTCATCTCGGATGTAACATCTGTAAAATAGGTTGGGGAACCAAGGATAATGCCATCTGCCGCAACCATTTTTGTAAAGCACTCATTGAAATCATCATCATTAAATGTGCACCGCATGTCCTTATTTTTAAAACAGCCCATGCAAGCCTTGCAGCCATGTATTGATTTACCCGAAAACTGATGCAACTCTGTCTGAATACCCTCTTTCTCAAGCACATCAAGAACCGTCTTGAGCATTATGGCAGTATTTCCATCCTTCCGGGGACTGCCGTTTATAGCTAAAACCTTCATAAATAAGCCTCCTTAAAATTTAATGAATATCAAGAACATCCCTTACATATCCATCTATCATGTTCTCGACACCTGGTTTTATATCTTCAAACTGGATTCCAAAGTATAACCCTTCAGAATCACTGTTCACGCTCTTTATAATCCCTTTAAAATTCTGTATGCCCTCAAACCCCAGCAAAGGGAAGGATATCCTGATAGGGTCATTTATTGTCACCTCTCTTATCAGATCAGGGGTTGAAGATATCCTGAACCGTGTCCCGCTTCTGCTTATCTCCATTAAAAGTCCCCTGATCTGTCTTTTATTGATCTCAATGGTGGCAGGTATAAAACAGCTTACACGCTGCGCCTTCCTTATATTGAGGCTCTCAACTGTTTCAGGATATGAAAGAAAGGTGATCTTGTATGGTTTGTCAACAGAACCTATAGTCTTTGTCTTGAAACCATAAACATTGCCAAGGTAAAGATACCGTACAATAAAAATGGTGCCTTTATCTATCTGATTCCTGAATCTAGTAGGTATCTGCATGCGCACCATCAGATAAACCGGGGACTCAATGCCTACCAGGATAGACCTGAATTTTTCTTCCATCCCCTCTATCTGCATGGTCAATTCACTTCCAATCGCCAGTACAAGTTTCTCTTTTTTTTCCATAATCTCTTCTCTTTTAGTTAGTGGGATATGAAAAACCGGTTTTATGTTTGATCAGGTTGACTATATTTACAATTTTCTGCTATTTCAAGAGTTGATTGCTGGAAAATTAATTTTCTGTTATTATTTTTATGTCAAATGCCTCTGAATATTTTAAATTATTAATGTGTACCTGATAAGAAAGGAGTAATTATTATGGCAGAATATAAAAAGATATTGTTTCCCACAGACTTAGGGGAAGAATCAAAGAAGATTGCAGAACATGTGAAACTGATGGCAGGCAAATTCGGGGCTGATATTGAGATAGTATATGTCGCAAGTGTCGGACATTATTACAATACCCTGGATATGCCTGTTGCAGGTCTCGAACACTTTGAGACCGAGGTTGTAGCCGCTGCAAGCACCCAGATTAAGAGTTTCGCTGAAAAGGAATTTTCAGGGATAAAGGTAAAAACCCAGGTCTTATCAGGGAATCCCGCTGATGAGATAATTGATTATGCCGAAAAGAATGGCATTGATCTAATTATTATGGGCCACAGCAGGGCAGGTCTTGAAAGGGTGCTGCTTGGAAGTGTTGCACACCGTATTTTAAAACTTGCACCTGTACCGGTAATGATTGTAAGGGTATAAAGATTAATATATCTATCTCCGGTAAATTCCAATGAGGCCGGAGATAGAGAAGCTTTGCTGATTATACCTTTGGTACCTTGATCTTTACATCTTTATCAATACCTGAGACGACCTCTATATTGATGCTGTCTAAAATACCTGTTTCTATATAAAGATATTATCAACCAGATCAACATCCGCCCTTACAGGAAAAAGAATCGTCCCGTTCTCTTCAACCCCTTTGGGGGAGATATGTTCCAGTGTGGCATTAAACTCCACATTATCTATTGCCCCTATGTTAATAAGGAGCTTCATGCCAATCTTGATTTTTCCGACCTCAGATTCATCTAGTTTTCCCTCAAATATCAGGTCATTCATATCTGCAACTGTTGCTATGGTTGACCCGGCATTGAATGAATTACTCTGTATTACTGTATCCCCTATTTCCACAGGCACATCAAGTATCATGCCATCCATGGTTGAACATATGAGGGTATTTGTTGTGGTGGTGTTCTTTGCAACTCCCCTTTTGATTATCTCAAGATTATTCTCTGCGGCCTCATACTCCGCCTTTGCGTTTTTATATTCCGCCTCGGTCCCGTGATAATCCTGTTGAGTTGTTATCCCCTCTTTAAAGGTCTCCTTCTGCTGCTCAATGTTCCATTTCTCATGATCATACTTGATCTTTGCCTGAACGAGCCGCGCCTCAGCATCATTCAGCTCCTTCATCCCAGGTATAATCTGTACCTTTGCAATAGGGGCATCCTTTTTTACCATATGCCCCGGCTCCACATAGACCTCCTGCAGGATACCCTGGAGCTGAGGCTTTATCTCCACCTCCTTGCGCGGTTTGATAGACCCTGTGGCAACCGTTTTTTTCACAATATCGGTAATAAATGGCTCTTTTATTTCAAATACAACAGGGATCTTCTTCTCTTTGGCTGCCAGGGAGACAAACAGGGAGACACCACCGGCTAACAGGATTATGAATATAAAAGTTATAAAAAATTTTTTCATGTTCATACCTTTCCTTGTTTTATATTTCCGCTCTCAAAGCATCTATGGGTTTTATGGCTATAGCACGTCTCGCTGGAAGAAATCCTGCTATGGCACCGGATATGATCAGTATAATAAGCGCCAGTGTTACGACCTTTCGCCTCTCTTTCAGATCCTTATTATTGATAAACCTGCCGGAAACCCCGGTCAGTGGTTCAATCCTGAGGTATTGGGGGGTATCTCCCATTATCCTGAACATATCACTCCGGTTATTGCGGAATATCTCTACATCTCCACCCCTGTAGTTCAACCTTGGCGCCAGAACCTCTATTTCATGAATGTTATCTAGGAGACTGTCCGAGAATAGGGTTTTTCAAAAATAGCACCTAGTAAATTCAAATACTTACAGGTGCAAAAATGCTCAATTTTGCTATTCTCGGACAACCTCCTAGCAGGGCTTGAGAATCCTCGTTTGTAAAATTCCAGTAACGCCCCCTGTCAAATCCCCCGTATGGTATTGTCGTAGAATTTGTCCATATAAAAAGGCTGTTAAGGGCAAGATCCCCTGTCACGTAAAATACGCCATTTTTTAGACCCCTTCCTGCTCCGAGCATTACAACAAGCATGAATATGCCCCAGAACACGCCAAAACCTGTAAGCACAGTGCGGCTCTTGTTTTTCTTAAGTATATGAAAAACCTCCTGCCAGAGGTCTCTGTCCAGCATCTTTATTCATCCCTCAATGCAACAATCGGTTTGATCCGGGCCGCCTTTCGGGCGGGGAAAAACCCGGCCAGCAGGCCTGCTGTTATTAAAAACAGGGTTGCGGCAACAGCGATCCTTATGTCAGCCTCCGGATTATAGAAATATTCGTTTGCAGGCATTTTTGTCCTTATGAGTTCAAGCAGGCCGGTTCCAAAAAGAAGACCAATGAACCCTGACAGGGATGTAATCAATATAGACTCCTGCATGATCATCCCTATAATTGAACAGGGCCTCGCGCCCAGCGCCTTTCTTATGCCTATCTCCCTGGTACGCTCCTTTACCACGATGGTCATGATATTGCTTACCCCGACTATACCTGCCACAATGGTCATGATGCCTATTACCCAGACAAACATCCTTATTGAATTAATGATGGTCATGTACCTGCCCGCCTGCTCAACGCTGTTCGATATATAGATTGCCCTGTCATCTTTAGGGTCAAAGTTATGTATGCCAGATAACACAGAGCGGATCTTTTTCTCGATCTCCACCGATTCCTTAACAGATGATGAGACCAGAATAGTGAGACAGAGATTCGATATATTTTTTTCCTCCGCATATTAACTGGGCCGTTGTGATCGGCAGACCCACAACCTGATTGTTATTCTGCTCCTTGTCTTTACATACACCCACAACCCTTACATAAAAGCCGTTAACAATAATGTATTCACCAACCGCATCTTTATGATTGAAAAGCTCTTTTTTAACCTCCTCAGTAATTACAGCGACCTTTCTTTTCTGAAGGATATCAAGGTTATTTATCGGTCGCCCCTAGATAATATCTATCTTATCTATGACCTGATAATCGGGATGCACTGAAATAACCTGATATTTAAGTGATTTTCCTTTTATAGGCCACATAATTCTGGCCGGGTAGGTAAAAACGAGATGATATAAGTTCCACCTCAGGTATATTCTTCTTGATCTGCTCATAATCCTCATTGGTAAGCCTGGTATATCTTCCGGGTTTAAGGCCTTTATAGGGTTTTGTGGTCTTGCCGCCCCATATCCACATGCTGTTTATAAGGGAATTTGAAAAGCCCTTTCTCATGGCATTTTCAAAACCATTTCCAGCACCCAGCAGTATGATAAGCATAAAGATACCCCAGGCCACACTGAAGCCTGTCAGAACAGCACGGAGCCTGTTTTTACCAAGGATGCTGAATATCTCCTGCCAGGTGTCAAGATCAAGCATAATCTATAACTGTTCCTCCTGTTCAGCGATAATACCATCCTTCAACCTGATAATCCTTTTAGTCACACGGGAGACCTCCGCTTCACGGGTAACAATAATATCAGTTACCCCTTCATCATTGTTGATCTCCTGAAGCAGTTTAATTACCTCAAGGGAGGTAGCGCTGTCGAGCGCGCCGGTAGGCTCATCAGCCACTATTACCCTGGGCTTTGTTATCATTGTCCTGGCAATGGCTATCCTCTTGTTTCTGGCCGCCAGAGAGCTCATTCAGTGTATGATCAGCCCACTCCAGAAGGCCCAGCTTTTCAAGATACTCCATGGCAAGCATATTGCGTTTTTTCCTGCCGATGTTCTGATAATAGAGGGGAAGGGCCACGTTTTCCATGGCATTCTTGAAGCTGATGAGGTTAAATGACTGAAATACAAACCCAATCATCCTTTTCCTGAAATAGGCGGCCTTTTTTTCATCAAGGTTCAATACATGGGTTCATCCCAGCCAGTATGCGCCTGTATCATAATTATCAAGTATGCCTATTATATTGAGGAGCGTGGACTTGCCTGAACCTGATGCCCCCATGATGGAGACAAACTCACCCGCCTCAATATGAAGGTTTATACCCTTAAGCACATGAAGGGGACTGCCATTAAAATATGTCTTATGTACATTTTCCAGTTTTATCATGTAAATAATCTTCCGTTTTTTGAAAAGAGGGCAATTGTTTTAAAAGCCTGTTAAGCAGAAAGCGTGCCATAATTTATACTGTTTTTTTATTAAATATCAATAGGTTAAAAGTGCATAAAAAGCAACATCTAAAATTTTAAGCCAGATTTTAGCTTTATAATCCTTAAGCTGGATTGACTGGCCAATGGCTGAATCTGTATAAATGCTGACAGCTGAGAGCTGAAAGCTTCATCCGGAACCAGCCTTTTACCGGGCGAGCACCACGTTCTTGACATAACCAGTTTTATTCAATAGAGTCTCATACCTGTAAATGATACCCTTGAAGGTAAAACCATTTACCTGGTTGATCTTCAGTGGGGAGGCCCTGAGGCTGGTTACTCTGTTTTTACCGAGATGAAGGGGTGGTTTAATAAAAACATGCCGTCGGTAAAGGTAGAGGGAAGGAGATCAAAGGGTGGCTGGATGGGCGATGACCCTGATCTCAGGGCAGAGATAGCTGCAAATGCACGCGGCGCAGTAATTGGGATTGGCGGCTGACACGGATGTGTGTCGGTCGTGAGCCGATTTGCGCGGGCGCTTGAAGAAAAGAACATACCCACTGTTGGCGCATCAGGAATAAATGTTGTTAAATTTAAAGATTATAATGTTAAATATGATAATGGCATGCCCATAAGATATGTTGCCTTTCCTTTCCCGGTTGCCGGGCAGCCAAGGTCTGTGCATAAGGCGTATGTTGAAGGGAAAGACCTCTTGAGCGATAAGCCCATGATGCAGGCCATTATAGATGGACTTACCCTGCCATTAACTAATGATGAGAAATTTGCAGGTTTACCGCAGGGCGCAGAACCTGAACCGCGCCTCCTTTCGTCTGATACAGAGGATAACTTACGAAGATTGTTCAATGATAAGGAATGGACAGATTTTAATCCGATCATCCTTCCAACTGAAGAGCGTGTGGCAAAGATGCTTACAGGCACGAGCCATAAACCTGATGAGATCGTGTGTGAATATGGCTCCCGCAAAATGACAGTTGAAAAGGCTGCTGTTTATGCGGTAATGGCAGGGGCCACGCAAAAGTATTTCCCGAACATTCTTGCGATATGCACCAGGGCAAACTGCTTTGGCAATTCCACAAGCTCTGCGGCAAATATGATTGTTGTAAACGGCCCCATAAGAAAAGAGCTTGGCATGAATTCAGGTGTTGATGCCCTTGGCCCATTCAGCGAGGCCAACTCAATACTGGGCAGGGTATTTACCATCGCCGGCAAGATCATGGGTGATCTCAGGCTTAATGAGGGGGTATACTGATTGACAAGTGGAAATAATGGGCATAATATTTTTTTAATTTTTTATTTGTTATTAATAAAAATCTTGTTTATAATCCGCCAATTTTTTTAGGCGCATTTACCACGGGATATGATGTATCTATGTTAGTTACATCCTTGTGGTATGGTTTAATTCAGACAGAGATTTAAAATATTTAATAAATGGAGGATGGAAATGAAAAAGATTAGCGTATTGTTTATGATCATTCTTATGATGGCTTTCGTTTTTAGCGGTTGCTCAAAACCAGCTGAAGAAGAGGCTGCTGCCCCGGCAGCCGTAACAGAAGAGGCGGCGCCTGCTCCTGAAGCAGCAGTTCCTGCAACTCCCGTTGAGGAAGCAGCTCCTGCTGACGTAACAGCCCCGGTTGAGGAGGCTGTTGAAACTGTTGGCGATGCAGTATCTGATGTAGCCACAACAGTAGCAGAACAGGCTTCTGATGTAACACAGCAGGTTGGTGAAAAGGTTGGAGAAGCAACCGAAGCGGTTACAGGCGCAGTAAATGATGCAGCTCAGGATGTTAAAGAGGGCGCTCAGAAGGCGGTTGAAAGCATAATGCCCCCTGCACCAGAGCAAAAATAGTTAAAGGCGCATATAGATATTAAGCCTTATTCCTGGCTGTAATGTCTTATATACCCTGTTTTTGACTTATCAGTACAAATCAATAGGGATTATCAGGCCTGCTTTTATATTTATTAAAAGCAGGCCTTTTTTTTAAGGAATATACTCTATTTTCCTCGCACACTGTTCATCATTTAATATTTTATAGTTAACCAACAGGAGAGGTATTATGATGAAAAAACTGATCACATTAATCTTACTGGAATTCCTGATTACATTTCATCTAAATGGGGATGAAAATCAGACTGACCTGAAAACCGGTAAGGATAAAATGAGCTATGCTGTCGGGGTTCAAATCGGTAACCTTCTAAAAAGACAGGATATTGATCCTGATTACAATATTATGATTGATGGTATTAAAGAGGTTTTGGAGAGTAGGCCAGCCCGTTTTTCACAGTATGAGATCAAACAAATAATGAGGGATTACCAGTCTGAGCAGAAAAAGCTACAGGCAGCTAAAATACTTGGTGACAAGGCATGGAAGATCCAGCTTAAAAAACCTGATATGATGACCTTTGATAAAAATATCGAATATATCTGGATTCTGGACACAAACAAAGGGCAAATCAAACTCAGACTGATGCCGGATGTGGCGCCTATGCATGTTACAAGCACAATCTTTCTTACAAAAAAGGGGTTCTATAACGGCATCACATTTCACCGTGTGATCCCTGGGTTTATGGCACAGGCAGGATGCCCCTTTGGTACAGGCACAGGTGATGCGGGTTACAGCTATGATGGCGAGTTCAATCCTAATGTTAAACATAACAGGCCATATCTTTTAAGCACGGCGAATTCCGGGCCTGGCACAGACGGAAGCCAGTTTTTTATCACATTTTCTGCAACCCCTCATCTTGATGGAAAGCATACGATCTTTGGCGAGGTGGTAGGAGGTCAGGATGTGGTTAAAAAACTTGAGGCATCCGGCACCCGGAACGGCACACCAAAGGAGCCGCTTATTATTAACCGGGCAACTATTGAGGAAAAGGAAAAGAACTGACACTCATTTTAGTAAGGATAAAATATAATAACTGACCACTGAGGACACGGAGAGCACGGAAGAAAAGCTTAAAATATAAAATCTCCATGACCTCCGTGTTCTCCGTGGTAAATAAATATTAACCTCTTTATAGTAATGTGCGCTTGAAATTGGAACTTAAGATAATAATAAGATCATGAGCAAGATTTATTTATCATATGCAACGCTCTATATGTCCGCATGTCTATTTGCAGTCAATTTCGTGATTGTAAAGATCGCATCTGAGCACTATTCAGGGATATTCATATCTTCAATAAGATTCCTGTTTGGGATTATATTCACTGTTTCTGCCATACTTATCTCAGGAGAGGGCTTCAGGATTAACAACAAAAAATACTGGGTTCTAAGGGGTGTGGCCGGGGCTGCTGCCATGATCTCATTTTATGTGGCAATCCACCTCACTTCAAGCGGTAGAACCGCTATGATCGAAAAGATATACCCGATATTTGTCACTATATTAGGTTTTCTGCTTTTCAGGGAAAAGATTACAAAGGGTATTATAGTAAGCCTGGTTTTGTGTACTGCGGGCTTATTCTTTATCATGTATGATGGAAGCTCATACAATATTGTTGGTGACCTGATTGCCATTCTCGCAGGTATTGCAGCAAGCTTTGCCATTATATTCATTAAAAAGGCAAGGGAGACAGACAGCAGCCTGATTATCTATCTCTCACCATGCATATTCGGCATGGCAACAATACCCTTCAGCTTTCATGAATTCAGCCTGATTACAACAAACGGGTTTTTTCTTCTATTCCTGATAGGGTTTCTCACCTTTGCCGCACAGGTCATGATGACCTATGGATATAAGGAGGTGCCTGCTGCAAAGGGGAGCATTATATTCTATCTGGAGACAGTGGTCACGATCCTGCTGAGTCTTGTAATAGTAAATGAGGTAATAACTGCCAGGTTCATAATCGGATGTGTACTTGTGATGCTGGGGCTTATTATAAATAATAGTCCGAAGCTATTTAGACTCCCGACGTCGATAAAAGCTATGTCGGGCAGGGAAAGGCTGAAGCGACTTCATTAAAAAAACCTAAAAGCCTATAGTCTAAAAAGCTTCAGCCTGCTTTTCACACCGCTAAATCCAGCTGCTGGATCGTCCCTGCTGTCCCGCCTTCATTTACATATATGCCTGTCCTGACTGTCCGGCCCAGTAACTCGTTGTCAGCACCCTTCAGGTCAAACATGGTAGCAACATTACCGGTATTGATGGCCCCTATTCCTCTCTGTTTAAGACTTGAAAGGTTTTGGCCACCCATCTCATCCATTGTCCAGACATAGAGCTGATTATAAACAGGGTCATTCTCATCAATCCAGTTATTGGCATCAATATCATGTGCGGCAAGCTCATTAAACCCATTGCCAGTTCTCGGGCCAAAGAGTTCGCTCCCATTATTTACTGCGCCATCACTATTGATATCAAACACGAGGAACCCGCTTCCCGGTTTTAAGAGAGGCACATCCTCCTCAATACCGTCAGAATCCAGGTCAAATGCAAATCTGACATTGGATAGCTCTGCCGCAGTCCCGTTAAAATTGATTACAAGGGGGTCAGTTAATTTTGCATCACCTGCCCTGAAACTAAAGCTTTCATATGAGGCATATTCACGCTCCATATCAAGCTCAAGGGCAAAATTTATCTCTTTATTGTCACTGGTCTTTATTACGCCTGCTGCCACAAATGAAACCGTCTCCTTCTCATAGTGGGAATCAGTTTTATCGTATGAGATGCCCCACCCCTGGCGTTGGCTCTGAGCAGCCTCAGCATTGCTATTTCCCTCTGTTATTGCGGCATCTTCTGTTTTGCCTTGGTATTCAGAGATATCCAAAATCCTGATTTTTTTACCTGAGAGTATCTCGGCAAGCAATGCCTTCAGGGTCATTTTTGAATCGGTAGGCAGGTCATCATCCAAAACCTCTTCACCCTGCCTGCACTCCCCTGCCAAACACTTTGCCTCAGCGGAAATAGTGACCTTTTCACCCGATCTCTTACCCTGAGGTGGATCAACCCAGACACTCAGGGTTTCCTGCTTTTCATCCCTGGAGATAAACTCCCTCTGTGATGACATGTAAACACTTGAACTTTCTACCTTCATAATAAGCCCCCTTTATTATGATACCAGTAGATCGGCAGAATATTCCAATTTGATTAGATATTTTCGTTAGGCTATCAAGTCCTCCATTTTGAAGCTGCCCTTAAACTACAATAACCTAAATGCATGAGATAAAATTTTTGTCCGGCACATAAAATTGTTATCTGAAAAAATAGATGAGGATTACTCAGAGCTCCTTGTTTCCAAGGTCTACATGTGATCATCCGCTTTGACGTTCAGCGTCCTTTTACCGCCTACAACCATCAAACAAGCCTCTTTTTGAGAAGTAACACATTATGATTCATAACCTAAAATTTTTATAGACGCTATTTAGTTTTAACATCAAACTGGATTGGCATATTAACACTTACATTAACAGTCTGACCTTTCTTGACAGCAGGATTAAAACGATACTGTTCAACAGCCTCGATTGCTGAGGTCTCAAAAACGCCTTTCGGTGACGATTCTTTAATTGTTATATCTTTTGTTTTGCCCTCTTTTGTCACGACATACTTTAGTTTTACATACCCTGAGATATTATTTTTATATGCATCAATGGGATATCTGGGTGGAACTGTGTATACAACTTTTGGAGGGATTTCCACTTCGCTCAATGTGTATATTGTTTCAGGGTCAACAGATTCATCAATCTCAGGATTTATACTTCTTTTAAGAATGGCTTCAACCCTTGGTTCAAGGTCTTTTGCCCTTTTCTTGTCGGCATTGGCCTTATCTATTTCACCTGTTTTTTCATACGCAATTCCTCTGTATAAATAGGCTTCAGCGTAATCTGGGTCTTTTTGAATAGCTATATTAAACTCTATTATTGCCTTACCGACTTTTTCATCCTTCATGTAAACCGCTCCACGATAAAAGTAGGCATTAGGGATATTAGTATCCAATTCAATAGCTCTATTAAAATCAGCAAATGCTTCAACATTTTGGTTATTTAAAAAATAGGCTTCTCCACGATTACAGTAGTACATACTATTCTTAGGATCTATATTGATGGCTTTATTAAAATATGATATTGCCTCATCATACTTTTTATTATTCGTTAAAATGTTACCGTTAGCAGCGTACTGATTTGCAAGCGGAGGGCTATTTAAATAATTATTAAAGTGTGTTCTGTTATTACAATTTGTTAATAAAAACAGCATCGCAAGAAGTAAGAATAACGAAATTATCTGTTTCATATTCATCTCTTTTTAAGTTAAAGTCTGATCCTCTTAACGATCACAGCAATTCCGAAAAACATCAGTAAAAGAGAGCTACCCTACCTTAACAATCAGTGATGCGCCTGTATCCCCTGCGGCGCACCCGGTAAAGAGGCCGTATCCTCCGCCCTTAACAACCAGCTCTTCAATAAGTTCACAGATAAGCCTCCCTGCTGTAGGGGCCTGGGGGTGCCCATAGATCAGGGAACTGCCATAGTTATTCATGGACATGGCATTAATGTTCATCTTTTTGGCCATGTTAAGGTCATTAACAATAAAGGGGTTATGGGTCTTTATTGCCTTTATATCATTTATCTTAAGCCCGACCTGCTCAAGTGCCTTTTCTGCGGCAGGTACAGGGGCTGCTGCCATCCTGGCCTTTGGCGCCCTTGCATAGCCGTATGATACAATCTGAATCTCAAGGCCAGGCTCCTTGCTCAACTCCTTTGCCTTTTCCCTGGTGGTTACAATAAAACCACAGTTGCCATCTGCAGGATGGGTCTGAGTGCCGTAGGTGAGCACCCCGCCCGGTTCAACAGGCTTTAACCCTGCAAGCCCCTCGGCTGTGGTGGGTGTAATGCCTTCATCCTCTTCAACAAGTATTGTCTTTTTCTTTGAAATATTTGCCTCAATGGGGAACATATACCTCTTCTGGAATGCCCTGTTGTCTGCCAAGGAATCAAGGTACTGCTCATATCTCCTTAATGTAAGCTCATCACACTCCTCCCTTGTTATGCCTGCCTCTTTTGCCACAAGTTCCGCTGTCTGGATCATCTTGAGCCCGCCTGACGGGTCATTATTGATGTTATCCATATTCCAGTTTTCTGATATGACTTCACCGCCAGGCCCGTTCGGGTTGGGCCAGACAAGGTGCGGCCCGTTTGACATACGGTCAGACATGAGTGTGAATGCCGTATCAAATGTCTTTGCCTCAACATTTATTGCGGCCAGATGTATGCATGTAGCAGCGGTTGTACATGCCTGATGAACATAGAGCCCGGGTATATCCTTTTTGCCATCCATAAGGATCGCCCCTGACCATGTATGGGCATAAAACATCCTGTTGGCTGCAACAGTTGCGCCATAGTATAGGTAATCCACCACAGTCGGGTCAATGGCTGCATTGGCAAACCACCTTTTTGCAGTTTCAGCGCCAAGTATAATAGGATTAAAGGTTGAGAGCTGTCCCTGCCACTTGCAGAATGGACTAGAATAGTACCCTTTATAAGGAATATAGGCCCTTGTCAGCATAAGATCATTCCTCCGCTAATGGTTTTATTTTTTTAAAAGCTTGTTAAGTGTTTATGCTAAATCAGCTTATTTTATGTATTATTTACAATTCAATAATAAATTATGGAGCGGATTTTTCATAATATTTTATCCATTAGTATGTCAAGAGATAAAAGAGGTACAGATAAAATCAGCCGTCCGGTCTCTTCAAACTTGACTTCCAATCCTCTTATATAATATTTGATAACCTTAATATATGAAAAAACTGGATTATCAGGAAAAGAGGTTTTTATATGATAATTGCTGATAGAAAACCCATACCAGAGATACTGGATATGGTAAAGGGATATAAAAAGGTGCTTCTGCTCGGCTGCAAAGGGTGCGTTACAGTATGCAATATCGGCGGAGCAAAGGAGGTTGGGATACTTGCAAGCATTATTAAGATAGCAAGGAAAAGGGAAGAAAACCCGATTGAGATACATGAAAAGACACTGGAGAGGCAGTGCGACCCGGAATATGTCGATATGGTCAAGGATATAATTGGTGACTATGAGGCGGTTTTAACCATGGCATGCGGCGTAGGGCCGCAGTTTCTTTCAGAGAGATACCCTGGCACAAGGGTTTATCCTGCTGTTAACACGACATCATTTGGCGGGGCCGTCAGGCACGGCGTATGGGAAGAGAGATGCGCCGGGTGCGGCGCCTGCGTGGTTCATTACTATGATGGATTGTGCCCTGTTGCCCGCTGCTCAAAAAGCCTGCTGAATGGCCCATGCGGGGGTTCTTCAAACGGCAAATGTGAGGTATCAAAAGATACAGAATGCATATGGGACACCATTGTCATGAAAAAGATAAAACAGGGGAGATTGAATGACCTGCTTAATAACAGGCCTGCCAAGGACTGGAGAACAGCAAAGGATGGCGGCCCCCGCAGAAGCATCAGGGAGGATATTGCCATATGAGCAAATTTAAATCAGGAAGCAATCTGGAAAAGGTGCTCAAGGCAGGCCACTTTGCCTTTACCGGTGAATGCGGCCCGCCAAAAGGGGCAAATATAGAACATCTGAAAGAGAAGATACATCACCTCAAAGGCATGGTGGATGCAGTAAATGTGACTGATAACCCGACTGCTGTTGTAAGGATGTCAAGCTGGGCAGCCTCAACGGTTATTATCGCTGAAGGGATGGAGCCCAACTTTCAGATGGTATGCCGCGACAAAAACAGGCTCGCCATGATGAGCGACATACTGGGCGCATACACTGTAGGGATACGTAATATCCTGTGCCTCACAGGCGACCATCAGAGTTTTGGAAACCACCCTGAGGCAAAGAATGTATATGACCTTGACTCCATGCAGCTCATCTCCCTTGTAAAAAAGATGAGGGATGAGGGCAAATTTCTTAATGACGAGGAGATAGACTGCGCCCCAAGGCTATTCATAGGCGCAGCGGAAAACCCGTTTGCAGACCCCTTTGATTACAGGCCCTACAGGCTCGCAAACAAGATAAATGCAGGGGCGGATTTTATTCAGACCCAGTGCATATATAATATGGATAAGTTCAGGGAGTTCATGAAAAGGGTTGTTGACATGGGGCTCCATGAAAAATGTTATATACTTGCAGGGGTTTCGCCATTAAAGAGCGTCGGCATGGCAAGGTACATGGCAAAATCGGTCCCTGGCATGGATGTGCCTGACTCTCTTATAGAGAGGCTCAAGGGGGCAGGCCCCGGCAATGCGGCAGATGAGGGGATCAGGATCGTTGTTGAACAGATCGAGGAGTTCAAGGAGATGAAGGGGATTTCAGGAGTGCACCTCATGGCCATTGAGTGGGAACACAGGGTGCCTGAAATCGCAGAAAAGGCAAAGGTACTGCCAAGGCCGGTAGAATAATTGGAAAACAGACAGGAAAAAAATCCCTTTGAGAGGATGATCCGTGAGACAGGCAGCTCCATAAGGAAAGACCTCTCTGATATATATTTCAAGGCCGGCATTGTTGGCGGCGGAAAGATATGCTACAGCATCCTAAAAATACTGGAGGAGATACCATTAACCAGGCTTAAGATGGAGATAGCCGGTGTTGTGGACATCAACCCAGATGCCCCGGGAATTACCCTTGCAAGAGAAAAGGGGCTTTTTACCTCAAATGATTATCATGATCTCTTTAATATTGAAGGGCTGAATCTGATTATAGAGTTAACCGGCTCCCTTGAAGTGGTAAAAAGCATTGTAGATGCAAAACCCACCTCTATATCCTTTCTTGACCACTTTGCAAGCCTCCTGCTCTGGGGGCTTTTACAGAATGAGGTTGAAACCGAGTCCCTTGAAAAAAAATTCGGAAATTACATCTCATCGATGAGCAAAAAGTCTAAACTGATCCCTGATTACCTCCCCTACCGGATCATGGTAATAAACATGGACAAAAGTATAGAGACAGTGAACAAGACCTTTTTAGACGCCTATCATCTTACTGAAGATAATGCCTATGGCAAACACTGTTATGAGATTGATTTCGGCCTCTGCAGAAACCGCCCCTGCACACGAGAAAATGGAAGATGCTATATTGACCTTTATATGGATGAGATCAGGGGAAAAGGCATCTACAGCACAATAGAGGAGTATGTTGATGCAAATAACAGGAGCAGGTTTGAGGTTGTTACCCTCACACCCATATATAATGACAGGGGTGAGATAGTACAGATACTGGAGGCGTCAAGGGATGTTACTGAAAAGGTCAGGCTCGAACAGGAGGCGCAGAAATCCAATACATTTTTACAGAATGTGATACAGAGCACAGTGGATGGTATTATTGTTGTAAACCAGAAGGGAAAGATCCTGCTCTTTAATGAGGGAATGGAGAGGCTTACCGGTTTCAAGGCTGAGGAGATGGTTAAGAATGGCCATATAAGCAATTTTTGCGATATGGAAACCGCAAGGGAAAACCTGATAAAGATGAGGAGCGGCAAATACGGCCCCAAAGGGAAGCTTAACCCAACAAGCTGGTCAATAAAAACAAAAACCGGTGAAGAGATACCTGTAACATTGAGCGCATCTATTATAGTCATCGATGGCAAAGAGGTGGGTAGCGTAGGCGTCTTTACAGATATGCGGGAGATACTTGAAATGCGCAAAAACCTTGAAGAGGCCCATTTTCAGCTTGTCAGGTCTGAAAAGATCGCATCCATAGGCAGGATGGCCGCTGGTGTCGCCCATGAGATCAATAACCCCCTTTCAGGCATCATGATATACGCTGAGCTGATAAAAAAGAATCTTATGCTGCTGGAATCGGAAAACAGACAGAACATAGAGGATATACAGGAGATAATAGATCAGACACTCAGATGTAAAAAGATTGTCTCTGACCTGCTCGAATTCAGCAGGCAGACTGTTGGCAAATTTACATCCTTTAACCTTGCTATACTCATAGACAAATCCCTGAACCTGCTCATTAACCAGCCCCTTTTTCAGAATGTAGATATTATAAAGGAGATAGACGCCAATATGCCCTCAATTGCCGCTGATATGGGGCAGCTTCAGCAGGTCTTTACTAACCTTTTTATTAATGCGGCAGATGCAATGGAGGGCAAGGGGCAGCTTAAGATCAATGTCAGGTTTGACTATAAGAGGGAGTATTTCATAATAAAAGTGGCAGACACAGGCCCAGGCATACCTGATGAACTTAAAGAAAAGATATTTGAGATATTTTTTACTACAAAGCCTGTTGGCAAGGGGACAGGTCTTGGGTTAAGCATAACAAAAAACATTCTTCAGCTCCATGGCGGGAGCATCACGGTGGATAGCGAGCCCGGTAAAGGGACTGAGTTTACGATAGAACTCCCAATGGGATTTGTGGATCAGCAGAAGGAATAACCTCTATTTCAAAGCATTATAAATCATGGATAAACAGATCAGAATACTTGTTGTGGATGATGAAAAGGTGATCAGGGACGGTTGCCGCCGTATCCTTACCGATAATAAATATGAGGTGATCTGTGTTGAAAACGGCCAGGAGGCGCTCTCCTTTCTTGAAAAGGGATCGGTGGATGTCATACTACTTGATCTGAAAATGCCTGTCATGAGCGGAGAGGAGGTGCTGGAGCAGACCTACAGGCTCTATCCTGATATACCTGTTATCATTATCACCGGTCATGTTACCATAGATACCGCTGTTGAATGCATGAAAAATGGGGCATTCTCCTTTATTACAAAGCCTTTCCAGATAGATCAGTTGCTGCTTACTGTAAATCGTGCATCTGAAAAAAGGCTGCTTGAACTAAAGGCAAGGCAGTATGAAGAGGAAAATATACGCAACCTCTATGACCTGACCCTTGAGAAGAGCAGGCTTAAAACCATTATAAACTGCATGGCTAATGGCGTTATGGTTACAAACAGGAATATGGAGATTGTCCTCTATAACCCCGCCCTCATGAGGCTTCTTGAAATCACTGATCACGTGGATTCACCTATCCCTGTAACAGGGATCATAAAGGATGAAAGGCTGCTCAGGACCCTTAACGATATTCAGTCAGAGGCATCGCCTGAGAAAAGGGCAGTATCACAGGAGATAGAGCTTAAAAAAAATATCTTAAGTGCGATTTCAGCGCCGGCTTATGGCCCTGACAACTCTGTAGTCGGCACTGTTACAGTGCTTGAGGATATCACAGCCTTTAAGAAACTTGATGCCATGAAATCCGATTTTGTTAACATGGTTGCCCATGAACTGAGAAGCCCCATATCAGCCATCAGACAGCAGAACAGTGTGCTTTTGGAAGGGCTTGCAGGGCCTCTTACTGACAAACAGGCAGAATTTCTTGAAAGAGGCAGAGAGAAGCTGGATCAGCTCCTTGATATGATAAATGACCTGCTGGACATGGCAAAGATAGAGTCTGAAAAACAGGAGCATCATCATACTCAAACCGACATAGGCAAGATAATAGTTGACACAATTGCCCTTCTCGAACAGAGGGCTGAGGCGGGCGGCATCACCCTGAAGCATGAGTTTACAAACCTGAAACCTGTTCAGGCAGACCCTGAAAGGATTGCAGAGGTAATCAATAACCTCCTGACCAATGCAATCAACTACTCGCCTGAGGGGGGTGTTGTTACTGTTAAGGCCCGCTGCCTGAGCCATCTTCTGGAGATCATGGTGACAGACACCGGCGTGGGGATACCTGCATCTGAGATTCCCAAGATATTTGATAAATTCTACAGGGTAAAGGATCCTAAAACCAGAAAGGTCATGGGGACAGGGCTGGGGCTTTCAATAGTCAAGGGGATAATAGAGGCGCACAACGGCACTATCAAGGTTGAAAGCACGCCCGGAAAAGGGACAACCTTCAGGGTTCTTTTACCGCTTCCGGTATTCCCTTGATTCAGGGATAGCCCTGAATCACTCTTTAACTGACCGCTGACAAACATGCTATTTACCTCCTTACATTTTGCCCTGTTTTTTATAATCCTCACCGGGGTTTATTATATCACTCCTCACAAGTTCAGGTGGTAGCTATTGCTTGTTTCGAGCTACCTCTTTTATGGTTATGCAAAATTTGAGTATATATTCCTTCTTGCAGGATCGACCCTGGTGAATTATACCCTGAGCATCATCATGGCAAAGATGAGTGAAAAAAATAGAAGAAGACCATACATATGGGCAGGGGTTATCTTTAACATCGGGATGCTTTTCCTTTTCAAGTATTTTAATCTTTTCAGCCATACAACCACACAGATGCTTGAATCAATCAACATAGCAGCTGATATCCCGATCCTGACCATGCTGCTCCCGGTAGGAATATCATTTTATACTTTTCAGTCCCTTGGTTATCTGATTGATGTGTACAGTGGCAAGGTTAATGCAGAAAGGCACCTAGGCTTTTTTGCATTGTTTACCTCCTTCTGGCCACAGATAATGTCAGGCCCGATAAACCGTGGAAGGTTATTTTTTCCGCAAATAAGAGATACCCATCCATTTGATTATCAGAAGGTGACAGAGGGCATGCGCCTCATACTCTGGGGCCTGGTCAAAAAAATAGTTATCGCTGATCATCTTGCAGTGTATGTCAACAGGGTACACAACCATGTTGATGAATACAATGGCATGCCTCTTGTAATGGCAGCCCTGTTTTATACTGTTCAGATTTACTGTGATTTTTCAGGGTACACAGACATGGCAAGGGGGAGAGCCCGAATAGTGGGATATGACCTCATGGAAAATTTCAGGCACCCATGCTTTGCCACATCCCTTAAGGATTTCTGGCAAAGGTGGCATATCTCGCTTTCAACCTGGTTCCGTGATTATCTCTATATCCCCCTGGGTGGAAACCGGGTAACAAAATGGCGATGGAATTATAATATTTTTATTACATTCGTCATAAGCGGCCTTTGGCATGGCTCAAACTGGACATTTGTGATCTGGGGTGCCCTTCACGGTATGATACTGATAGCTGAGAAAGTCACTGAGGCCTGGCGAGGTTTTATAACTGCAAGGTTTTTTAATGTCAGGCTGGAACCTGTTCATCATGGGGTCAGGGTGATAACAACATTCTGCATGGTAACATTTGCATGGATATTTTTCAGGTCAGATTCTGTGGTTAGCGCCTTTTAATTTATCAGGCGAATGTTCCTTAATTGGGATATTTCTAATTTTAACCATACAGTATCAGGCGTGGTTAACCTCCCCTCATTTATCCTTTTGATAGTCATGATCATTTTTCTCTTTGCTGTTGAAAGATTTGAGAGAGACGGGTGGATACATGAAAAGATTGGGTAATTTCCAATTACTCTCCGCTGGACAATTTATACCATATCTGTATGGGCGGTGTTTCTGTCAGTGGTGTTCGGGGTAAAGCAGGAATTTATATATTTCCAGTTTTAGCGAATTGGGGTTAGTGTATATCAGAACATGAAGGCAGGGCTTTTCATCATAAAAATATTTATTTTCGGGATGCTTAATCTATGCATCCTGCTTTTACTCCTTTCATCTTTTTCAGGACGCCACAGGGATATACATCTCTCATATGCAGAGAGTGAATCAAACCTCCTCACATATGGTGAAAACGAACATTACCCTGTTGTTTTCCTGGGCACATCAAGGGGACGCGTGCTTTCCCGTGACGGCAATCATGAGATGGTAAAGCAGATTCTTAATAGGAAGGTAGCAAATATTTCGAAGGGAGGCGGAGGCGGTCTGATGCCCGCAGAGGTGCATCTCTACAACTTCCTTAAACAGGGTAACACAATAGATCATGTGATTTACCTGGTTGATCCTTTTATCTTCTATTCATCAATCAACAATGAAAACAATGATTTTTTCCTGAAGGATGAACCCTTTGAGTTCTCCATCTTCTTGAAACTTGTTCGTGACCGCTATCCCCTGGATAGACTTTTTTCATACATGAAGATGATCACTGTTACAGACTTTAAAAAGATCTCAAGGTATGGCTCTCCAGGTCTGACACTGGGCACACTCCGTTCAATCGATAATAACAAGATAGAGGAGGCTAGGAGATATTATCTCAGTGAATATGACCGGGACGGCTTTACTGCCTATGGCCATGTGGTTAAAAATATAAACCGGATGGTCAAAAAACATGGAAGCCGGATTACCTATGTCATGCTGCCCCTCCTGATAAAGGACTTCCCAGGGCTAAAGGAGGTGGATGCCTTTTTAAGAAAAGCTGCTAAGGGTGTTGATAGCGTTTCCTATGTAAACTGCGCATCATTTATGCAGGATAAAAGATTCTATTATGATCATATGCACTTTAATAAAAAAGGTATTGAATATTTCCTGAAGGAATGCATACTGCCTATCTTAAATGGAAAACAACCAGCCATAGAAGGGGTTAAAGTTCAATAACACTTAATTCTTTTTTTTATTATCATTCCACATTTTAACCGTGGAATCCAAGCCTGTTAAGTTTCTCTTTAAATTCTTTATGATTATCTAATATGAAATATCCGCTCACAAAAAGAACAAATAGGAGGCTTCGACATGCATCCGGGCAGTTCGGGGCTAAGGTGTCAATCGAAAAACTGTATATTGTCTTCTAATGGTGAGGTGTTTTTTCTCTTGACTAATCCTTTAATGGGTGACCCCGATTTTTTAAATGTTTACAGCGAATCTATGCGGCTTTTTGAGTAAAAATTTTGGACACCGTTGTTTTAGACCCCTATTTTTTTACTGAATGGCTCTACTCTATGGTGGGGTGATTTATTATTGACATACAACGCCAAACTCCATATACATCGTTCCTAAAAAAGGTAATTCTTATCAACAATGCAAAAATTTGGGCTAAAAGTTAAAAACACGAGACATTATAAAGTTACAACAGACGGCCGCCATAACTATCCTGTCGCCCACAACCTGCTGGATCGACCGTTTGAAGTGGATATAGCAGATACTATGTGGACAGCGGATATCACATACATTTTTATATCCAGGAAAACAGTAAAAGCCGAAGTTATTGACTACATCACTTTTTATAATACTGATCTACTCTATTCGACTCTTGGGTATCTGAGTCCCATGGATTATAAAAATTTCAAAATATCAAACGTTACTTAATAAGGTTTCGGTTTTTACTTGACCACTAAAACAACTACTGTGACACGCGATGAGTTGATGAGATCATAGGGTGGGTGAGCTAAGTCAATAAGCCAATAAAAAAATTGTCTGTTTTGTTATAAAAGAAAGGGAAATAAAGGGGCTCAATAATGTCCTTCTCTCCTCCCCACCTTATAAAAACTATATATAGGAGGCAGGCATATGAAAGAAGTATTAATAAAAATCCGAATTTCTTTACTTATTTTAATGATGCAGTTATTTCTTTGCATAGGGCTCTCGTTGCCTACTGATGCTCTGGCCAATAAAAGTTTGGATGCACTCCCAGGGAAAGGCCGGATATCAGGGGTCATTTCAGAAAGTGCTACAACCATTTCCGCCCATGATCTCTTGCAGTTTAGGTCAGGAGTGGTCGTACTTGGATTTAAGCCGGAGAAGGTTTATCTGGCAGGCATGGGTTTTCTATTAGTTGAGGAATTTATCGGCACCACGGGAGTAAAACCAGTTGGAGGGAATCAGCGGGAACAGAAAGATAATCTTACCAAAGAGGTCCCAGAATTCGTAAAAGTGAGTTACCCGGATTTGTGGCCGGGTATAACCCTTCATTACGAAGCCAGACCGGGCGGAATTGCCGAAAGTACCTATATCATCGAAACGAAGGGTGACCCGGCTTTGATCAGGATTAAATATAATGCTAAAGCTGAGATACAAAAGAATGGATCGCTTAGATTTAAACATCCTAAGGAAAAGGGTTATTTCACACTAACCGCACCAATAGCCTGGCAGGAGATAAAGGGTAAAAAGGTAAGTGTAGAAGTGGCCTTCAATAAATATAAAGACGGTTCAGTAGGATTCAAAACAGGTCGGTTTGACCCTAATCAACCGCTTATCATCGACCCGACCTATCAATGGCATGCCTTCTACGGCCAGTCCGGAGATGATGTCGGCTATGCTATCACGACCGACAGCAGCGGAAATGTTTATATTGCCGGTGTAAGCAACGCTACCTAGGGCAGTCCGGTGAACCCTCATAGTGGGAACAATACAAATGACATAGCCGTGATAAAACTTAACAGCGCGGGAGTATTACAGTGGCACACTTTTCATGGCTATACAGGCTTGGATGAAGGAACGGCTATTGCTGTTGATGGTAGCGGAAATGTCTATGTGGCCGGAAGAAGCAGAGGTAGCTGGGGCAGTCCGGTGAATCCGCATAGTAATTCATCGGACGATATCGTTGTCTTGAAGCTCAACAGCAACGGGTACTTGCAATGGAACACCTTTCACGGCACCACCGATCGGGATATAGCCTATGGTTTGGCCTTAGACGTTAATGGAAACGTCTATGTGACCGGATTAAGCTATTACAACTGGGGCAGTCCGGTAAATCCGCATCCGCAACTAGGCGGAGACGATAGTATTGTCGTCCTCAAGCTCGATAATGCAGGTACCCTGCAGTGGAATACTTTTCACGGTGGAAATAGTTCCTATCACATAGGCCGTGGAATTGCTGTCGATGGAGATGGGTATGTCTACATCGCCGGCGAAGCCGGCAAGGCATGGGGGACCCCGGTGAATTCTTTTAATGACGGATTTGATATCATCGTTCTTAAACTCAATAATTCTGGAGCCCTCCAATGGCATACCTTTCATGGTTCGGCCTATTATGATTTTGGTACGGCTATAGCCCTGGATGGAGGCGGAAACATTTATGTGACCGGATATAGTTATACGAACTGGGGGAGTCCCGTAAATCCTTTTCAGGGAACAACGGATGCCTTCGTTTTAAAACTGGACAACGCCGGGGTCTTGCAATGGAACACCTTTCACGGATCTTCTTCCGGTTCTGACTCCGGGTATGGGATAGCCTTGGACAGCGGTGGGAATGTCTTTGTTACGGGCAATAGTAATCAAGATTGGGGAAATGCGGATCACTCTCACAACGGCGCCAATGATATTTTTGTGTTGAAGTTGAACAATGGGGGTGAGCTTCAATGGCACACTTTTTATGGATCCGGAAGTTCGGATATCGGCTTTGGGATCGCCTCAACCAGTGAAAATGTTTATGTCACGGGATTTAGCAGTGGGAGCTGGGGAAACCCGGTAAGCAGCTACAGCGGAGGTCAGGATATCGGGGTGATCAAGTTTGCTGACGCTGCCTCCCGTACCATGACCGTGACCAAAACAGGTTCGGGGGACGGAACGGTGACAGCCGGGGCCAATTGTACGCTTAGCTGGGTGGACAAAATCGGTTCCTGCACCGTCAATGAGGGAACCTCTATCACTCTCTCCGGTTCTGCCAGCGCAGGCTCGACCTTTGGGGGTTGGAGCAATGGAAGCGGTTCAGCCTCAGGTTGTTCGGGGACCGGTAGTTGCACTTTTTCCCTTACAGCAGATTCCGAGGTGACCTCCACCTTCAACGGTTCCGCTTTCAATGCGATGCCCTGGTTAATGTTGTTATTAGAGAACTGAGGGTTTTCGATAAACCATTCAAGTAAGACGGACCTGGAAAAGGCTGGACAGATCAATCATCAATGTTTAGTTGATAAAGCGGGATGCTGTTAGGTTATGAACCCTGAGTGTAAGAAGTAACAGTGTAGGATAGTATGAATCATTGATGCTATGCTATTGAGCAATTCATAACATATGGGCATGTCTGGCCGGTTGAAAACAGATCAGTGTTTAAGTGTATATTTGATAGGCATGGTAAACTCGGCGGCCACAGGAGGCGGGGGAAAAGGCTGAACACTCTCGATAGTTGCAATCACATTTTTATCCAGCAGGCTGTAGCCTGAACTGGTTAACACCCTTATGTTTTCAACGTTTCCAGTCAATAACACCCTAAATGAGACCTCCACAGTCCCCTGCCACTTCATTCTTCTTGCAACAGCCGGATAAACAAGGTTGCTGGTAATAAGCTGCTTTACATAGTAAAAATTCGCATCCACATACTGTTTTCCCTGTGAAACAGCACCATCACCTGTTGAAGCGTCAGCCACCCCATATTCGTATAAGGCATTCACAGGATTTTGTTCAACATCCTCATTTCCCACCGGAGAGTTGTGAGAAACAGCATTTGTATTTGTGTCTGTAATGTTTGTGGATGGATTATCCTTTAATACATCGGAATAACCTGATGACACTGCCTGATCACTTTTAACAGGAGATGTGATCTCTTTTGTTGCGGTTGTATGGTTCAATATCTTCTTTGCAGGCATCATCGCCGGTTTTACTTCCTTTTTAATAACAGGAGGAGTGGCGGGTTTTTTATTAACCATGCTCTTCATCGGCATGGAAGAGCTCTTCTGGGGAGATGTCATCTTCATGCCTACAAGTCTTATCTCTACCACCTTTTCACCGGGAAGAAGCCCGCCCTGATTGCCAAATTTGAGGGTGATCAGGCTGAAAACAATTAACAGATGCAGGAGCACTGAGGCAAGTATAAACCATGACAGGTGTTCTTTACGTGTACCCCCCGGGCCTTATAAACCCAGGGGTATATCGATATCACTATATTGAGATTGAGAGGGATACATAGGCAGTTAAAGGCGCTCCTGTCATATATGTCGAGCCAAGGGTCTGGTAATCGGTTGTGTTTATAATGCTGATATATTCTTTGTCAAAAATGTTATTAAGCGTTATGGACAGATCCAGTTTTTTCATGCCAAACCTCTTCACCTCTTTGCTGTATCCAACCTCAAAATCAAATATAGTTGATGAATCGATCTTCTGGCTATGGACAATGTCACCATACCTGCTTCCTGTATACCGCATGATCGTTGAAAAGGTAAAATCACCGACCATGTAAGAGGCAATACCCTTGAACATCACTTCAGGCGCATCCGGCACCTGCTCCCCATCTACCGGGACAATGCCCCCTGAAGAATTCCTGAGATCCTGGGTAAAGTACAGACGGTTATAAGAAAATGAGCCGTATAATGACAGATGGTCAACCGGCATTGCGCCTGCCTCCAGTTCAAATCCATATGCCTCGGCCTTTGCATTTGTGGAAGGGGAATAGGCATTTAATGTATCATCATAATAGACCGCAAGCTTGTTTTTATGTCTTGCGTAATAGATGGTTGGCACAATATATAGCTTGTCAGTAATGTATCTGAGACCAGCATCAAAATTATCCGCAATCTCTAGCTCCTGCCTGCTCCAAAGGTCCTGAAGGGTAATGCCTGCGTTATAAAAGCTCTGTTTCTGTGAGATGAAATAGGTGTAAAGCAATACGCTGAGTCCATAGTTGCGGCCATAGGAAAAGTAACTGCTCAGCTCATCATTAATGATATAGCTTGCTCCAAAATTAGGAAGGAACTCTGTAAATTCCTCTTCTCCTGCACTGGCATTCTGCTCCACTAAACTAACCATGCCAAGCGCTCTCTTGTAACTCACATCCCCGATGCCGGTGGTCATATAGGTAATTATCTCTGGCATGGTGTAGTCAAGGTATTTAATCCCTCCTTCAAAAACCATATTGCCTGAAATATATTCTCCTGAGACAAAGGGCTGGTTTTGAATATGATTTGTCGGGGCTGAAAGGATCTGCCACCTGTCAAACAGCAACCCCCCATCTGTTACAGTATACAGTTTCATGGCAGAGGGAGTACCGGGCTTTTCCTGATTCAGGTAGAAATACCCCATATTGAGATCAACATCCTGCATATCAATGGAGTACTGTGCAAGCACACCATACATATCATGATCTATAGTGCGGTTTCTTATTCTGTTGGCGCCGCTCTGTGTAGTTATGGTCTCATAAAAATCACCCTTGTCCTGCCAGTAGTATGGTTTAAGGGTGATTTTAGACACATCATTTATGATGTATTCCATATCAAGAAGCAGGCTCAGGTCTTCAAAGTCGCTTTTGTTGTAGCCATAGTAGTAGTAATCCGAACTGTTCCCGGTATAATCGAATTTATAAAAATCTGAGAGGTTTGATGCCTGTGAATAATTGAGTGAACGGTATGTATTGAGATCTGCATTGTTATATATTGCATAGCCATCCATTTTGACCCGCTCTCCTATTTTCTGAGAGAACCCGATCATGGCGTTCGTCCTGTCTGATTCCCCCTGTCCCCTCCACTTGTCACCACCTGCAACGGAAAAGGATATAAATCCACCGGTTCCGGTAGATGTGAGGCCAGTATCAACCCTGAAAAAACTCCTTGTAAAACTGTCGCTGCCCAGTGTCTGTTTCAGGTTGATGCCGAATGCCTCCTTTGGATTTTTAATATCCATGTCTATCTTGCCGCCGATATTGGTAAGTCCAAATGCATGATCTGCCTGGACACCACCCTTGTATATGGAGATACTTTCAAAGTTTTCCATGTCATAAATATTCATACCGCCGCCAGGTCTCCCGGTTACTGGGACATTTTCCACATTGACCGGCGTACCCGGATTACCACCGGCTGTGGGTTCAACACCCCCTGAACCTGAATGATTCATGGTAATTGCTGATATCGGCAAGCCCTGATGGATCAACGCTCTGCTGATTCACAGATGGCATAAGGGTTATTGATTTGTGGGGTGACATGGCAGCAGAAGGCCCCTGGGCATTAATGCCCTTTTCTGTAACCTTTATACTGGTGTTGGTTTCAGTAAACATAGGCCCGATAAAATCCTGTTCCTCGAAATTGCCTTCAATCTCGGTCTCAGGAAGGTTGATTTTCACCTCATCGGTAAATACTGGAACAGAAGAAATCATCGTCAGTGAGAAGATCAAGATGATAAAATTTTTTAACATTTAAGACCCCATTTGGAAAAGTTTTGTTAAAAGTTCATAAATAAGCTATAAAATGCATTACCCCGATTCAAGCTGAAAAAACCGGATATTACACCTCATACGTTTGCTATAAACGTCAAGTTTATTTTATAATTTGCATTAATTTATGATAACAGGTGCTTAAATAAGAATTTCCGATATCTTACCGCCTCTAATAACCCGTCAAGAGGAGTCTAACCTGTCAGATAATTACCTTCCCCGGAACAGATTTAAAACAAGAGGGAACTTGCTTCCCCTTTATAAAGAGTGATGGGCAACCGGACTACCTCCCTGCATGGCTGCCTACCTCTTTCATTAACCAGCCATGTATGCTTTTTCAGACGTTTTTTAGCAATATGCTTGAATATAATTACTGACTTTTCACTTAACATACTGTTATCTATGATATATTTAATTCTAGGCAGCTGTGACCCATAATGGCATTTTTCTTGCTGAGTATATGCTTGAGGATCAATTCCTGGATTCCTTATACAGAAAATATAGAGTGTCGGAGAGAGATTTAATGATACTTCATCCATATAATAAAGGAACATATATGAAATATAAAACACCCTCCTGTCTTTTAAAAATACTGGCTGGTCTGGCACTACTCACTGGCATTTCAGCCTCTGAATCCCATGCAGCAAAGCTCATTAAATGCAGCATACTGGACCAGGATTATCTGGCTGTAAATATCTCCGATGGAGATGTCATACACCTGGATGAGAAAAACAAGACAGAGCAGGTATTACGTTATACGCCGGAATTAAATACCGGTGTTGCTGTAATGCCATCAAGCTGGAGCATCACATCTGTTGATGACGCAAATTATAGCGCATCCGGTAAGAACCCGGTAACCTGCGCTCGAAAGAAAAAACTAAATGGACACGCTGAGATGGAATGGTCAGGGAATGACTACAGGTACGAATACACCTATGAACACTGGATATATCTGCAACTGCCCTTCCCGCTCAAACAGGGAAATACATACAGTCTGCAAATTGTGACCAATGTAAACACGGACACTCAAAATGTCACCTTCACCTTTGATAAGTTCAATAGTATTTCTGAAGCAATCCATATTAATTTAACAGGGTATTCGCCTGATGCCCCCCACAAGGGCGCTGACCTCTATTACTGGATGGGAAGCGGCGGCCCTCGCAACTACTCAGCCTTTGAAGGTAACCCGGTCTACCTGTATAATGTTGATACCGGCGCGCATGAACAGGTCGGGGTTGTTGAATTCTGGAAAAAGAAGGGCAGCGACGTACATGGTTATGACCTCACAGGATCGGATGTCTGGAAAATAGATTTTTCAGGCGCATCAGCACCGGGCACCTACCGGCTTGTTGTTGATGGTGTCGGGTGCAGCCAGGATTTCACCATCAATGATTATGTGTATCATGACCCGTTCAAGGTATCTCTTTTGGGTTATTTTTATATGCGCGCAGGTGAAACAAACCCGAAAGGTATCTCTCCGCCGCCACGCACACCATTATATATCCCGGGAGTAAGCCCTGCCTCTACAAAGGTATACCTGACAACCATGCATCCATTCCACCCGGAGTGGGAAACCTTTACTGACGGGGATAAATGGGATGCCCCGGATGCATGGAAACCATATGTGAAAAGCGGGAGCCCTGCAAACCCGAACGCCTATGGAGGCCATGCTGATGCTGCTGACTGGGACAGGCACCTGGGCCATGTTATTAATATCTATGATATGCTGCTCCCCTATCTCATGAGTAATGGTGCAATAGATGATGATGACCTCGGTATTACCGAAAGCGGAAACGGTATACCTGATATCATTGACGAGGTGCGTTACGAGGTTGATTTCTGGCTTCGCCTCAGGGATGGCAGTGGTTACTCCCATGGACTGACAAACCCAAATGATGAAAACGAGCTTTTCCAGGCCGCACCTACCGCCCTTGCCGCCTGGGCAAATGCCGCAAATGCAGCAATGCTTGCAGATGCATTCAGAGTGGCAGGTCTCACATCTCTTAAAGACTATTACAGAGATGCCGCGATTGAGGCATACAACCACGCATCAGGTTTAGCTGACCAGATGCTCGATGAATTACTCTATTTTGATGAAGGCCATTTAAGGGGGCGTGACCTCAGGATGATGGCCGCTGCCTTTCTCTACAATGTAACAGGCATTACCTCCTATGAAAAGGTCATCAATAGCGAGAGCGTATGCGCCTCAGGCGTGACATCACCCATCCAGTATTTTTACAGCGGTGATGATGGAATCAATCAGTTATATGCCACTGCGGCCTATCTTATTACTCCGCAGCCTGTTCATTATTCCACCCTTTATAACAATATGAAGTCCCGGATCATCAGTGAAGCAAAAAGTACTGAGGCAGACCTCATGAATACAAGGCCCTCACGCAGGACTACATATAACCCGCCATCCTACTGGCGTACCGCACATTTTGTAGGACGCACCATTGTAGCACATGCGATTACTGAGAGCCCGATTGATAAAAATTACTTTCAGAAAGCCCTTGATCTGGAGGCAGGTTGGGGCCTGGGCAGGAATCCCCTAAACATGATCGAGATGAGCACCGCAACAACATCCCTTGAGACAAAACGCAGTATAACAGAGGTTTATACATCAGGAAGGGATGATGGTATAAAGGGCGTAGACCCGGGTCATACCCCGTATATGAATCTTACTGACTGGTGGCAGGGCATGACCATGGCAATGCCTTCAAAGCTGTACGAAAACAGCTACCCTGGAAACGTGGTTAACACCTGGCCTATCGGTGAGACCTATTTCCCTTCCCGCTGGGTATTTTCACATACGGAATATACACCACGCCAGACCATGAAGGGCAAGGTTGCACTGTATGGATACCTGTACAGCCTTGCAAAGAGGCCAGCCCCTGTAAACCCGGTACTTACCGTATCGGTGGAAAAGGTGAGCAGCGCCGGAGGGAATGTAACCTCATCCCCAGCAGGCATTGAATGCGGATCTGACTGCACCGAATCATATGCAAACGGATCCTCAATTACACTTACGGCTGTAGCGGAACCAGGCTCAACATTCATCGGATGGAACGGACCCTGTTCAGGAACAGGTACCTGTGAAATCTCAATGGTTAGTGACAGGTCTGTTTCTGCGATCTTCCGTTCAAACACTGTAAGCAAGATTATTATCTATGATGATACACTGGGAATTAACTGGCAAAACTGGAGCTGGAGCGGGACATTTAACCTGTCAGCTACCACCCCTGTCCACTCGGGAAATAACAGTATCAATATTACCCTTGATGCCTGGGGAGGATTTTCACCGGCCCTTTCTACAGAATCCGACCCTATTGATAGTGCCGAATATGAGAAGATCAGTTTCTGGGTAAATGGAGGCACTAAAGACAGGAAGATCGATTTTTTCACGGAGGATGAAGAGGGTCAAAACAGCAGCACAGCAGTAATCAATGCAAAGGCAGGCATATGGACACAGGTTGATATATCAATGGATCAGCTCGGTAATCCTTCAACAATAAAACGGCTTAACTTCTTTAATAACAGTGGAAGTAACCTAAGCATGTTCACGCTTGATGATATTTCCATGGTACCTGTGCCTGATGATAACCCGGGATGGAGACTTATTTCCATGAACAGAGAGCCAGTTGATACAACTATCGCTAATGTTATTGAACCTTTTGCAGAGAGGGTATTAAGTGTCTGGACCTATGATATGGGGAAATGGAAGGTATATGACGCTTTATATCCAGCACTCAGTGATCTTACCACCATGGTTCCAGACAAAGGCTACTGGATAAACATGGCTGACGGATCGCATATTTCATTTTCAGGGGCTGCATATTACGATGCCATAAAACTCTCAAAAGGCTGGAACCTTGCAGGGTATAACTCTCTTTTATCCATGAATATATCAGATGCAATCTCCTCAATAGCTGATAGAATAATAAGTATATGGGCCTATGATAACGAAGAATGGAAGGTATATTACCCCGGTAATCCGGCGTCAAGTAACCTTGAAACCATGTCACCCGGAAACGGATACTGGATAAATGTAACAGGTGAATGTACATGGACTTTACCATAACAGGTTAACCTGGTGTCAGATATCTTCCTTTAAGCCTGTTTGAAGCAGGATGAATTGATCATTGATAACTGATCACTGATCATTGATAATTGTATCACCCCAATTCCTTACTAATCCAGTTGAGATAATCCCTGTTACCCTCAAGTACAGGCATGGCGAGTATTTCAGGGACACCATATGGATGAAGCCTCTTTATCTCTGCCTCAAGTTTTTGATATTGATCCCTGGTTGTCTTCATGACAATACGCCAGTCCTCACCCTTGAGTAACTTACCATTCCACATGTACATGCTCTTTACCGGGCCTGTAATCTGGACAATGGCTGCGAGCTTCTTTTCAATAACGCTTTCGCCGATCTTTTCAGCGGCCTCAAGGTTAACAACTGATGAAAACACCTGTATATATTCTGTCATTATTATTTATCTCCTGTTGATATCTTATCATCCGCTGGTATATCTGCATGAACGACACGGCGCAGGAATTTCCAGCGCCCCTTCTCTCTTATCATTGTGTCTTCATAATGGCCCACGAAATAGGGTTGTGGACGATCCGATTCGCCGGTAACCACAAATACCCACTTGGTTAGCGCGCTCGCCTTGTCACCATTTACCCGAATTGTCTCATTTGTAAACAGATGCACAGACTGGCTTATTGGAGTATCTTTTCCAATCGTTTTTTCCATCAGGTCGCAAATTGCTATCGATCCCTTTGCACTGCCAAACCCGCCGATCCATTCCCCTTCTGTTTCTGCAAAAAGTTCAGAAAAGGATTTGAAATCTCTCTTATCCAGAAAACGCCCGTAATCCATTAAGAGACCTCTTATCTCTTCTCGGTCTTCCAATCTTTTCAAACGGGCCTCCAGGGATGCTGTTTCAGGAGGGACAGGGTCTTTCTCTGCCAATACCTGTAATGGATATATACCAGTTATAAAAATGGAGAAAATCACGAGAAATAAAAAAAATAATTCCAGACTGGTGTTATTCATTTTCGTATCTCCATTATTAACCCGGAAACCACAGGTCTCCGGGTTAACTTAACCTACTTCATCAATTTTTCTATATGCCCCTTTACTGCCTCTGCCCAGATCTCATACCCCTTAGTTGTGGGGTGAAGGGCGTCGCTCATGACATCCTTGGGAATAAAGCCATTTTCATCAAGAAATTTTTGGCCTATGTCCAGATAAAAGACCTTTTTCCCATCATGCAGTTTTGCTATCCTGCGGTTTACCTCATCTATGGTTTTACGAACCTGGTCGCCAGGTTTATCCCTTGGAAAGATGGCAAGAAGCAGGATCTTTGAAGTTGGGAAATCCTTTTCTAATTCAAGAACAACAGCACCCACGCCCTCGGCTATTTCAGGAGCTGTATTCTGCATGGTATTGTTTGTGCCTACCATGAGCATAACAAGCTTCGGGCTGAAACCCTTGCCCTCGCCGTTCTGTAACCTGAAAAGCACCCCCTGCGTGGTATCACCTGCTATCCCGAAATTTGCAACCTTCATATGGCCGAAATATTTATCAAAAACAGGCTTGCCTGCATAAGGCCCGCTAGCATTGCTCCAGAAGTCTGTTATGGAATCGCCCAAAAACAGGAGATCTATATCACCCTTTCCGGCAATCTCAAGGTTAGCCTGGTGTTTCGACTGAAAAAAGGGCATAAGGCCTGGCACTGTTGCGGTATTATCACGGGGCACAGTAACAGAAATAAGACCGGGGTATTTTGAATTAATCTCCTTAATCCTCGAGTCAGCAGTCTGCATAAATTTAACAAGCGCCTCCTCGGCAGCCTTCACCTCACTCTCTGAAGGTCTTGGAATGGCAACTGCTTCAGGAACAGGAGCATGCCCCTCTTTAACCACCTGGGCATAACTACCAGAAGTGATGGTAAAAACAAAAAGGATAAGTGATAAAAACAGGTAATAGGATCGTGTGGATCGCTGCATATAGAGTCCCTCCTTGAAAAATGGTGATTGCATTGGGTTTTATAAGCGCCTGTCATGGGCCTTACAATATAGATACTTTATATACCATTATTTAAATCAGTCAATCTTTAGTTTTAATGCATATGCTTTATTGACACAGGCTAAATGGAAATGTATTTTAGCTTTAAAAATGATCAAAGTGGTGTGAAATGAAAACTATCAGACTGAATGAGATAGAGAAGATAAAAATGGCAATGGCAGGGGCTGAGAAGGTTTACAAACAGGTGCCCGTATCAAAAAATGACGGAACCCCATCCTTCTGTTTCAGGGTCTTTACCATAGAACCTGGCGGACACACCCCCTATCACACACACGGTTTTGAACACCTTAACTATGTGATAAGCGGTCAGGGTCTTCTTGTTGATGGGGATGAGACTACCCACCCGCTTGAAGCAGGTGATTTTGCCCTTGTCCTCCCTGATGAAAAACATCAGTTCAGAAACAGCTCAGAAAAGAGCCCGTTTGTAATTATCTGCGCTGTGCCAAATGAGTATGAATAGTCAAAGAGAAGGTTAATAAAAATAGTCGGGATTGCAAAGATATGGAATATATCAGTTCATTATTCAGCATCAAAGATAAGGTTGTTTTAATAACAGGCGGCGGTGGAATAATTGGCGGGGCCATAGCAAAGGGCTTTGCAATCGCGGGGGCAAAGGTAATCATCCTTGGCAGGACAGATGCAAACTTAAAAAGGATGGTCGATGCCCTTAAAACCGGTGAAAATGAGATCACTTCATTTCAGTGTGATGTTCTTGACCAGGACAGGCTCATTCAGGTTAATGATGAAATACTCAAAAGATATGGCAGGATCGATGTGCTTGTTAACGCTGCCGGAGGCAACATGCCTGGCGCAACCATTGGTGTTGGCCAGAACATCTTTGACCTTGATATGGATGCCTTTAAAAAGGTTACTGACCTCAATCTTAACGGCACTGTTCTACCCACCCTTGTCTTTGCTAGATCCATGGCGGAACATGGCAGGGGGTCAATAATAAACATCTCATCCATGGCATCAGTAAGGGCAATAACAAGGGTGGCCGGGTATTCAGCAGCCAAGGCGGCTATCGAAAATTTCACCAGATGGATGGCCGTAGAGCTCGCCAGTAAATTCGGCAGCGGGTTAAGGGTGAATGCCATTGCCCCGGGATTTCTGCTCACAAACCAGAACAGACAGCTTTTAACCAATGAGGACGGCTCGCTCACAGAACGGGGCAAATCCATTATCAGCCTCACCCCATTTAAGAGATTTGGTGAACCGGAGGAGATGGTTGGCCCTGTTATCTGGCTTGCAGGCGATGCATCCTCATTTGTAACAGGGGCCATTATCCCCATTGACGGCGGGTTCAGCTCATTCAGCGGGGTATAATAGCTATATGGCATTTGAACATACATGGCGCTGGTTCGGCCCCAATGACCCCATAACCTTAAGGGAGATAAAACAGGTTGGCGTAACAGGCATAGTAACAGCGCTGCACCATATCCCTGTGGGCGAGATATGGTCTGTGGATGAGATCATGCAAAGAAGGCATGAGATTGAAAAGACGGGGCTCAGATGGTCTGTTGTTGAGAGCCTGCCGGTCCATGAAAATATCAAAAAAGGTTCTGAAGAGCGGCCCGGGCTCATCAGAAAATACAGGGAGTCAATGAAGAACCTGGCCAAATGCGGCATAAAGACCATATGCTATAATTTCATGCCTGTGCTGGACTGGTCGCGCACAGACCTTAGTGTGCCCACAAAGGATGGGACAATAACCACAAGGTTTGAACAGAAGGTGTTTGCAGCCTTTGACCTCTTTATTCTGGATAGACCAGACGCTGAAAAGGATTACTCACCTGATATTATCAGGGAGGCAGAGATATATTTTAAAAAGCTGGATAAGGATGGCAAGGAGCGCCTGATAAAGACAATCCTCTTTGGTCTTCCAGGCTCCCTTTTCACGCTGTCACTTAATGATTTTAAAAAGGAGGTCATTCATTATAACAGCATAGGCGAGGAGGCAGTAAGGGAGAATCTCTACCTCTTTATCAAAGAGATCGCCCCTGCTGCTGAAGAGTATGGCCTGTTCATGGCAATACACCCGGATGACCCGCCATGGACCCTGCTGGGGCTACCCAGGGTGGCAGGCACCCGAAAGGATATTGAAAAGCTCCTTGATGCATATGATTCCATACACAATGGCATAACCTTCTGCACAGGCTCACTTGGTGCAGGCTATAATAATGACCTTACAAGTATGGTGAAGGCCTTTGCGGACAAAATCAATTTTGCCCACTTGAGAAGCCTTGAAAGGGATGAAGCAGGCAATTTTATTGAATCACCGCACCTTGAGGGTGATATTGATCTGTACACCATCATGAAAGAGCTGCTCATAGAACAGGATAGAAGAGAACAATCAGGTGCGGAAAGGCCTGTAATGCCCATGCGCCCTGATCATGGCCAGCTCATGCTCTTTGAGCTTGATAAAAAGGGCATATACCCCGGTTACTCACTGCTGGGGCGTATGAGGGGGCTATTCGAGCTCAAGGGGCTTGAACTTGGGATTATGCGTTCACTGAATCTTTAAAAGGGGATTACATGTATTCAGAACCTGATAAAAATAAAAATAATGCGAAAAATATCGGCCATTTCAGGTGGGTGATTGTAGCCCTTGTCTTTTTTGCAACCACCATAAATTATGTGGACAGGCAGGTGATAGGCATACTGGCTCCTCTTCTTCAGAAGGATATAGGGTTTAACCAGATAGAATATGGTTATATTGTTACAGCCTTTACTGCTGCCTATGCCATTGGTCTTCTTCTGGTAGGTAGATTAATGGATATATTTGGCGCAAAAAGGGGGTATGCTGCCTCACTGACAGGATGGAGCTTTGCCGCTATCGGCCATGCGCTTGCAGGTTCAGCCTTTGGCTTTGGCGTTGCGCGATTTTTCCTGGGCTTTTTTGAGGCAGGTAACTTCCCTGCTGCTGTTAAAACGGTTGCCGAATGGTTCCCCAAAAAAGAAAGGGCCTTTGCCACCGGGCTCTTTAATGCAGGCTCCAATGCCGGGGCAATATTAGCCCCCCTTGTTGTCCCCCTTATTACAGAGTTGTGGGGATGGCAGGAGGCATTCATATTAACAGGCGCAGCAGGATTTTTATGGCTCATCTTCTGGTTCAGGTATTATGACACACCTCAGAAGAGCAAATATGTGAGCAGGGCTGAGCTGGAGTATATCCAGTCTGATCCGCCTGATACACAGATTAAAATCCCCTGGAGAAGGCTGATCATCTACAGGGGCACCTGGGCATTTGCCCTTGGCAAGCTCTTAAGCGACCCGGCCTGGTGGTTTTACATCTACTGGATACCAAAATTTTTAAATGAAAAACATGGCCTCACAATAAATGATTTTGCTGCCCCTTTAATAGTAATTTACCTGATGGCGGATGTCGGGAGCATTGCAGGCGGATGGCTCTCTTCATCTTTACTGAAGCACGGGTGGTCAGTAAACAGGAGCCGTAAAACAGCGATGTTTGTCTGCGCCCTGTGCGCTGTGCCTATTATATTTGCCTCAAAGGTCACAAATGTCTGGGCAGCCGTAGGGCTTTTAAGCCTTGCAACAGCGGCACACCAGGGCTGGTCGGCAAATCTCTTTACCACTGTATCGGATATATTCCCCAGAAAGGCGGTTGCCTCTGTGGTGGGTATGGGCGGCACATTCGGGGCAATAGGCGGCATGTTTATTGCGAGCGCAGCAGGTTTTATACTTGAATTTACCGGCAGTTATTTTATACTCTTTGCCATTGCAGGCTCTTTATATTTACTGGCCTTTCTGGTAATAAACATACTGATACCTGAAATCAGGGAAGTGGAAATAAGTTGACAGAGGTTGCTGATGGAAAACGAACCGGTTCAGAAGATATTTCTCTCGGATAAAAATACGGCCTTTTTCGAGTGTCCGAAGTGTCACGTCTCAAAGGAGGCTGATGTCTCAAAGTATAAAAAGCTTGAGGTCTCTATTAAGCTGAAGATCAAATGCAAATGCGGCTATGTCTATGAGGTGCTTCTTGAGAGAAGAAAATATTTCAGAAAAGATACCCTGCTGCCTGGAAAATTTACCTACAGCTCCCTGTTCGGGGAGGATCAGGCTGGCATATTAACGGTCATGGATATATCCAAAGGCGGCCTCAAATTCAAGATGCTTACAGAACCCATTTTTCAGAAGGGTGACATAATAGAGGTGGAATTCAACCTGGATAACCTTAATAAAACCCTTATTAAAAAACAGGTCTTTGTAAGGAACATTAAAGATAATTTTGTAAATGTGGAATTCTGTTCCTTTGACATGAACAACCCTGAGGATAAGGCCATCAGTCAGTATGTATGATCATCCTCGTCAAAAAACAAATTTATAGAGAACAATATAAATGCCGAATGACGCTAAAAGATGTAATATGAATTGAATAATAATGGATATAACTGTAGGGGCAGGCCCCCGTGGCTGGCCCGCACAGGTCGGGCATGATAATAGCCTCTGGGCAACCATAGGGGGTTGCCCCTGCAACTGTTTTATAAATTTGAGAAAATAAATATTTATTTCTTTTCCGAGGAGCCATCCATATCTATAAAGATGTACTTGTTCCTCATATCCTCTGGCACCAGGTCTCTCCTCGCCTTTTCGGTCAGCTTACCGCCATAGTGTGACTGCATAAAGAGGAATGGCCTTGTCACCCTGTTAATATTAAACGGGCAGTGCACTGTGTTTGGGGGGATGTAGATCATGGTTGATTTGGTGATAATATGCTTCTCCATCTCCTCTCCCATAAACATCTCAAACTCTGCACCCAGATCCTCAGGGTTTTTCGGGTCAGAACCGATCGCTATCAGCATTTCAGGCACAGGGTGGGTGTGTGGCCCGTGCCCCAGCATCTTGCTTGTCCTTTCGCCCATCCACATGACCGAAAAATACTGGCTCCCCTCTATGATGTCATTATCTGCAAAGGTGACAAACATGGGGCTTGCGCCAAAACCTATATCCCTCTCCTCTTTTGTCAGTTCGTTTAAAAAACATTTACGATACTTTGACCCCTCTGGCGCCTTTGGGTCAATCGTGCTTGCTGTTTCCGCAAAGCCCTTCATCGCAGGCATGAAGGCCGCGCCAAACATGCCCGCCATGACAACCCCTGCTGTGCCCGCGCCTATTTCCTTCATAAACACCCTGCGTGATGTGCTCTTTTCATTTTTCAGGTCAGAACTCATATATGCCTCCTTTAAATTAATGGTTGTTATTTCTATGCCCTAAGTAAACGGCGTGAAATCCATTGGGCCGTTAAGTTTAACATTCATTCCTGTCAGTGCGCTTTCAATGGCGCCGGTATAATTTCCGCACACAACAACCTGATGAAGCCCGGGGATGTTTTGAATGAACCTCTCCGGATCCCTGATTTTAATATCCATCGTGTTGGCACAGGCAGTGTTTATCGGGCCGCTCTTTGTCTTTGCCTTTTCAGTATCCTTCACCTGGCTTGCTATCTGTCCGGGCCACAGGGTGAAGTATTTCAGATCCTTGCTGAACCCGCCTATCAGCACCTTCCCGTTCTGCGGAAATTCAACCTCAGGCACTGCCCCTTTGCCGAACCCGTGATAGGAGTGAAGCCTGTATTTCAAGTGGGGGGCATCAGTACCATTGAGCTTCAATGGCGCAACGCAGTGACTCACTGTTATATTTGAATCATCAGGATTTGCTCTCATCAGGTTGCACATAAATGAAGGCTTGCGGCTTATTTGTTCCATTAACATGGATGAGAGCATACTTACCACATCCGCTTCACAGGCAGCAGTTATACCCTCATCCCGCAACCTGGAAAAGGCAAGGCATGGATATGGCAGCACAGGATTCGGGCTGAGTGTAAAACCAAGGCAATCGATAGAAACAGCACTTAACCCCTCTTTATCCACCAGTGAGCGTAACAAAACATAGAGTCTGCATGCATCGATAATGGTCTTATCAGAAACACCTTCAACCTGTGCAGCCTCCCTTTTCCATCTTTCCATCTCTTTTATGGCATCTTTATCGTCTATCTTTTTATATTGTTCTGCCAGTTCCTCAATTGGCCTGAACATTACTTTTACCCCGGTGCGCCGGAATATTATCTCTTCGTTCAGGTTATGGGAGGTTACTGTGGTGGAGTCAAACGGCCTTCCATACAGGAGTGCGCGCTGGCCTTCAAGCAGCATGGGTGATGCTGCAATCCTGATACGCTCCAACGCCTGTTCCTGAGAAATCGCAAATGTAACATTTGCGCCATTTCCCCTTAAAGATGATGCAAGATTTGCATCTATAGGGATCAGCTCCGGGTTTGTGGTAAGGACGATTAAAGGAATCTCAAGATCACCCATTGTGTCACAAAGCTTTCCAAAGCTGAAGGTCATTTTGGGAAGGATCAGAAGGAGTATATCCATGCCCTGTTCATTAACAGCCCTGACAATCTCTTCGGGATTCTTATAATCGACCTTTAGCGAAGATACCTTAAGAGTGGTTCCGGGGATTGCTCCTATTGACTCTATAAACTTTGCATTTGTTTCAGGGTTGTCACTAAGGCAAAGAATATTTTTTTTACCACCTGCCCGTTTTGCCCGGGGAGCCTCTTCACTATTCATCTCAGCAAAGGCCCCGGCTGGCAAAGTTGCGGCTACGCCTGCCATAGTTATGGTTTTGATAAAATCCCTGCGTCCCGCATTGAATCTCTTTTTTTCCGCACCGTGCATTTAATCCTCCTCTGTTTTATTTGGGCATATCCTTTGGCATTGGTATTTTCGGGCATCCATTCGGGCAAAGTGTAATCACATGAACATACCTGAGCTTCCCGTTCTCAAGCCTAAAGGTGTGGGCATCAGGCAGGCCGTTTGCCCCGCCAAAATCAACAAAACCCACAACTGAACCCATATCCACATCAACAATATAGCTGCGGTTTGTCATAGGAACGCCGCCGCCCTTTGGAACACCTGCTGTGCATGAAGGTTCAGGGTCATTATTTGGATTTGTATATGCTCCGCCCTCAATGCGCACACATGGTATGCCCCAGGGTATCCTGTCAAAGGCTGCATAATCCTGAAATATGTCAAAGTAGTCGCTTGCCACCTTGATAAGGGCGTTCCTGTCCATGCGTTTATCAGCAGGAATTATGTCCCATTTTTCTGTTGATGAATATTTGAGATAGTCTGAAGCATTGAAGAGCCAGTCATCCTCATCACTCACAAGGCTTTCCACCTCTGATATCTTTCCATCTTCCACCTTCAATCTGGTGCCGATCACATATGGATGGCTGCCATTTGCATGGATTATCTCTGTAAAACTCTGGCAGATATCCACATCAAAAAGGCTGCGGCTGAAATCTATGGAGAGAGGCTCTTTCCAGATGCCTTCGTTAAAAGGGATCTCTTTCCTGTTTTCTATGTACTTTGCCTGAGGCGCAAGAGGCATGACAGAAGATGATCCCTTTTTTAGCGCATCAAGATACTTATCCGCTTTCTCCTGAAGCGCGGCCCTGCTGCACTCTGATGAAGCCAAAACAGACAAAGCATTAATGATTAATGCACCTAACAATACTGCTATAAAATATCTGCGAATCATATCTCCTCCTTGAATTGAATGTGAATAATGTTGCAACTCCTTTTTATTTTGACGATTCAAACCTGTAATTATTTGTGATGGAGACCGCCATGCAAAGGAATGGCTGGTCGCATTTCAGGGTTTCCATTGGGCAGTGCCATACCCCTTTCGGGATAACAACAGCAGTGGGCACGGAAAATATATGGTCTTCCTCCTGCCCCTTTGGCCCTATCTTGAAATTCACCTCTGCGCCCAGCTCAGTGCTTTTCGGATCTGACCCTATGAAGTAGATCACCTCATCATGGTCATGCACATGCGGTTTTCTGGATAACCCTAATGGGCCGACCTTGAGCCCGAATGCATAAATAATATTACATGGAAAGCCATTTAAGAGCTCTGCCCCGGCAGAAAACATCACTGTCTCACCGAACTTGCGGATCGGTAATGGAACTATGCACTTGCCATACCTGCTCTTTCCATCCGAGGTGTCCTGAGAAACACCCTTAAGCGCATGTTCAGCCTCAGCAGCAATTCCCGGCACAGCGCTGGCAACCGCTATTGTTGAGCTGCCAATGGCAAGTTCTTTGATAAATTTCCTTCTTGTTGATCCGGCTTTTACCTTTTTATCTGCACTCATACACTTACCCCCTGGTTTAGTATTAAATGGTTTCCCTGATCAAGGCCTTTAATTTTATTAATGCGATGACAGGTAATGATATTGAAAGACTTTCAGATAAAGAGCTGTGATGTTTTATGTAGGCGCTTTAATCCTCCTGTTTTTGCGGATAGGATGTTATACATTATTGTGCCTCTATTGATGCGTTCAGCCATTCTTAGGCCTTTTTTTTAGAAATATCAAGTGTGGTGTAAATAGTTCTGCATCTCATGAGTTTCTTTGTTATTGAAGTTGCGCTGATTCACACGCTGCTTAAGGGGGAGCGACTTAAACCCTTTGCACTTCGCTCTCTGCTCTCTGCGCTCTGCGCGTTTCAATCCACACTCCCGCATGGGGAGCGACATGAAGAGAGACCAGAATTTTTTGACTTACATATCGAGAGCGTGGCAGAAAAAAGGCTGATGAAGCTGTTTTTATGATTGAACAATTGCCGCTCACTATTGTGGATGCGGATAAAGAAATCACACTTGAAGCTGCAGGGCTGAAAAGCATCCATCCGGTATCCTATGCGGATTGTTTTGCAGCAGCCCCTGGTATAATGAAAAAGGCTAAAATCATTACAGGTGAACCTGAGTTTAAACTTTTTGGTGATAAGGTAAAGGTGGAATGGGTCTAAATTATAGCAACTTTCAAACTGATGAACACTACACTATCCTCTTGGACATCATCTACTGTGACTTCTCTTTTACCACTCCCCAGTTTACCAGGCTTTTGTAGGCATGCTGCGCCTGCTCACCTTCTGTGACCTGCTTAAGATATCGGGTGTAATCTTCGGCTGATTTTTGCCTGTTGCCCATCCCCTCATAGGCGTAACCCCTGAAAAAAAGGGTGTTAGGATTTCCAGGCAGCTTCTTCTCATAGAGATTAAATTCTTCGATTGCATTATCAAACTTCTTCAATTGGATATAAGAAAGCCCGCTCATATGGTTTGCCTGAGCCTCACTTGGATATGCCTGCCTGGCCTGCTCTGAATATTTAAGCGCCTCGCTAAAATTTTTTTGCGTATACTGGCATTTTGCCATCATTACCAGCCCCGCATAATCCCCGGGTGCAGCCTTTAACCCCTGCTTCAAAAACTCTCCCGCCTTGTCATATGATTTAGCAGCCATCAACTCCTCGGCCTTCTGAAAATTCTCAATAGCGGGCTTAATCTTTCTAAGAGGCGCAGTATTATCCATGTATCGCTCACGATACAAAGGCCTTCCTTTAGCATAACTGAATTCAGTATTAGCAAGTTTCACCGATGTGTCATAGCGCTCCTGACTCATAGGGTGGGTGGAAAAAAGCACTGAAGCAATATTTGAATTTCCTTTGCTGAGGCTGTTCAGCATGGTCGCAAGCTGTATCGATCCTTCCGCCCCATAACCTTTTTTTACCAGATATGTCATACCCAGATAATCAGCCTCTCTTTCATTGTCACGGCTATAGCGTGCCAGAAGAGCACCTGCCCCCAGCATGCCCAGTTGACTGGCAAGCTGTCCGTAGGTTTCGCTTTTGGTGCTGGCATATACGCTGAGTCCTCCTGCGACAGCCTGAAGAAGTGTGCCTTTTGACATCTGCTGAGCCGTATGCCTGGCATTGACATGACCCATCTCATGACCGAGAAGAGCAGAGAGCGCTGCCTCGCTTTCAAGGGAAAGGAGGATGCCGCGTGTAGTGGCAATGCTCCCGCCCGGAAAGGCATAGGCATTGATATAGGTTGCGTTGACCCCCTGAAAGGAATATGGCATTTTGGGCCGATGGGTATAGGGGGCCATTTCTGCCCCGACCTGCTGAATATAACTATTTAATGCTGCATCCTGTAATATCCCGTAGTCTGCAGAAAACTGATGAGGAGAATTTTGCCTGTCGACCTGTATCTCCCACTCCTCTGACACCAGCATCAACTGTTTTTGTCCTGTAACCGGATTAATCGCACATCCCGCAAGGAGACCGGCTGAGGCTATGGAAGATATCATTATAAATTCACGTCGGCTGTAACGACCCTGTGATTTAATCCCACGGGTTGAAAATAGTGTCATAATAATCTCCTCTCATTTGAGTTGGCGCTATGCTCACTGATTCTGAGGGACACGATTTGGATCAACAGAGATTTTTATCTCAACCCTTCGGTTCTGTGCCTTGCCTTCCGGTGTCTCATTTGAGGCTATCGGCCTGGTCTCCCCATATCCGATCGATGAAAGGCTTGCGATATTTAAATTTTTCCCCCTGAGATAGTTTTCCGCAGATTTTACACGTTTTTCTGAGAGTGTTTGATTGTATGCCTCAGAACCATCAGAGTCGGTATGACCTTCCAGCACAACAATATTTTCAGGATAATGAGCAAAGACAGCTGCCAGCTCATTGAGTTTGGTGGCCTCTGCAGGCTTAATGATATCCTTATCCACATCAAAATTGATCTTCAAAATGGCTTCAATCTTCTGCTGTTCCTGGTCTACCTTAACACTTTGCATGCCTTGAACCTGCTCCAGTTCCTTTGCCTGGTTATCAAGTCGCCTTCCTATAAGGGCTCCCACAGCACCTCCAACAACTCCGCCGATTACTGCTCCCCCTGTCCTGTGGTCGGATTGATGCCCGATGATAGCGCCAACTGCTGCGCCTGCCGCTGCCCCAATACCTGCACCTTTTGTTGTTCGTGTGGTTTCACAACCTGTGGAGCATAATAGGCCTGAAATGACAAATAGAATAATTAACAAACAAATATTTTTTCCCATATCTGAACTCCTCTATAATATATAAAAAATTAAAATAATTTGTTAAGCGGTTAGACCTGATTTAATACCTGAATTTTTAACCAGGCACCCTTGAGCTTTTATAGCCATACTACAAAACCCGATGCAAAATTCAGGCATTAAGAATTCTTTTTTAAAGGCATAAAGTATATGAAGTTGGGTATTGTATGTCAATATAAAGTAAAGATTGGGCTCTTCTTAAATATACGATATCGCGATTTCAGTTTGCTTTATCTGATACAGTATGTACAACCGCAACATCTGTGGCTGAGAAGTCAGCACCTTTAAAAAGAAGTGGTTCACCTGAATATTTTGAAAGGGCATATGAACAGCAATCTCCTATATTCAGTCCAGCAGGATGCCGTCCTTTACCAAATCTCCTCCAGGCAGTCCTGGCGATTTCAGCCTGCTCATGTTCCATCCCCACGATTTCAATACCTGCCCTGTTAATAAGCAGGTCAAGCTCTCTGCCACCTGCCTCACCCTTTTTTGCCTCTATAACAATACTGCTCTCAAGATATGTAAAAACACTCATCAATCTTTTGGGATCATATGATATTACTCTGGCAAAGACCGCAGCTTCGGGTTCGCCAAGTAGTATAGCTATTAAGGCGGAGGTATCAATAACCATTATTATTTATACCATTACTGTTATAGCCCAGGATTTCATCAGGATCTCTTTTGTCTATATCAGGAATGGAACTGCACCTGCTGGAAATATCCATGATCTCTTTTGCAATATCTGTATGAGCTGTTCTTCCACGAAGACGATCAAGCTTATCCTGTAGGGCGTTGATTATAACCTGGGTAACATTCCCCCCATCTATGGCGATGATTTCTTTTGCAAGCTTTTCAGCCTGTGGATTTCTTATACTTAATGCCATAAGCTGTTCCTTTCCGTATATACATTTACCGAAAGTATATACGCTCAGTGAAACATTGTCAATAAATCCTCTTAAATTAAACAATTCATATTGGTGCGATATCCTGATAAGACCAGTTACACTATCCTCTTGAACATCAACATCTTTTCCAGTTCAGTATAGCTGATCTTTTTATAGACAGGTCTTCCGTGGGGGCAGTTGGTTGCTAAATCAATGCTTTAATATCAACTGCTTGACATATGGTATACTAAATAGTATTTTGTTATAACATTTTATTTGGAGGTATACCATGATCATAGCAAAGACTACTGAAAAGGGTCACGTTATAATTCCTGCATCACTCAGGAAGAAGTATGACATTAAAAAGGGAACCAGGATGGCTATATCAGAAGGCGAAGGGAATGTGATTTTAATCAAGCCAATTCCGGATGATCCTATTGAGGCATCAAGGGGTATGCTGAAGGGAAATACTTCTCTAACCAAGGCGCTATTAAAAGACCGGGCAGAAGAGGCAAAACATGGATAATTCCTATGTCCTCGACAGCTATGCACTGATCGCACATTTTGAAGATGAAACAGGCGGTGAAAAAGTCAGAAAATTTCTTAAAGCTGCACAATCCGGAAAGGTTAAGCTTTATTTATCGGTAATTAATCTGGGTGAGATATATTACAATACATATCGGGAGCGTGGAGGTAAAAAGGCTGATGAAGCTGTTTTTATGATTGAACAATTGCCTATCACCATTATGAATGCGGATATGGAAATCACACTTGAAGCAGCAGGGCTGAAAAGTATCCATCCAGTATCCTATGCGGATTGTTTTGCAGCTGCCCTTGGTATAAGGAAGAAGGCTAAAATAATTACCGGTGACCCGGAGTTTAAACTGTTTGGTGATAAGGTAAATGTGGAATGGCTCTAAATTCTAACAGCTTTCAACCTGATGAACACTACACTATCCTCTTGAACATCTTTTCCAGTTCAGTGTAGCTGATCTTTTTATAGACAGGTCTGCCATGCGGGCAGTTGGTTGCGAGATCAATGCTCTGGAGCTGGGTAAGTAACAGGTTTATCTCCCTTTCTGTCATCCTCTGCCCTGCCCTTATTGCCCCATGGCATGCCATAACAGTAATGAGCTTATCCATTGCCTTTGTATTAGTAAGATCATCCTCTTCGGAAAGCACAGGGATAAGGTCTTTTAGAAAACTCTCCCAGTCGGTATTCACAAGAATAGCCGGTACTGCCCTTATTAAAAAACTGTTACCACCAAAGTGCTCTATCTCAAAACCTAGGTTATTGATTTGCTCAAGTTTTACTTCAAGTATTCTTGCATCCTTATTAGATAGCTCTATATCAACAGGTAAAAGGAAATTCTGGCTCTCCATCTTTTTCGCTGCATATTTGGCCTTGAGGGTTTCATACACTATCCTTTCATGGGCCGCATGCTGATCTATCATTAACAGACCATCCCTATCCTCAAATAAGAGATAGGTGCCCTTGAGTTGCCCAATGACCGTGAGGTTGTCACCAATATTTTTCTGCCTGCGTTCTGGATTAATAGGATATGGCTCATGATGAACAGGCTTTTCTTCCCTTGCTGGAATAATCACCTCATGAATTTCATCAGGAATATACGCAGCCTTTTTCATGCTGAATATCCCCTGCTGCTGTGGTATTGATTCCTTAACCTCAAGTATTTCTCTAATAGTTTTTTCTACCTGATGATAATCCGGTGTAGGCACATCCTTATTTTTATCCTGATCAACCTCAACAGATTGGCTGAACAGTTGAGTGGGCCTTTCAATATAAACATCACTTAAGGGCCTGAACGGGTTTATCTGGTCACCCAGCGCCCTCGCGATGGTTGATGATATGGACTGGTATATGAGCCTCCCATCCTCAAAACGCACCTCCTGTTTTGCAGGGTGCACATTGATATCCACAAAGGCAGGGTCAATATCAATAAAAATGGCCACCTGCGGGTAACGCCACTTCATGAGCCGCTGACCATAACCGCCTGTTATGGCGCTAAGTACAAGTTTATCCCTTATATTGCGGTTATTTACATAGAGGTACATCCGGTCGCTACGGGTTCTTGAAAGGTCGGGTGGTGCAAGGTATGCCCTTATGGAAAACCTTTCATGCTCAAAACGGGCATCCATAAAGGTCTGTGCTGTCTCTTTACCAAACAGGGCAGTCAACCTGTTAAGTTCGCTATCAGATGAAGGTAAATTCAGTATTGTCTTACCTGTGGAATTATCAAGTAATTTTATATATATATCTGAAAATGGCAATGCGATCCTTGAAACCGTGTCGGTTATCAGGCCAGCCTCTGTCTTTTCTGTTTTAAGGAATTTTTTTCTCGCAGGGGTATTATAATAGAGGTCTCGTACATCAACTGTTGTGCCGGCTGGGGCGCCTGTCTCCTCAACCGACTCTACAACCCCGCCACTAGCTTTAAGCCTGAATGCGGATATCTGGTCATTAGGCCTTGTGGTAATCTCCATCCTGGAGACAGAACATATGCTCGGAAGCGCCTCACCCCTGAACCCTAATGTTTTAATGGTAAATATATCGCTGACTGTTGATATCTTGCTTGTGGCGTGTCTTTCTATGGCCAGAAGCAGGTCATCTCTGTCCATGCCTGCCCCATTATCACTAACCCTTATAAGACCGCTACCGCCCTCTTCTATACGAATGGTTATCCTGTCTGCGCCCGAGTCTATGCTGTTATCAAGGAGCTCCCTTACAACAGATGCAGGTCTATCTATAACCTCACCGGCAGCGATCTGGTTTGCGACATTCTGTGATAGTTTTTGGATTTTGCCCATGCATGTTTATGCAAGTTCAAGCAGCTCCTTGTCAACAGGAAATTTACTTTCATGCTGTCTTGTGTTGCGAATCCTGGACAAAAAACCATTCTGGCTTGCCTTCCTGAGATTATCCTCACCTATGGGGTCATGTGACAGACATTTTGATGAGCTGGTATTTGAGAGAAGGTCTTTAACCAGCCTGAATGAGAGATTCATCATCATGTCTATATAGGCTGCCGGTATCTGGTATGGCGAATGGTTGCATACAAATGAAAACTGGGAAGAGCCATAAAGATAATCAGAGACCTTTACAGACTGTTTAAATATATGTTTCTTTGCCCTGAGCCCGCCGCTGTTTGCCAGTACTGCCGCCTTGAGCATCTTGTCGCACTCAAGTTCACTGCTTGATAGCACATCCGCAGCCATCTTGAGATAAAACGAGCCTGTGAATTTATCAGCAACTGCCTCAGAATAAAAATGGCCCAATTTTTTAAGCATAATGAACCTGTAGATAAGATCAGGCACAAAATAGTTATGAGCCACAACATCAGCAGCCAGATGGGAGAGAAAACCATATGCATATGAGGCCTCCCTTTCATTTTCCGCCTCACCTAGCATGGAAAATCCAGTCTCCCAGTTGTGGGAGTGCCCCTCTTTTCTTTTGCTCCCCTTGCCTATAAAAAAATCAGCAGCAAGGTTACCATATATATATTCAAGTGGAAACTGTTTGAGGATAGCCGCAATGTCAGGCAGGATAAATTTTAATCCATCGAGTATGGAACAGGATATAACAGTATGAACAGCAGGACCCCAGGCATATGCGCTGTCTGCAAAGATTATCTGATATATAAAAACAGCCAGTAATGAAACAGCAATATTTATTAAAATCATTGTAAAACTATGACCTTCCTTCTACTATTTACTCACAACAGGATGAAAGCCGCATGAACTATCCGAAATAAAAATCGAAATGAAAATAATGATTTTTTTATGGATGTAAAGTAAATTTTTCATTACCATGCTGATCATCTTGTAAAAGCCGGCGAAATATAGCAGAACATTAGAATTAATGCCAGTTATTATTTTGATTGTGTCCATTTAAAAATTGTTCGTAAATTATACTTAATTTAATTAACTATTACATATTTTCAAGCAATATTGTTTTTCCTAAAATTCAAACGCTTTCCTCACATCGGATAGCATAAGGTTTTTCTTTAGTCTTTTTTTAATATTTTTCATCCTGAAAAAGGTTAATTCAGGATGAAGCTTTGAGCATTCAGCTATCAGCTGTCAGCTAACTCTTTATATTATATGCCTTTTGCTGAATGCTGAACGCTAATGGCTGACCGCTTTCATTCAAAAACAACAGTTTTGGATGAATTTAATAAATGACCCAAAAAGAGGGGGAATTCTTTATGTCAGAAATTGAAAATGGAAACAGGGGTGAAGGTCACAGGGGAAGACTCAGGGAACGGTTTATAGAAGGGGGAATAGAAAGGTTTACAGATGAGGAGGTTATTGAGTTTCTTCTTACACTTGGCACCCCCAGGAAGGATGTAAAACTGGAGGCAAGGGAGGCGCTCAGGCGGCATGGCACCCTTTCAGGGGTTTTATCAGCCCCCCTGGATGAGCTAAAGACCATAAATGGGATTGGTGAAAAAAATGTATTATACCTTAAACTTGTTCATGAGGTGGCTGGCAGGTATCTCAGGGACAGGGTTGTAAACAGCGCCTTTTTTAATTCATCAAAGGCGGTATATGAATACCTGTTTTACTCCATGCGCGACCTTAAAAGGGAGGTTTTCAAGGTGCTTTTTCTCAATAGAAAAAATGAGCTTGTCTCTGATCAGGATGTGTTTCAAGGAGGGCTTACCGGGAGTGCGGTCTACCCAGCCGAGATTATGAAACTGGCGCTCAACAGCAATGCGGCAGCGCTTGTATTTGTACATAACCACCCCTCAGGTGACCCTCAGCCATCAGCAGAAGACAGAAACCTTACGAGAAACCTTGTATTTGCATCACAGCTTTTGTCTTTGCAGGTGCTGGATCATATTATTATCGGCTATAACAGGTACTATAGCTTTGCGGATGAAGGGGTTATAAAACTCTTCACTGAAGAATACAGAACGAAACTAAATCTATAAAAACCTTGACTCTTTTTCATTTATGATGAAAATAGACACTCCATGCGAGAGTGGCGGAACTGGCAGACGCGCTGGACTTAGGATCCAGTGCCGCAAGGTGTAGGGGTTCAAATCCCCTCTCTCGCACCATGAAACCTTTTAATATTAAAAGTATCATGCATCACTGGAGGTCAATCATGAAAATCAATTTCAGATCAATCACCCTGTTTATATTTTTTTTAATCACTTTGACCTTTACAGCAAATGCATCATCAGATGAATCAAACGATAAAGAAATAAAAAACATGCAGCAGCGTATCATTGAGCTTGAAAACAGGATAAAAGACCTTGAGCAGATCATTAAGATCTATGATGTCCCCAAAGAGCAGGAAAAAGAGACTGCCTATGGCTGGCTCAACAAGAAAAATTGGCGTAACCTTAAAAAGGGGATGACCCAGGAAGAGGTTAAAAAGCTGCTTGGTGAACCGGTAAAGTCTGTGGATGGTTCAAGGCTGATCTGGTATTACCCCAACTTTTACCAGAGCTATGTATCATTTGATGAAAAGGGAAACCTTACTGGGTGGAATGAACCCTAGCTTGTGAGTTAAAAACCTCAATTTTTATTGTGTTTCTAAATATATATACGATGGTGAAATACAAGAGGATATTTTTTACCACGGAGTACACGGAGAGCACGGAGTAAAAACTTAAAAGGTGAATACTCCGTGATCTCCGTGTACTCCGTGGTAAACTATTAGTTTTTCATATTTCACTATCACTATAAAGTCATATTCTTGTTCCATTTATCCAGATGCACTTAATATCCTTTAATGATCCCGGCAGATCAGCCGGCTTTCCATTTACAACCACAAAGGTAACTTGATTATCCTTTGAAATAGTACCAGTATTCGGGGCATCATTTATAATTTGCATTGCATTGGATGTTGCGCATTTGATTGCCTGTTCAACTGTAAAACCTGCCTTAATTAAAAGCCCTAACTCTTCTATAACCCCTGAGCCGTGGTATACACCCGGAGAGCCTGCGTCTGTGCCCAGTGCTATTGTGACACCATATTTAATGGCTTTTTCAACCTGCTCAAGCTGATGCATCAAATTCTTCTCTGCAACCTTGTGCCCGCCTGATTCTGGGGCTGAATTATCCATGTATGCCTTCATGGTGCATATAGTGGGTACCCATGTAACACCCATGTCAGCCATCAGTTTAAGGTTATCAGCACCCATGAAAAAGCCGTGCTCTATTGTATGACAACCAGCTTCTATAGCCAACCTTACAGGTTCTTTACCATTTGCATGAACCATCACTTTAAGACCAATACTGTCAGCCGCCTTAACAGCAGCTTTGAGCTCTTTTAAAGTAAATTGTGGTGATGTCTCTTTACCAAACTCGGTAAGGCTGTTTACACCGGAGTTCACAATCTTGACATGATCCATACCTGGCCTGAAATCTTCCAGAATGGCCTGGGAGAGTTCCCGTCCGGGTTGAAGATGCATGCCTAAAAGCTGCCCGTATCTCCCCTTCACGTGAAGGCCATTACCGGCTGCATAGATCGAAACATATTGGTTCTTTTTATCATGACAAAGATTTTTATATCTCAGGCAATGGGCATGAAAATCACCACTATCCCGAACTGTAAGCACACCATATTTGAGGTAATCGCTGACATGACCAGCTATCATTGCCTCTGCATGATCATATCCATACGCCATCTGGTTGTCCCTGATTTCAGGGTCAAGGCGCCCTGATATGGCAAGGTGTGTATGGCTGTCACAAAGGGCAGGTATAATTGTGCAGTCAGTAAAATCAAGGCATTCATCAGTTGCATGCTGACCAGGGATGAAATAAGCTACAGAGGAAATAATACCCCCTGCAATCTTTATCAGCATATCTTTTCTGGCAGGCCTGCCCGAACCATCAATAAGCCACCCGGGCCGTATAGTCACATTCTGAGTATTCATTGTTACCTTTCAATTTTCTTCTGAGCTTACAGGATATGTTTTAAAAATCAAGCATGATAATTGGGTATTACTGCAGGAATAAAAATCAAAATATTTCTTCTGCCGTATTGCATGATCTGAATTTGCGCCCATAAAGAAAAAGGCTGGGATTTTTACCAGCCTTATTTATTTTAACTTTGTTTATGGCGGAGAGAGAGGGATTCGAACCCTCGGTAAAGCTTTACGCCCTACACTCGCTTAGCAGGCGAGCGCCTTAAGCCATACTCGGCCATCTCTCCATCAATCTGCAAGGTGCGTATAATAATGGCACACCTTAAAAATATCAAGGGTAAAATAAACTTTTTTTACCCTATAAATATAATTTCAGTGCCCGAAAACCTCAAACCTTGAATTGCTTGTCCTGCCATAGCATCTTGCGGAGGCAGATAAACCCTTTTTATTCAACTATCCCGTTTCTAAGCGCCTTTATTGCATCACTGTAATTAGGGCTGTTAAACACAAATGCCCCTGCAACAAATACATTTGCCCCGGCAGCAGATACCTTTGCTATTGTATCCGGGTTTATGCCTCCATCCACCTCTATATCAACATTAAGGCCCCTGCTTACAATCATCTCTTTGAGACTTTCTATCTTGGAGAGTGTGGCGGGTATAAACCTCTGACCACCAAACCCGGGGTTTACTGTCATGATAAGCACCATATCAATATCATCAAGGATATACTCCAGAACATCAATGGGTGTTGCAGGGTTAAGGGATACACCTGCCCTGCACCCTGCGCCTTTTATGATCTGGATAGACCTGTGCAGGTGGTTAACCGCCTCTGCGTGTATGGTAATGATATCTGCGCCAGCCTCTGCAAACGCAACAATATACTGATCAGGGTTTTCTATCATAAGGTGTACATCAAGGGGGAGTTTTGTCGCCTTTTTTACCCCGTTAACAACCAGCGGGCCTATGGTTATATTGGGCACAAAATGGCCGTCCATTACATCCACATGTATGTAGTCAGCCCCTGCCCTTTCAGCAGCTTGAACCTCTTCACCCAGTTTTGAAAAATCGGCTGACAATATTGATGGCGCTATTATTCCCATTTGTAACTCCTTATTATCCTTTTCTCATAAGGGCCGCAAAAAACCCGTCCATTTTATGTTTATGGGGATATGACCTGAAAAACCCCTCATTGTCAATAAGGTTTCTTCCCCATTCCGGTACAATTGTATTCAGATCAACAAGTGATGCCCCGCTGTTTTTATTAATAAAGTTATCTATAACAGTCCTGTTTTCCTCTCTTGTGTATGTGCATACGACATAGAGTATGAGCCCGCCCGGCCTTACCGCCTCAAAAGAGTTCTCCAGTATCTTTCTCTGTATCCTTGAGATCCTTTTTATATCTATCTCTGTCCTGTTCCATTTGATATCAGGGTGTCTGCCTATTGTGCCCAGGCCTGAACATGGGGCATCTATTAACACCCTGTCAAAACCATTCTTTAACCTGTCAGGAAAAGGCTCAGATGCATCTGCAACAATACTCTTTATTCCTTTTATTCCAAGCCTCCTTGAATTTTCATGGAGCATCTCAAGCCTGCGTTTATCCGTATCAAGACTGGTGACATGCCCCTCTCCGCCCATCAGCTCCATCAGGTGGCTTGATTTACCGCCAAGACCGGCGCACACATCAAGTATTGCCTGCCCCTGCTTTACATCAAGGAGCCATGGGATTACCTGTGCGGCCTGATCCTGTACCTGAAAAAGCCCATTTTTAAATGAAGCAATCCTCTCTATCCTGCCATTGAAATTTTCCAATATAAAGCAGTCAGGCACATACTCAGCATGAACAGCTTTGATACCTTCATCAGCAAGCACCTTCATAAGCTCATCTGCTGTGGTCTTAAGCCTGTTCGCCCTGATATTGATGGATGGGAACCTGTTCTGTGCCTCAAATAACGCCTCTGTTTCTGTAAGGCCGAATTCATCAAGGCACCTCTGTGCATGCCATAAAGGGAATGAATAAAAACTGCTCAAATATTTTACAGTGGCCTTTTTTCGGTCAGGGAATTTAACACCATCCTTATTGCGGCACAGGTTTCTTAAAAGACCATTAACAAATGGCACAACATGCGCTTGTCCCTTTAATCCCTTTACCTGCTCAACCGCCCTGTCAACCGCGGCAGATTCAGGCACCCTGTCCATAAGATATATCTGATAGATCGCAAGACGCAGTATATTGAGCACCCTTATATCAATCTTCTTTAAAGGGGTGTTTGAAAAACCGCCTATAATATAGTCCAGTCTTAGCCTGTAGCGAATTACACCCTGAATCAGGTTGGCAATAAAACCTCTATCCCTCCCGTCAAGGCCAGGGTTTTTGCTGAATATCTCCTCAAGGTAATTGCCGGTATATTCACCCGCCTTTTCAAGGCCGATAAGTGTATCAAGTGCCAGTTCACGGGGTTTATCTTTAGCCATTGCCTAAAAACGCCTTTACAGCCCCTTCCACCATCTCCATATCTATATCAGTGTCGTAACATGGGCCAAACGGTCTTTTGTTTAATATTCCATATACAGGTATGGGGAAGCTGTCCTGTATCCCGCTTGTAAGGTCCCTCTCACATGCTACAGCAATGATGATATCCGGCCTCTTTTCCACCACTATTCTTCTAGCAAGGGTGCCTCCTGTTGCAACAGAAACCGGCACATTATATCTTTCTGTGAGACTTACCAGATCCCTGATCTTGCATTTACCGCATTTTTTGCAGTTTGATATATCCCCTGTTATCCTGACCTGGCAGTCATGGAACTGTAAACAGTGGGGTAAAAGAATGAGTAGCTTTTCTGGTTTTACCTTTCTGGCCTCACTAAGGACAAGCTGATTGTTTATCTCTATAAATGATCTCCTGACCTGATCCTTACTGATGCCAATAAGCTTTCCAATAACCACAAGCATGGGAAATAGAAAACGTATGACAACACCCCTTATCCTGCGGTTGAAAAAGAGATTTTTACCCCTCAGGATTGTAAATATCAGGGTCAGGCCGCCACCGATCATGTACAGCACTACAGCAGCGAAAAACAGCGCCATTATCAGGGGGAGCTTCGGATGGATATTGCTGAAACCGATATATGGAATCAGCCACAGGAGTATAGCAAGCCCCATTAGCGCTGCGCAGGTAAGAAGAAGCAGAAGGATAAACCTGTTTCTGTCACTGGTTCTGCTCTGCCTGTTATCAAAATCGTTCATCTTTTGCCCTGAAAGGTTATTTTCCGGTTATACCTTTTATAAGACCGCAATTTTCAAGTTAGCGTTCAGCTAAAAGCATTCAGAACAGTTAGCTGAAAGCTGAACGATGAGTGCTGTAATCTATAATAATATGGTCTCTTTTTCTATCCTGTTGCCAGCTAAAAATGCCTTTACAGCCATCCTGTTTTTATTTGGGAGCTGTATCTCACCTATTTCAATGATGCCCTCCCCTGTCTCCACCATAAGCCTGTTAGGGTCATCAGTGATTATCCTTCCAGGTTTTTCTGACCTGGTGATCTTATCAATAACAAAAGGTGAAAAGAGTTTCACGATCTTTCCATTCATATTTGTTGTTGCACCGGGAAAGGGGTCCATTGCCCTTATAAGCGCGGCAATACTTACAGCGCCCTTTGTCCAGTCTATCCTTGCCATCTCCTTTGTTATCTTTGAGGCATAGGAGGAAAGCCTGTCATCCTGCGGTGTGCCTGATATCTCTTTACCCGCGAATTCCTTTAGAAACCTTACAATCACATCCCCTGATATTGCTGCAAGCCTGTCAAAAAGTCCCCCGGCAGTCTCATTTTCATGAATAGCAACCTCATGCATAAATAGTACAGGCCCCTTATCCAGCCCCTTTGTCATCTTCATGAGTGTGATACCTGTTACAGCCCTGTTGTCCAGTATTGCCCACTGTATGGGCGCTGCACCCCTGTAAAGAGGCAGAAGTGATGCATGAATATTTATTGCTCCCAACCTTGGCACAGATAGCAGCTCCTGCCCAAGCAGTTGACCAAATGCAGCAACAATAAAAAGATCAGGGTTTATCAGCCTTAACCCCTCTATGAATGGTTGATTATTTACATTATCAGGCTGCATTACATTAAGCCCGTATGCAATAGCAGCCTCCTTAACTGGGCAGAATGAGAGGGTAAGCCCCCTCCCCTTTGGTTTATCAGGCTGGGTAATAACTGCCTCAATATCATAACCGGCCTTTACAAGGCTAACAAGCGCAGGCACAGCAAAGTCAGGCGTGCCCATGTAGATGATCCTTGGCCTTTCCGGCAATCTGTCTGAAATAACCTGTTCCATTATCCCTGTTATGCTTCTTTGTTTAAAATCTTTTTAAGTCGGTTTTTATATAGAGACCTTTTCAAGGAGCTGATATGGTCAATAAAAAGCAGACCATTCAGGTGGTCTATCTCATGCTGAAGGCAGACAGCGTGCAGCCCCTCTGCCTCTATCTCTATTGGGTTGCCCTCACGATCAATAGCCTTCACCACTACCCTGTTGCTCCTTTTTACCTCTGCGGAATAGTCAAAAACAGAGAGGCATGCCTCTTCATAGGTGATTGAGCCTTCGCGGGAGACGATCTCCGGGTTCATTATCACGTTGATCTTGTGTGCCTCCTCAGGGGGTGCCACATCATATACAACAAGACTTATGGGTTCACCCACCTGAATGGCAGCAAGCCCTATACCGGGCGCCCTGTACATGGTTTCGGTCATGTCATCTATTAGCTTTTGTAGCTTTCCGTCTATGTTTTCAACCGGTTTTGCCTTTGTCCTCAGGACCGGGTCAGGAAACCTGAATATTTTAAGTGTATCGCTCATTTCTGTACCACCATTATTTTTTTGTCTCTCTATACTACAAAACAGGTTAATTAACCAGACTTTAAATATAGCGCCCAATATTTTAAGTTAGGAGGTTTTATTATTGTTTCTTGACATTTAGAGCTATTCTCCATATTGAATTAGCATTATGAAAAAGATAGCAAATTTTCTCTTTGAAGTGGGCATGCTGAAAAAGACCCCCCGTACTGGTTACCAGTTCCTTGGTTCGGGGAGTGAATCAGTGGCTGACCACTCATTCAGGATGACAATAATCGGTTATATCCTTGCCGGACAAATGCCGGAGGCAGACAGGAACAAAACCGTGCTCATGTGCCTTTTCCATGACCTGCATGAGGCAAGGAGCGGCGACATGAATTATGTTAATAAGCAGTATAACACGGTTGATGAAAAAAAGGCGGTCACCCATATGACAGAGGGGCTCTCTTTTGGTGCCGAAATTGCATCATTGACTGAGGAATTCAATGAACTGGCCACTATTGAGGCAAAAATTGCCCGGGATGCGGATCAGATTGACCTGATCCTTGAACTCAAGCGTGCGAAGGACCTTGGAAACAGATATGCGGATGAGTGGATTTTTTATGCAAAAAAACGGCTTATCACCGAAAAGGCAAAAGAGATGGTAGATGAAATCCTTAATACTGACCAGGCAGAATGGTGGTTTGATAAAAATGTTGAGCTTTGGGTCAATGGACAGAAAAACAACAATAGCAAATAGTCTTTTTGCCGCATCAAGGATAAGAAAGACCGCATTCGGGCTCTCTTTTTTTTCACACATTGTCCTGATACTCATAATACAGCAGTTTGCGCCAGACATATGGCGGATTGAAGATCTCAAGAGCTACAGGGTGGAATTTATAAGGGATGCAATAGATGATATTCCATTTGAAAAGATGACAGAAAAGGAGAGGGAAAATACCATAAAGAAGATCATTGAGGCAGATAAAAAATCTGAGGAGACCATATCCCTTGATACGGTTGATAAGCGCTATGTATCCTATACAGGGCTCATAAAAAAAAGGCTTACCGCCTGCTGGGGCTATCCAAGGGAGGCAAAGGAAAATAAGATGGAGGGAAAAGCCTATGCCATATTCAGCCTGTCAAAGGATGGTCACCTTACAGGTGTTGAGATAACCGGCACCTCAGGATATGAGATACTTGACCAGGAGGGGCTTGATGCCATCAGACGGGCAGCGCCTTTCCCCCCATTTCCTGAATCTATTACAGTAGAGAGGCTAAATATAAAGGTCACCTTTGAATACCGCCTTTCTGCTGCAAAAAAGAATTTATAAATCAGGGAGTTATAGGCTTCTTGACTCAAATAAAAATATGCTTATTTTAGGGAAATTAATAAGATTGGAAGAAATAAAAAAACTTAATATTTAACCACGGAGAACACGGAGAAAAAAATAAAATTAATACTCCGTGACCTCCGACCTCCTTGTCCTCCGTGGTGAGAAATTTAGATTCATTGAATGCAGTGTTAAGGCTATGAATAATTAGATTCTGGAGTTTCTAATGGCAGGGAAAGACTATTACAAGATATTGGGCATTTCAAAAACAGCAACTGAGGATGAAATAAAAAAGGCATATCGCAAGCTTGCCATGAAATATCATCCTGACCGCAATAAGGGTGATAAGAATGCAGAGGCCAGGTTCAAGGATATATCTGAGGCATATGCTGTTTTAAGCAACAAGGAAAAGAGGCAGCAGTATGACATGTTCGGCTCAGAGGGGTTCCAGAAACAGTATTCGCAGGAAGACATATTCCGCAATTTCGATTTTGACAGCATATTCAGCGAATTCGGTTTTGGGGGACGTGGCCGGGGTGGCTTTGGAAATATATTCGGCAACATGGGAGGTAACTCATTCAAGGGGGGCGCTTCACCATTTGGCAATGCATTCGGGGGCAGGCCTCAGCCTATAAAGGGTAAAGATATCATATATGAACTTTCTATCAGCCTTGAAGACACTATAGCTGATACAGAAAAGATGATTGCATACCGAAAGGATAACTCTGAGCAGGAAAAGATATCTGTAAAGATACCTGCAGGCATATCCACCGGGAAAAAACTAAGATTAGCCGGCAAGGGTAACCCCGGTATAAACGGCGGCCCGAATGGCGACCTTTACATACAGGTAAGGATTATGGATCACCCGGTATTTAAACGTGACGGTGATGATCTCACCATGACAAAGAGCATAAAATATACAGAGGCTGTGCTCGGCACAGAGATAGAGGTACAAACCATAGATAAAAAGACCTTAAGACTAAAGGTGCCTGCAGGGACACAGAATAATGCTAAACTAAGACTCAAGGGTTATGGTGTACCTCGCATGAACGGCGTTGACCGTGGCGATGCCTATGTCAGCATCAGTATAGAAGTTCCAAAGAGCCTTACAAAAAAACAGGAAGAGACCATAAAAAAGCTCGCTGAAATGGGCCTCTAGCATGAAGGCGCTATCCATCTTTTCCGGAGGGCTTGACAGCATCCTCGCAGTAAAGCTTGTAATGCTGTCAGGGGTGGATGTTTTACCTATCAATTTTACCACCCCTTTTTTTAGCCCTGATAAGGCAATTGAATCCGCCGAAAAAAATAATCTCCCCTTAAAAGTTGTCGATATCACGGACAGATATTTCCCCATGTTCAAGGCTCCTGTGTATGGTTTTGGCGGCTATATGAACCCGTGCATAGACTGCCATGCACTCATGCTTAAGATTGCAGGAGAAATGCTGAAAGAGGAGAACGCATCATTTTTAATAAGCGGAGAGGTGCTGGGCCAGAGGCCAATGTCACAGCAAAAATCAGCCCTTGCAGCGGTTGAAAAGACAAGTACCATGAAGGGCTTAGTGTTAAGGCCCCTTTCTGCAAAGTTACTTGAAAAGACCACACCTGAAATAAATGGTTGGGTACGGGATATAAGCCTGCTCAGGCTATCCGGCCGCTCCAGAAAACCGCAGATAAAACTCGCAAAAGAGCTTGGTGTAAAACATTACCCTACACCAGGCGGAGGCTGCCTCTTAACAGACCCGATATTCTGCAAGAGGTTCAAGGACCTTATCGATAACAGCCCTGACCTAAACAGAAATGAGATAGAGCTCTTAAAGGTTGGCAGACATTTCCGCATTAATCCTGATCTGAAGATGGTTGTAGGTAGGGACATGAAGGAAAATGAGAGAATACTAGAACTCGCAGGTGAAAACGGCTACACCATAAATACTGTCACAGTACCCGGGCCTGTTGTGTATGTTGCAGGTAAAAGAACCCCTGAGACAGATAAGCTTGCCGCATCCATAACCGCATCCTACAGTGATGCAAAGATGAATGAGATAGAGCTGATGATTATCCATAATGGTAAAAAGGAGATCATTAAGAGCACAGGGAAAGAGCTCGATGAGTTCAGAGAGTACATGATCGAGGGGACATAATGAAAGCTATCAGCCATCAGCTTTCAGCCTTGCAGGTCGGGTTGAGGAACGTAACACGACAAATTCAAAATCTCGTAAATCTGCTTGATGAACTGACCTTAGTGTCATTCCCCGACCCGGGTCGGGGAATCCAGTCTTGTAAGCTTGTTTTTAGTAGTTTGCCTGTTTCCAACGGTCTCTGTTCTCCTGGTTCCCATGGGAACCTCTTTCTCTTAACGCTCTGCGTTAATAGATTAATGTTGGAGTCAATCCTGCCTTTGTCTGTTGGTTGAAAAATATGAGTCACGACCAGACTCCTATATGATCTGCATTATTTTTTAAAAAGGCTTACCCCAATCATTTTAGATCATAATTATCGGCATGGTTACCTCGTTTTGTAACCAAAGGCATGCTATTTGGGGAAAGCACGTTTTCGGTTATTACCATTTAAATCATCAATTACAGTTTTTAAAATCGGAATTTGGCGGATTTAGCAATATTGCCAAAATCACCAAATGATGACATTTCAATAGGTTAAAGGATTATCACAACCCACACTTCCGCGAGGAGAGAAAGGTTCGTGTGCATTATGCCTCAAGGCCAGCGACCAACCAAACCCTGTCTGCCCTTATTGAGCTCCTCAATAAAGCAGAGATGATCTTTCCAGATACCGATATGAAAATCATTTATGAGCTGGGCGGCTCCCTGCCCCATCACTCATAATGCCCAACTCAGCGATTCAAGGTATCTCTTTCACTTCCCGGAGGTAAGGTTTTCTGAAGTTGTTTCATAGAAATGAATATATTAAAAAGCCATTACTTAACAAATGATCATTTAGGAGATATGAATCAATTGTCCTCCACTATAAATCATATATTAAAAAATGTAATTCCATATAACAACCTGTAAGAATAAGTAAGGATTTTATTTATTTTGAACGCTATGATAATAGATTTAGATGGAACAATAAAGATTCTTTGATAGAAATAAATGTTCCAATTGAAAGTCAATAGCTAAAAGGAACAACCATACAGAGGAACATATGCGTAACGAATCGCGCTTCAACTCGATTCGGTGCCTGAAGCCGGGATCTACGGACAAAGTAAATTTAATTGTTTAACTGGTTAAGCGACCTTCGCAGAAAAAAACTTGCTGAGGCCCCTTTTCCTGCTTCGTGGGAAGCCATGATCACCCGCAATATTGCCCATTACTGCATGCTGGATAGTTCTGAGCAGGCTCATTTGCGTGCATTGGTACAGGTGTTTATCGCTGAAAAATACTGGGAAGACGCTGGTGGGCTGGAACTTGATGACGAGATTCGTGTTACTATATCGGCACAGGCATATCTGTAGGGAATCAAAAATGGTCGCGGGATGAATTATATCGTGTCTACAATATTCAGGGACAAACATATCGTGGAGTGTTAGCAGTTAATCCCTTCTAAAAAGAATACTTCTATACATGCTTCTTTAATTCATGATCCTTGAAGAGCCTGCAACCGGGAGTTCAACAGGGCCACTTGCCATGTACATGATCCAGTATAACCTTATTTCAAAAGATTCAGGTGCACCTTTTATAAGTGAACTGGGGACAAAGATGGGATGCAGGAGTCTTCTGCATGTGCACATAAAGGGTGAATATGGCAAGGATGGGATTTTTCCTGGTGGTCAGGTCACTCCGTTTGCTTAAGGTGCGATGAGGGTATGAATTATTTGCTGTAGCACTCTTATGCATGATAAAGGGTAAGAATTTCAGGCAGATCGTATATCACAGGCAGGGATAGAACACTTTGGACAATCCTTTGAACTGCATGGTTCCGCATGTATTATCACATTGGCGCTTTTCAACCCAGTTTTAATATCCTTCTCAAGGTGATCGCACATGGCATGTGAATCTTCAAAACTTAAATTACGCGGCATCACAATATGCAGATCAATAAACCTTTCATCCCCTGACCGTCTGCTTCGCATTGCATGATAATCGCAAATCAGTGAATCATGTTCACCGAGGCACTTTTCTAAAATAGCCTGTTCTTCTTTTGGTAATGCGTAATCTATAAGTTCGTGGATTGCCCTGTGTGTTACCTCATATGCTGCCTTTAAAACAAAGGCTGCCATTATAAGGGCAATAATCGGGTCTATAATAGCTACCTTTGTAATACGTACCATAATCAGACCAATTAACACCCCTGCAGCAGAATAAACATCTGCGCTGATATTCTTAGCCGAAGCATCAATAGCAGTAGAGCCTGTTGCCCTTGCAACATTATGAAGGTGGCGGGAAAGAAGAAAACTGACAACTATTGAAATAACCATTACCGCAATGCCTTCATCAGGTCTTATTACTATACCATTAAGAATGCGCTGAACTGAAGAGTAGATAATGAAAATCCCTGCGCCAAGCACAAGAATTGCCTGAACAAGAGCAGCGAGTCCTTCTGCCTTGCCATGACCAAATGGATGCTCCTCATCAGCCGGTGCCGCAGACATGTTAAGCGCAATAAGAGTAATGACAGTTGAAAAGATATCGAGCAGGCTGTCAGCAGCCTGGGCAGAAATGCTTATACTGCGGGAAATTATGGAGATACATACCTTTAGGATAATAAGGCAGATTATTACGACTATTGAAAGCTTGACAGCTCCGGTTCTGGTCGATATCTTTTGAATAATACTTTTCATTGAATATTTACCCCGACTGTTTCAATATTTCTTGAGACCTTAAAAGAGATCCATAAGAAAGAGTCAATCTAATAACGCGAGTTTCTTGATGAAAGTTAAAAATTAATACTATCAAGGACAAAGCTCTCTCTGAACTCTGATCACTGAAAGCTCCACCCGAAATTTGTTACTTTCTGAATGTTATATCATCAGTTATAAATAAAACAATATCCTTGTTCAACAGTTTATATTTTTTTAAAAGGTTGAGTTCAATACCCTAGGTAGTGTCCATCCAAAAACTGTCGTTTTTGGATTAAAGCGGTCAGCCATCAGCATTCAGCTTCCAGCAAAAAACTTTTAAATCAAAGATTTAGCTGACAGCTGAGCGCTGACTGATGAAAGCCCCATCAAGAATTTGCCTCTTTCTGGATGGACACCAGGTAGTTGGTTAATCAAATATTTTTACCAAATTCAACTATTCACCACATTCGTAATTCTATGGCTCGAATGTGGAATCCAGAGCTTTTTTAATTAAAAGCAATAGTGCAGGTGGCCATAACCTTCAAATACCGGGAGGACACGCAGGTCCTCCCCTGCTTATGATTTTGTTTTCCTTGTGCTTTGAGCCTTGGGCCATAATCAAAACATTGGCATTTCTGCCTGAGCAAACCATTTTTGCCCAGTTTGATAATCGATCTTTATTCATTTTGTCATTCCCATATTTTCCATATTGACACAGAAATAACATCCCCATATATTCTTCAGATTAAAAGGGTTTTATTATCAACAAATTAGCAACCTTATAAAAGGAGATGCAAATTGACCAGAAAGATATTGCCCTCAATTATTTTTATTCTCACCGCTGTCTGTTTTGCAGCATATTCTTCAGAAAAAATTACTGTACTAAACCCGACCCCGCCAAACAGGATGGTAGACCGGATACCCCTCATTCCAAGGCTTGATACCCTTGATGGTAAAACCATTTTCCTGGTGGATATCGGCTGGGGTGGCCCTGGTGCAGCCCCAAGCATCTATAGAGAGATGAAGGCATGGTTCAGCCAGAACATGCCCAATGTAAATATAGAGATAAGGAGCATTAAAGGCTCATACATGCAGGATCAGCCTGAGTTGTGGAAGGAGATCAAGGAAAAGGGGCATGCTGCCCTGATCGGGGTTGCAGGTTGAGACAGCTGCACATCGGCCGTGAGCCGATTTTCAAGAACACTGGAACAGGATTTTGGCATCCCTGCTGTAGGTAGCGCAGCAGCAAATATAATTAATTATGCAATTAACCACGATTTTAAATATATGAATGGCTCGCCCATAAGGTATATATCTTTCCCATTCCCGGTTGCAGGGCAGCCACAGTCTGTTCACCATAAGTATGTCTTTGAGGCTAATGATGTTGTGAGTGGTAAACCCATGATGAAGGCATTTATAGATGCCCTTACAGTACCTCTCACTGATAAGGAAAAGTATAAAGGCCCTGCGCCGGCAGACGAAGTAGCAGCAGAGCCTGTTGAGTCCCGCACCCTCGGGCCAGACACAGAGGAAAACCTTCAGAGGTTGTTTAAGGATAAGGACTGGACAGATTATCTTCCTATCATATTACCGACAGAAGAACGGGTTGCAGAAATGCTCAAAGGGACATCTCATAAGCGTGATGAGGTCATAAAGACGTTGGACTGGCCCGGTGGAAAGCGTGAGGTTACTGTAGAAAGGGTTGCCATATGTGCCGTTATGTCAGGGGCAAAACCTGAATATCTCCCGGTAATCCTTGCCCTTGCCAACCATGTGCCCTTTGGCAACTCCACCTCATCTATGGCCAACATGATACTTGTTAACGGCCCGATTCGAGATGAAATAAACATGAACTACAAAACAAATGTCATGGGGCCGCATAATGAGGCCAATGCGGTTATTGGGCGAAGTTACACCATCATGTCCAAGACCATCGGCGGGCTGCACAGCGGGAAGACCACATGGAGCACCCTTGGCAGCACCATGCAGTATAATAATGTCTGCATCGCTGAAAACGAAGAGGCCATGCCTCAGGGTTGGCAGCCCTTCCATGTACAGATGGGTTTTAAACCCAACCAGAGTGTTTTATCTGTTGGGACAGGCTGGTCATATATCTCAAGCGTAATAATGGCGGTTGAGGAACACCCTGTCCATATGATAATGGGCGATTACATGAAGGCTCTGGTAATGGGATCTTCAACAGTCATTATGGATCCGACTGTTGCTGATCTTCTTAAAAAGAGTTATGGTTTTAATACAAAGGATGAGCTGAGCAAATGGTTTGCTGATAACGTGGAAAAAGAGCAGTATCCATCAGGTGCAAAGACAAAACCATTCCAGCCACAGTCAGTTAAAATAATTGTTACCGGTGGCGGAACCCAGACCACATGGTTTGTTACAGACTTTATGCTGGGTGCCGGAATGATGGGTGGAAGTACGTTAATAGATGACTGGAGGTAGAGGATAGAAAGGGTCCAGGGGGTCGAGGGTTCATGGGTTCACGGGTCCTCCTGCTATCGCTTTTCAGCTTTGACAGGACAAGAAGGGGATAGAGCCCAATATTGTTGAATTAAGATAAATAGGTCGTCATGTCTACGCAGGCGGGCATCCATTTGATCTTGCATTATAAGATATAAAGTGGATCCCCGCCTTCGCGGGGATGAAGATTAAGCCGACATGGCAGTTTGTTTTCCTTAATTTAACATTATTATTTATACTATACCGAAAAAAAGGTGGCATATAATCCGTCGTCGCAAAAACACTCAAGCTATGGTGGGACAGGAATGCCACATAGTATCTATGTTATAAAAGAAGTTTATAAACTGGAGGAATCATATGTTTAACGCAGAAAAACTACTTGGTGGTATGTTAAAGCAAAGTATTGGCATGAAAGGTTTGGGCTTTGGTAATAAGGCCCAGATAGGCATTGGCTTAATTGGGGTTGCATTTGCTGCTGTAGAGCATTTCATGAATAACGCACAGGGCCAGGCCTCTTCAGGTGGTAATATGCCAGCAAATTCCAATGCAGGAGGTTCTTTTTCTCCTCCGCCACCGCCTCCGGGTAAAATGGCTCCACCGCCCTTTTCCAATGCATCAACAGCCACACCGCCACCGCCTCCACCAGCCGGCCCAATATCTGCTGCTGACAGGGGAGAGGATGCTGTGCTTCTCATTCGTGCCATGATAGCATCTGCTGCTGCTGACGGGTATATAGATGCAAATGAAAGGCAAAACATTATTAACAAACTTAAATCTGTTGATTTGAGCGATGAGGAACTTGAGTTTATCAAAGAAGAACTGGCATCTCCATGCACTATTGAAGAAATAGCCGCACAGGTCAAATCCACTGAACAGGCAAGAGAGGTTTATACAGTCTCTCTTATGGCAATAGAAATGGACACAGAGGAAGAAAAGAGATACCTGGATAACCTTGCTCAAAAAATGGGACTGGATCAGGCTGTCAGGAATCAGATACATAATGAGTTAAATATAAATATATAGGAGCAATTATGACACAATGGTATTTAAGTTATGATGGAAAGCAGCAGGGGCCATTTGATCTGGCCCAGGCAAGGGATGTTGTAAAAACGAACCCGAACGGTCACTGTTGGAGAGAGGGTTTTACTGGTTGGTTGCCCATAGGCCAGGTTGCAGAACTAAGCCAGACAGCTTCACAGGTTATGACCCCGCCTGTACCGCCAGCATCAAGATCAATGGCCGATGAGATTGATTTCAAGATAATTGGCTCTGAGATGCAGTTTGTCGAGATAGAGCTCGATCCGGGAGAAAGCGTTGTAGCTGAGGCTGGCGCCATGATGTACAAAGAACCATGCATCAGGATGGAGGCAGTATTCGGTGATGGTTCACACGGTGATAACCAGGGCGGTTTTATGGGTAAACTCATGGGCGCTGGTAAAAGGCTCCTTACAGGTGAAAGCCTCTTTATGACACTCTTTACCCACACCGGGCAGGGTAAGGCAAGAGCAGCATTTGGCGCACCCTATCCCGGTAACATAATCCCTGTTAAACTTACTGATGTAAATGGCAGGCTCATATGCCAGAAAGACTGTTTCCTGTGCGCGGCACGTGGTGTTTCTATGGGTATTGCATTCCAGCGTAAGATACTTACCGGCCTTTTTGGCGGTGAAGGCTTTATAATGCAGAAACTTGAAGGCGATGGTCAGGTGTTCTTACATGCTGGCGGAACAATAGTTGAAAAACAGCTCGGGTCAGGAGAGGTTATTCATATAGATACCGGCTGTGTTGTAGCATATGAGGCGACTGTTGATTTTAATATAGAGCAGGCAGGAAATATCAAGACTGCGCTTTTTGGCGGTGAAGGTCTATTCTTTGCTGTGTTAAGGGGGCCGGGTAAGATATGGCTCCAGTCGCTTCCATTCTCCAGGCTTGCAGGCCGTATGCTCCAGGCAGCGCCCCAGCGCGGAGGAAGTAAAGGCGAAGGGTCTATACTGGGTGCACTTGGCGGTTTTCTGGACGGTGATAATAGATAGTGTCCATCCAGAAAGAGGCAAATTGTGGATGGGGCATTCAGCTGTCAGCTAAATCTTTGATTTGAAAGTCTTTTGCTGAAAGCTGAATGCTGATTGCTGACAGCTTGAATCCAAAAACTACAGTTTTTGGATGGACACTAGATAGTTTATTAGCAGTCAGCGACCTGTCCCGCCATAGTTTTATACGAAGGCGGAACAGCTTTCAGCCAACTCTTATTTTATAATGTAGAGACGGATTTAAAACCCGTCTCTATGATTTTATTACCATGAAAATAGAGTCGCCCCATTTTCCCCTTTAACCACACCATCATCTAAAGGATATATTATGATGGTCGTACCACCAGTGACCTAATTATAGGGCATGATGAGATGTTTTTCAGATCAAATGTTTTTATTTTAATGAAGAATATTTTTGATATTAATACCCATTTCATGTTAACTGTAATGACAAAACAGCAATATCTTACAGGGTATAAATATGGATATGACATCAGGCTACCTCGAACTCTTTGAACGAAAATATGGCTTTTTAAGAACCATTGAGAATAATTTCAAACCCGGAACGGATGATGTTTTTGTCGCGCCAGACCTTATTTATAAATACAATCTTCAGGAAGGTGTCTATCTTGAAGGCCCGGGTGCAATAAATGAGGCTGGTAAGGGAAATCTGAAACTTGATGTAATAGAAAAGATTAATCGCAGACCTTTTGAAGAATACGCAAAAATCGTGTCATTGAAAGATGTTGTGAGCATAAGCCCATCCGAAAGGCTCCATATCGCACAGGGACCTGATGATGTCATGGGAAGGGCTCTTGATATAATTGTGCCAATCGGCAAGGGACAACGCGGCCTTATCATTGCGCCTCCAAAATCCGGTAAAACAACAATACTGAAGCACATGGCAAGCTCTATTATAACGAATCACCCGGATGTTTCGGTATTTGTGCTGCTGGTTGATGAAAGGCCTGAGGAGGTTACAGATTTCAGGCGGGCCCTGGAAAAGGCCCATGTGCTTTCATCCTCCGCTGATGAGAGTATTGCGCAACATCTGCGCATGACCCGCATGACTATAAATATTGCAACACGTATAGCAGAGGCAGGTGGAGATGCAGTAGTATTTATCGATTCACTCACCCGCTTATCACGCGCCTTTAATGCTGATACCAGGAGTTATGGTAGGACTCTCACGGGCGGGCTCGGTGCAAACGCAATGGAGATGCCCAGGAGGATATTCGGTGCAGCAAGAAACATAGATAATGGGGGGTCGCTTACAATCCTTGCCACAATCCTTATTGATACAGGGAGCCGGATGGATGATATTATCTATCAGGAGTTTGTAGGCACAGGCAATATGGACCTGGTGTTAAGCCAGAGATGCGCTGAACTGAGGCTCTGGCCAGCCATAGATATCCAGCAATCAGGAACCAGAAAGGAGCATCTCCTGCTTACAACTGAGGAGTATAATGAAATGGTAAGCCTCAGAAGGGCACTGTCCGGCAAGACTGAGACAGATGCAATGGCAGCGCTTATTGAATATTTGAAATGAGCTATATTTGCTTTCGTAGGGTGGGGTTTTATACCTAATACTGTTGACTTTAGAAAACCGCACAAGCATTTCGGCTTCTTCGTCATCCCCGCGAAGGCGGGGATCCACTTTAGGTATTAAAAAGCAAAAACAAATGGATTCCCCGATCAAGTCGGGGAATGACGATTAATAATCTTAATTCAACAACATTGGGTTTTATATCCCACCAAAAAAGAGGTGGCATGTAATCCGCCGTCGCAAAAACGTTCAAGCTATGGCGGGACAGGAATGCCACCCTGCAATTTTTTCAGATGAATTAAGAAAAGCCACCAAACATTTCATTCGCGTCCCGTATCAAGTGCGGGATAAACTTCGGCTGGAATCTATATCTGTCATAAAAACTGGATCCACGCCAGCGCGGGGATGACACCCGGTTACTGTAGTGGCGGCCCTAAGTGTCCTCCCTGTTTTTGGAGACATGAATCGTCAGTACCGGGCAGGCACACAGGCCCCCACATTGCTAAAACTTTTTTATGTATTATTTTCCCTTTATTATCCGTGCATCCACAACATAGAGCTCTTTCCCATACCCCTTTACAGGGTTAAGGTCTATCTCCTCTATCTGCGGGAAGTGATGCACCAGCAGACTTAACCTCGCCAGGTAATCAGCCAGCACCTCAAGCGAAACACCCTTTTGGCCGCGTATGCCTTTTAGTATCGGCAGGGTCTTTATCCTGTTGATCATGGAGATACCCTCTTCTATACCTAAGGGCGCAAGGGCAAAGCTTACATCCTTTAATGCCTCGGTATAGATACCGCCAAGGCCGAACATGATAAGGTGGCCGAACCTCTCTTCCTTTTTGGCCCCAATGATAACCTCTGTGCCCTCTATCATCTGCTGTACAAGGACACCTTTTGCATCCTTAATTTTCATGAGTTCATTAAATGCTATAATGGCCTTTTCATAATCAGTTATACCCACCTTTACGCCGCCCACATCACTCTTGTGAAGCGGACCAATTACCTTCATGACAAAGGGGTACCCTGCCTTTTCACATGCGACTTTAAGGTCTGCCTTATCAAATACATCTGCCTGGAACGGGAGTTTAAGACCTGTAGCGGCCATGATCCCCTTTACCGCATCAGGATCAAGCTGTTCGCCCTGTTCTTTAAGGATGTTCCCTATCTTTGCTTTATCAAAATCAGAAGGCAACTCCATTGGTTCAGCCAAAACCGGTTTGCGGCTCAGTCTGCCAAGGGATGTGCCTACCGGCACCTCATCCGGGAATATTATCCTGCCAGCATCCCTTAATTTATCTATCATGTCACGGCATGTGCTGGCTGAACTTATAATGGGAATAACAGGGATAGAACCTTCATCCATGGCCTTCATGATGGCTTCATACAGTTTCCAGTTATCTGTCATGCCTGAGTTGCCTGTTATGGCAAAGATCACATCTATATTATCCTTTTCTGTTTCATTCAGTATCTGGAATATCTTCTCCATCTGCTCAGGTGTTCTGCTCGGAAGTGTATCAATCGGGTTTCCGATAGCCGCCTCAGGTGGCAGCACTTCTGAGAGGCGCCTCTGTGTCTCCTTGGTAAGAACAGGCTGCTTGAGCCCCTGCCTGCCCAGTTCATCTGAGAGCATAACGCCAGGACCGCCCGCATCTGTAACAATACATACCCTGTAATCGGTTATAAGCCCTTTAAGGGCATTAAAGGTGCAGGCAATCTCTATAAGCTCTGCCTTGCTCTGTACCCTTATGATACCTGCCTTGTCAAAGAGCGCCTGAACAGCGGTGTCAGGTGAGGCCATTGCCCCTGTGTGGCTTGCAGCAGCCCTTTCACCTGCAGCAGTAACACCCGATTTTATGCCAACAATTGTGCACCCCTTTTTCGTCAGGCTTCTTGCGTGCTTGAGTAGCTTCTGCGGTTTTTTGACCGATTCCATATACATGAGGATGAGCCTTGAATTCTCAGTGCCATAGTTTTCATCCACCAGTTCAAATATGTCCTCAACACCAATCTGTATGGAGTTACCCATGTTTACTACATTACTGAATAAGAGCCCCCTCATTGTGGCCTGCTCCATGAGATAATCTACTGTGGCGCCAGAGCCGCTAATTATATCTATCTGCCCCTTTTTAAGCCTGGGTATAAGTCCTGCAAATTTTCCAGAATAGCATGTGGTTAAAAAGCCTGAACAGTTTGGCCCAATAAGCGTCATATTGTTCTTTTCTGCTATCTCAAGGAATCTCTGCTCCTCTTCCTTACCCTTCTGATCCTTTTCACCAAACCCTGCGGTAAGAATGATAACTGCCTTTGTGCCTTTTGCAGCCAGCTCTTCAAGCCTTGCGCGCACTAATGGTGCAGGAATGGCTATATAGGCAAGATCAGGGGCAGATGGCAGATCAGCCACACTCTTGAATGTCGGCAGCCCCATTACATCAGGCGCCTTAGGGTTTATTGCCCAGAGCTTTCCGGTATAACCATTGGATTTTATGTTATCTGTTACCCTTCCGCCTGTCTTGAGCTTTTCATTACTGGCCCCTATTACCGCTATGCTCTCAGGATGAAAAAGCAGCTTGTAAAGATTCCTTGTCATATAAGATTCCTTCCTGCCATAAATGCAGCATAGTTACCTGCCCATATAGCAGGTTTAGGGCTTACGTTCTTGATGGCTTTAAGCCACAGTTCTACAGGGAATTTATCAAATGGTGAAAGCCTGCTCATTACCCCTATCATAACCACATTGGCTATCTTGCCTGTGGGGTCGCCTATCTCAATCGCCTTTGAAAGTATATCCACCTCAACCACCTTAAAACCCTGAACAGCCTTTGCAATATCCGCTTCAGTGGGATACTGTTCATAGGTAATAACCTGCGGTATGATTTTTGTCTTTGATATAAGTATTGTTGCGCCATCCCTTAACAGTTCAAGAAAACCGGGCCTTAATAGTTCGCTTACCTCCATGGTGATAATACAGTCAGCGCTTTTCGGGAAGAGCACAGGGCTGTGCACCTTGCCGCATGAGAAGGTGCTTATAACAGGGCCGCCCATCTGGGCCATGCCGTGTGTCTCACCCTTTACTATGTTTGTTTTTGAGTAACCTGCAACAAATGCAAGCTGTGTCATGACCCTGCCAAAGAAGAGGTTGCCCTGACCGCCAACACCCCTTATAGCAAGTGTAAGCCTTTCAGGAAAATCAGAGATGCTGTACTTTGGCATAACAAATTCAGGCGGGGTTGGAAAGTACCCTGCCTCTTCTGTCTTGTTTTCACCCTCGCCAAGGAACTCAATGGCATCAAACGGGCACATCTGAAGGCATGCCGGGTTTTCGCCAGCACAACCAGAACAGAGGGTGTTGTATAATGGAAATTCATCCACGCCCTTTTCTATACCCGCACACATGAGGCATGAATAACACTTTTTACATTTATCATGGTTGATCTTGAGCCGTATCGCCTTTTTGGAGTTCGGCTGCTGTTTGACACAGCACCCTCTTATCACAACAACCACAAATTCGCCCTTTTCAGCAAATTCAAGGGCCTCTTTCATGGTCTTCTGTATCTCTTTTCTTTCATATGCGCTTGCAACAAGCACCCTGTTGCCGTTTCCCTCAAGGGCCTTTACAAGATCATACATGCTCTCCTGACCAGCAAGGTTAACAGGAGAACTGGGCGCCGGCTGACCGCCTGTCATTGCAGTCCAGTAGTTATCAAGCACAACCTTGACACCTGGTATCCTTCTGTATACTGCGTTACGTGTGGCATCCATACCTGAATGGCATTCTGTGCTGTCACCAATAATGCTTATGCATTTGGCTGCCTTGTCAGGTTTGATTAATACAAAACCCTGTCTCTGGCTGTCACTCGCACCCATTGCCAGACCTGTTTCAAGGGCATTCATAAAGTACAATAGCGCATTGCAGCCTATGTCACCAAATACATTCTCTATATTGCCCTGTTTTCTCATCTTTGCTATTACACCACCAAAAAGTGTATAGGGGCATCCGGCGCAGATCATTGGCGGCCTTGGCACGGGTTTTACCTTTTCCTTTGGCTTTGCGATATCAAAACCGAATTTTTCAGCTATGAGAGCGGGTGACCATTCGGTAATCTTTGTATATCTTTCCTTCCCGATTACCTTCATGCCCGCCCTTTCCAACTCCTCCTGAAGGTATTTGTAACCATCCTCTATCACATATACATCGCCATCAATTGCATCATAGAATTTTCTGAGCTGTTTAATTGGAAGGGGATTTGTAATTGGGATGGACAACACATCCACATCAAGATTGAATAGATCGAGAACCTCCTTTACATAGGCTGTATTCATGCCATATGTAATAATACCCTTTTTGCCGCCTCCCTTTGTCCACTCAATCATGGATGAATTTTCAACAAATTCTTCCAGGCCGGGCATCCTCTGGTCTATAACAGAGTCATAATTTTCCCTTGCCATGGCCGGTAACAGATTAAACCGTGAGAGATTGGAAGGTATTTCAACAAGATCACGTTTTTTAATCTCGTTCAGCCTTACAAGACCTTCACTGTGGCAAAGGTTGCCGCTTGCAAGGATAACAACAGGGGTATTGAATTTTCTGCCTATATCTGCTGCAAAGCCTGGTGCATCCATCATCTCCTGGTGTGTCCTGGGTTCAATAACAGGAACCATGCATGTCTTGAACAGGTATCTGGGGTCAACAAGATGCTGTGTTGAGCTAGGTGTGAAATCACTTGCAATAAAATAGATAAGAGCACCCCTCTTATCCTGAAAAAATGATGCACTGGTAAAGATGTCACCTGCCTGAAAGAGCCCCGGTATCTTCATGGTTACAACAACATCAGCGCCTGCCAGTGTATAACCAAATCCCACACCTGCGGCAACAGCCTCATTCACAGACCAGCCGACATGGATCATATCCTGGACTTCGCTTAAGCCCCTGTCAATAACCTCTGTGCTGGGCGTGCCCGGGTATCCATCAGCACCGTGTATACCTGACCTGACACAACCGACAGCAAATGCCATGTTGCCCTGAAGCACGACCTCTTTTCCTGCCTCATCAGTGCACATTTTTTTCATTTCATTGGCGCCCATGTTCTTATACTCCTCTCTGGGTAATCTTTTTACGAGTGAAAAATAATATATTTTTAAGCTTTGTGGTAATGCGGTAAGATTACACAAAGTTTTTGAATAATACCGGCCTGATTTTGATTAGTCAAGGAATTATAGATGTTACAGCATTAAAACTCCATGTTGAAAATCCGGTTGACCTGAAATTGGTAATGTGGTAATACCAGCTTAAACCACTTGAGGTATATATGCTTAAACCAATAAGATCAGTAAAGGTGTCAGACAAGGTCTATTCCCAGATAAGGGATATGATTTACAGGGGTGAACTCCGTGCAGGGGAAAAACTCAGCTCAGAAAGGGAGATGGCCCAGATGCTTAATGTCGGGCGACCGACAGTAAGGGAGGCCATGCAGAAACTTATTGACCAGGGGCTTATAGAAAGCAGACGGGGTGTCGGAACATTTGTGCTGGGCGAAGATACAAGAAAAAACAACAAACCCCTTTTGCAGTTGCTGAACGGCCAGGACTTCACCATTGTTGACCTGCTTGAGGTTAGGCTTGTGCTTGAATCAAGCAGCGCTGCCCTTGCAGCAAGGAGGGCAACTGAAGAGGATATCAGGATAATAGAGCAGAGCCTTAACAGGCTGCTTGATGCAAGGAACCTTGAAAGAAACCTTGATAATGAACTGAGCTTTCATATGAATATTGCCTATGCAGCAAAAAATATTGTTCATGTGCACCTAATGAAGAGTTTTTATGATGTACTGTATTACGGCATGAACCTTGCCTTCCCTACCCTTATAAAAGACCAGAAACTGGATGAGATGACCTTTGATCAGCACATAACCATATTCGAGGCAATTAAAAACCGCAACCCTGAAGAGGCCGCAAAAGCCATGGAAAATCACATTGGGGTGCTGCTCCAGATATGCGTTGAAAAGGGGTTGTAGCTATCTTTTTACCCAGGTTTCACCCTTAAACATTAACTTTAATAATATCCATATAATCCGCTACAGACGGCAAGGTTTTTGTCCAATACTCTCCATGTTGCTTTGTCTTTTAAATTTATTTGCAATTTTTATATTACTTTTTGAAATATTTATTTGACATATTGCAATATATATCTTACATATTTGTACGGAGAACAAATATGAATGTGAATAAAATAAAACTTGCCCGTGTCGCAATGAACCTAAGCCAGGAAGAGCTTGCAAAGGCGGTAAATGTCACAAGGCAGACAATAGGTCTCATAGAAGCCGGAAATTATAATCCGACATTAAAGCTTTGCATAAGCATCTCAAAGGCCCTTAACAAAACACTTAACGATCTTTTCTGGAAGGATGGCAATGATAAGTAATAAAAAATCGTTTCTATTAACTCGCTTATTTGGACCTGATTATGTAACAGATGAAAGAGTAAAAGCAGGTGCTGATCAGGCCGGTGATTATAGTTTTATTTTTGTAAGCTTTCTTCTCTGGCTATCACTGATATACGCTCTGGTCCCATAGGTTTATTTTTTCCCTGGTCTTTCTGTTTTGAATAGAGCGTATCAA